>NZ_JAFEJA010000002.1:0-310000 GCF_016919245.1 Streptomyces zhihengii | reverse complement strand
GGGCCAGGCAGGGGTACGACAGTACAGGTCGCACGCAGACGAGGCAAATCGTTTCCGGTGCTCCCTAGGTCCGTTCAACTGGTAGGTCTCGGGCGGAACTAGGACTTCATGTGACATACCCTGCTGAACGGTGCGTCGTCCGGTACAGGCAGTGACGACGCCGTACGAAATCCCCGCCCTGGGAGGCTCCATGACCACAGTGACGTCCCCTCTCGCCGGACAGGCCATCGGGCTCGCGGCAGTTCCCGATCCGGTCTTCTCCGGCGCGATGGTCGGTCCTGGGACCGCCATCGACCCCGAGCGCGGGCCCTCCGAGGCCGTGTCCCCTGTCACCGGCATCGTCGTCTCGCTGCACCCGCACGCCTTCGTCGTCGTCGACGACGAAGGGCACGGCGTACTGACCCACCTGGGCATCGACACCGTGCAGCTCAACGGCGAGGGCTTCGAACTCCTCGTCGCCAAGGGCGACTCCGTGGAGCGCGGCCAGGCCGTCGTCCGCTGGAACCCCTCGGCCGTGGAGGCCGCGGGCAAGTCGCCCATCTGTCCCGTCGTGGCACTCGAGGCCACGCCCGACTCCCTCTCCGACGTCCGCGAGGCCGGAGAGGTGAAGGTCGGCGACAGCCTCTTCGGCTGGCAGTGACCTCTCGCGGTGACCGGCGACGGGAGCCGGTCACCGTGCGGTCGGACATCCACCGCGACGGCACGGCGCCGTCGCCGAATCGGAGACGGTGACATGGAGACAACGCTGCGAGGCGTCGGCGTGAGCCACGGTGTGGCGATCGGCGAGGTGCGGCACATGGGCACGGCGGTCCTGGAGCCGCCGGCCAAGCAGATCCCGCCGCAGGACGCGGAGCGGGAGCAGGGGCGGGCGCGCCAGGCGGTGGAGGCGGTCGCGGCGGATCTGATCGCCCGCGGCAACCTCGCCGGCGGCGAGGCGCAGGGCGTGCTCGAGGCGCAGGCCATGATGGCCCAGGACCCCGAGCTGATGTCCGACGTGGAGCGCCGCATCGCGGTGGGCAGCACGGCCGAGCGCGCGGTGTACGACGCCTTCGCCGCGTACCGGGCGCTGCTGGCGGGTGCCGGTGAGTACCTCGCGGGCCGGGTGGCCGATCTCGACGACGTGCGCAACCGGATCGTGGCGCGGCTGCTCGGGGTGCCCATGCCGGGCGTCCCCGACAGCGACGAGCCGTACGTCCTCATCGCCCGTGACCTGGCGCCCGCGGACACCGCGCTGCTGGACCCGTCGCTGGTGCTCGGTTTCGTGACCGAGGAGGGCGGGCCGACGAGCCACAGCGCGATCCTGGCGCGGGCGCTCGGGGTGCCGGCCGTCGTGGCGCTGCCCGGTGCCGGGGAGCTGGCCGAGGGCACGCTGGTCGCGGTCGACGGCAGCACGGGCGAGATCTTCGTCGAGCCGACGCAGGAGAAGCGGTCCCAGATGGAGCGGGCGGCCGCGGAGCGCAAGGCCGCGCTCGCCGCGTCCACTGGTCCGGGGGCGACGTCGGACGGGCACAAGGTGCCCCTGCTCGCCAATGTGGGCGGCCCCGCCGATGTCCCGGCGGCGCTGGACGCGGGGGCGGAGGGCGTGGGCCTCTTCCGTACCGAGTTCCTCTTCCTCGACGACAGCAGCCGGGCTCCCTCCGAGGAGAAGCAGGTCGAGGCGTACCGCCAGGTGCTGGAGGCGTTCCCGGAGGGGCGCGTGGTGGTGCGGGTGCTGGACGCGGGGGCGGACAAGCCGCTGGACTTCCTGACCCCGGCCGACGAGCCGAACCCGGCGCTGGGCGTGCGGGGGCTGCGCTCGCTGCTCGACCACCCCGAGGTGCTGCGGACGCAGTTGTCGGCGCTGGCGACGGCGGCCCGGGGGCTTCCCGTCTATCTCGAGGTCATGGCCCCGATGGTCGCCGACCGGACCGACGCGAAGGCGTTCGCCGACGCGTGCCGGGATGCCGGGCTGGAGGCGAAGTTCGGGGCGATGGTGGAGATCCCCTCCGCCGCGCTGCGGGCGCGTTCGATCCTGCAGGAGGTCGAGTTCCTCTCGCTGGGGACGAACGACCTCGCGCAGTACACGTTCGCCGCCGACCGGCAGGTGGGTGCCGTGTCCAGGCTGCAGGACCCGTGGCAGCCGGCGCTGCTGGACCTGGTGGCGCTGTCCGCCGAGGCGGCGAAGGCCGAGGGCAAGAGCTGTGGTGTCTGTGGTGAGGCGGCCTCCGATCCGCTCCTGGCGTGTGTGCTGACGGGGCTCGGTGTGACTTCGCTGTCCATGGGCGCGGCATCGATCCCCTATGTACGGGCGACGCTGGCGAAGTACACGCTCGCGCAGTGCGAGCGCGCGGCGGCGGCGGCGCGTGCGGCGGACACCGCCGAGGAGGCGCGGGCGGCCGCGCAGGCGGTGCTGTCCGGCGAGTGACGCCGGGCCGCCGGTGACCTGAGTGGTGAAGAGGGCTTTCCGCCGGTGGCGGGGAGCCCTCTTCCCGCTTCTCGTGGACCCTTCTCGTCGGGCGCCTTCAGGGAGGCTTCGGGGGCGGGTGTCAGTGGTGGCCTCCGGGATCGGCGGCGGTGACGGGGAAGCCCGCGCGGTACTCGACTCCGGGCTCGGGTGGGAGCGGGTCGCCGGTGGCCGCGTCGGTGCAGTAGGCGCTGAAGACCTCCCCCGCGGTGAGCGGGGTGAGCCGGCCGCGGTCGAGCCGCCAGCCGTGGAGGTAGTCGGGGGCGCCGGGGCGGGTGGTGCGCAGGACGACGCCTCCGCCGGCCCGCAGGGCGATGCCGGCGGCGAGGACGGTCACGAACGCGACGCCCTCCTCGGTGTCGAGGGCGGCCGGGGCGGTGGTGTCGTCGCCCTGGGCGTGGAGGACGGCGAGCAGCTGTTCGTCGGGGGCCGGGACGCTGCACACCAGGTGGTGGGTGCCGGGGCCGGCGATGTCGAGGAGCCGCGTCAGGACGCGGGTGGCCAGGGCGAAGGAGGCGCGGCCGATGTCCTCGCCGCATTCCGCGCAGGTGCCGAGGTCGGTGAGGAGCGCCGTCGCGTAGTGCCGGGTGGCGCGGCGGACCGTGGCGTCGACGAGGTGGGGCAGCAGCTCGGCGAGGGGGGCTCCGGTGCAGGGGACGGCCGTGCCGCGGCGGGCGAGTTCGGCGGTGAAGCGGCTGCGGGAGGCGGGGCTGTCGGCGTCGAGGCCCGCGTCGGCGCAGTAGTCGGCGTATTCGTCGGGGTCGAACAGGGCGAGGGTGGTGTGGAGGTGCTGGGCGGTGAGGGCGCGCAGCAGCCGGTCTGCGTGGCGCAGATAGCTGTCGTGGTCGTCGAAGGTGAAGCTGCGGTAGCCGCGCATGGCGGCGAAGTCGCGCGGGTCGGCGAGGATGCCGAGGGTGTTCGGGACTTCGCGGCGCAGGGCGCGCCGGATCGCCGCGTCGGAGCCGGGTCGGGTGGTCGGGCCGGTGGATGTCATGAGGTCCCCCTTGTGTGCCGTGTGTCACTGATCCCTCACGTTAGGTGAGGGGTCTGACAATGCGGCCCGGGAGGCCCGGCGGTGGGCCCGCGCGCCGGTGGCGCGGGCCCGGGGGCGGCGGGTCAGGCCCGCTTGCGGGCGATGTCCTCGTAGAAGCGGAGGAGTTCGAGGTTGTCGACGGATCCCGGGTTGACGGCCTTGTCGAGCGGGGTGCCCTGGAGGAGGCGCTTGACGGGGACCTCGATGCGCTTGCCGGTGAGGGTGTGGGGCACGCCCGGGACCTCGATGATCTCGTCCGGGACATGGCGCGGGGAGAGCTGCTCGCGGATGGTGCGCTTGATGCGGTCGCGGAGCCCGTCGTCGAGTGCTGTGCCCTCGGTGAGGTGGACGAAGAGCGGCATCCAGTAGCCGCCGTCCGGCTGCTCCAGGCCGATCACGAGGGACTCGCGGATCTCGGGGAGCCGTTCGACGGCCTCGTAGATGTCGGCGGAGCCCATCCGGACGCCCTGGCGGTTGAGGGTGGAGTCGGAGCGTCCGTGGATGACGACCGAGCCGGTGTCGGTGATGGTGATCCAGTCGCCGTGGCGCCACACGCCGGGGTACACGTCGAAGTAGCTGTCGTGGTACCGGCTGCCGTCGGGGTCGTTCCAGAAGCGGATGGGCATGGACGGCATGGGGTTGGTGACGACGAGTTCGCCGACCTCGCCGACGAGCGGTGCGCCCTCGGGGTCCCAGGACTGGAGGTCGGTGCCGAGGCAGGCGGCCTGGAGTTCGCCGATGTGGACGGGGAGCGTGGGCACGGCGCCGGCGAAGCAGCTGCAGACGTCGGTGCCGCCGCTGACGGAGGCGATCCAGAGGTTGTCGGCGACCTCGTCGTGGAGCCAGCGGAAGCCGTCGGGGGGCAGCGGGGAGCCGGTGGTGGCGACGCAGCCGATCCGGGAGAGGTCGTAGTCGCGGGCCGGGTGGACGCCGGCCTTGGCACAGGCCATCACGTAGGCGGCGGAGGTGCCGAAGAGGGTGGCGCCGGTGCGTTCGGCGATCTTCCACTGGGCGCCGGTGGTGGGGTGGCCGGGGCTGCCGTCGTAGAGGACGACGGTGGTGCCCGTCAGCAGGCCGGAGACGAGGAAGTTCCACATCATCCAGCCGGTGGAGGTGTACCAGAAGAAGCGGTCGCCGGGGCCGAGGTCGCAGTGGAGGCCGAGCTGCTTGTAGTGCTCCAGCAGGATGCCGCCCTGGGACTGGACGATGGCCTTGGGCAGGCCGGTGGTGCCGGAGGAGTAGAGGACCCAGAGCGGGTGGTCGAAGGGGACGTGCTCGTAGACCGGCTCGGTGTCGCCCGCGGTCACGGCCGACCAGTCGAGGGCGCCTTCGGGGGCGGGGGTGCCGAGGAGCGGGATGTGGACGACGGCCCGAAGCGAGGGCAGTTCGGCGCGGAGCTCGGTCACCGTGGCGGTGCGGTCGTGCTCCTTGCCGCCGTAGCGGTAGCCGTCGACGGTGAAGAGGACGACCGGTTCGACCTGCTGGAAGCGGTCGAGGACGCTGCGGGCGCCGAAGTCGGGTGCGCAGGAGGTCCACACCGCGCCGACGGCGGCGGTGGCGAGCAGGGCGGTGACCGCCTCGGGGATGTTGGGGAGGTAGCCGCTGACGCGGTCGCCGGGGCGCACGCCGAGGGCGCGGAGCTCGGCGGCGAGTGCGCCGACCTGGCGGCGCAGTTCCGTCCAGCTCGTCGGCACGGGATCGTGTGTCTCGTCCACATGGAGCAGGGCCGGTTCATGTGCCCGCTCCGGGTCGTCGGCGGTGCGCAGGGCGTGTTCGGCGTAGTTCAGCGTGGCGCCGGGGAACCACTGGGCGCCGGGCATGGAGCGGTCGGCCAGCACGCGGCCGTACGGGGTGGCGAATCGGATGTCGAACCATTCGGCGACGGCACCCCAGAAGGTCTCCAGCTCGTCCACGGACCAGCGGTGCAGCGCCGTGTAGCCGCCGTCGGCCGGTGCTCCGTGGTGCTCGGCGGCCCAGGTCTGGAAGCGGGTGACCCGGGCGGCGGCGATGCGGTCGGAGTCTGGCTGCCAGAGCGGGGCAGGGTTCGCTGCTGTGGTCATGGGGCGGCTCCCGGGCTGTCTCTGTACGCGGTGGGTGCGCGGTGTCTGCGCGGCCCGCGGGCGTGCGGGGTGTGCGCGGACGCGGGCTGACAGGGACGATGCCATGTGATCGTCGCCCGCACCAGGGCTCCCCGCCCATGGTCGGCGCGGCGCGTATGTGCTCCGACCACGGGTGAACGGCAGTTGAACAGCGCCCCCGGCACGGCGCGCCGATGGCAGGGTGAACGGCATGGACGGTCGTGACCTGGTGCGCTCGGTGAAGAGGTTCGGCCCGCTGCGGGGCATGCGGGAGGCACGTACGGCGTGGCTGCGCCGGGGCGCCGGTTCGGCGCAGCCGGAGCGCGGGCCCGAGCGGGCGAGGGTGCCGGGGGCGGTGCGGGAGGCACTGCCGCTGCCGGGCGGCGGCGTGGTGCGGTTCGCGCGGTCGGAGCTGCGGATCGTGGTGGCGGCCGGCGGTGCCGTCTTCTGCGGGTGGGACGGCGCGGAGCCGCTGCCCTCGTACGGGCTCGCCGGCCGGCCGCCGGAGGCGGATCCGCGGGCCGGGCTGGAGCCGGACAAGGACGGCGGCTGGCGGGTGGTGTCCGAGCGGGTGACGGTCGAGGTGTCCCGGCACGGCGCGGTGGAGATACGGACGCCGGGCGGGGTGGTGCTGCGCCGGGATCTGCCGCCGCGCTGGTGGGAGCCCGTGGCCGGCGGCCCGGCGCGCTGGTCGCTGCGCAGCGAGGTGCCTCCGGACGCGCGGGTCTTCGGGCTGGGCGGCCGGGCGTCGGGGGTGCGGCTGCGGGAGACGTCGTACCGGCTGTGGAACGGCGGGGCGTCCTCCGCCGTGCCGGCCCCGGGCACGGAGGAGGACGCCCCGCACATCTCGATGCCGGTGCAGACGGTGGTGGCCGACGCGGGGACGCATCTGGTGTTCCACGACACCACCTGGGGCGGGAAGGTGACGGTCCGGGAGGGCGAGGAGGGCGCGGGCTCGGGGCACGACAGGCCGGGGACGATCGAGATGCGGATGGACGGCGGGCCGCTGCGCTGCTGGGTGGTGGTGGGATCCCCGGCCCGGGTGCTGAGCGGCTTCGCCCAGCTCACGGGCGCGCCGGCGCTGCCGCCCTCGTGGGCGCTGGGGCGTCATCACGCGGGCGGGCCGGCGGCGGACGAGCACGGTGTGCGGGAGCTGGCGGAGGGGAGCGCCCCGCTGTCCGCGGTGCATCTGGGCGGCGGCCCCGACGGACCGTTCGCGGTGGACGAGGGGCGGTTCCCCGCGCTGGGGGCGCTCGCCAAGGACCTGGCCGAGGACGACATACGGCTGGTGCGGGTGGTGGACCCGGCGGTGACGGCCGGGCCTGAGGGCTCGGTGCACGGCAGCGGGTCGGCCGCCGGGGTGTTCGTCACGGACGCGGACGGCACGGAGGTGCGCAGCCCGGACGGGAGCTCGCCGGCCGGGCGGGCGCACCCGGACTTCACGGATCCGCGGGCCCGGGCGTGGTGGGCGGAGTGGTACGAGGACCTGGCGGCGCAGGGCTTCTCGGGCGTGTGGCACGAGCCGGAGGGGCGCGCCGCCGCGGGCTCCCCCGGCGGCGCGGTGCCGCTGTCGGCGCCCCGGGTGCTGGAGGGCCGGGGCGGGGACGGCCGGGAGGCCCACAACGTCGGCGGGCTGTCGATGGCGCGGGCCGCGTACGAGGGGCTGCGCGGCTGCCGTCCGGCCGAGCGGCCGTTCGTGGTCTCGCGTTCGGGCTGGGCGGGCATGCAGCGGTACGGGGGTGCCTGGTGCGAGGAGGTCCCGGCGGGCTGGCAGGGGCTGCGTGCCGCGCTGTCGCTGGTGCTGGGGCTGGGGCTGAGCGGGGTGCCGCTCGCGGGGGCGCGCACCGCGCCCGCCACGGCCGCGGGTGGCGGGCCCCTGCCGCCGGGGGCCGGCGGGGAGGCGGAACTGTTGCTGCGCGGTGTGCAGTTGGGCGCCTGGCTGCCGCTGTTCCTGACCGTGGGCGGTCCACCGGCCACGGGCCCGTACGCGGACGCGGTGGCGGCGGTGCTGCGGGAGCGCGAGCGGCTGCGTCCGTACCTGGTGTCGCTGGCGCAGTTGTCGCGGCTGACCGGTGCGCCGATGGTCCGTCCGCTGTGGTGGGGGTGTCCGGAGGACAGGGCGCTGCGGGACTGCGAGGACGCCTTCCTGCTGGGCGACTCGCTGCTGGTGGCGCCGGTGCTGACGGCGGGGGCCCGGAGGCGGACGGTGCGCCTGCCGCGGGGGCGCTGGTACGACACGGTGACGGAGCGGGTGTTCGAGGGGCCGGGGACGGTGACGGTGGACGCGCCGCCGGAGCGGATCCCGGTGCTGGCGCGGGCCGGGACGGTGCTCGCCGTGGCGGGTGCGGACGGGGCGGTGGAGCTGGAGGTGTGGGCTCCGGCGCCGGGCCGCAAGGGCGGCGGGCTGGTGGTGCGGGACAGCGGTGACGGCTGGGCGGAGCCGGAGATCGAGCGGTACGCGACGGGGTGGGCGGACGGGCGGGTGGTGGTCGAGCGCTGGGCCGGCGAGGACCGGGTGCCGGTCACGACGGGGCTGCGGCTCCGCGGTCCGGTCACGGGGACGCCGCCCGGCCCCGCGTCCTGACCCCGCGCCGGACGGGCCGGACGGTCAGGGGGCGCCGGGGGCTGGGGTGTAGTCGCCGGCGAACCAGCGTCGGGCCGCGACGGTGTGGAGGGGGAAGCCCAGCTCCGCCGGGGCGCGGAGCAGGTGCCAGCCGTCGGTCTCGTCGGTGGGCGCGGACGGCGGCAGGGTGTCGGGCATCCGCTCGGGCAGCAGGCCGAACAGCAGCAGGTGCCCGGCCGGTGAGCTGAGCGCGTCGGCGAGCCGCACATCGTCCGCGGCGGCCCGGATGCCCGTCTCCTCGGCGAGTTCGCGGACCACGGCGTGGCGCCAGTCCTCGGCGTGGTCGATGAAGCCGCCCGGCAGTGCGGCCAGGCCGCGGGCCGGTTCGATGGCGCGGGTGACGACCACGAGGCCGGTGCCGTCGCCGTCGCGGACGGGCAGCAGGGCGACGGCGACCGGCAGCGGGTTGCGGTAGGCGGTCCGGCCGCAGGACGTGCAAGTGCGGGGCCAGCCGGCGGCGGCGCCGTAGGGCGCTCCGCAGTGGCCGCAGTAGGAGTCCATGGACACGGCCGGACTGTATCCGATCTCCCTTTCGCCGCGGGCGGGTTGCTGGTAGACCGTGGGCCCATGACACGACTGGGAACCGCTTTCCGGCGGGCGGCGGCAGCGGCCGTCTGCCTGATCGCCGCCGCGTCCGTGCAGGCTCCGGCGCAGGCGAAGGCGGAGCCGAAGGCTCCGCGGGAGTTCACCGATCTGCGGTCCGTGGCGCCGACGGTCCTCCACGACATCCGCTACACGGGCCCGCACAACTTCGTCGGTGTGCCCGTCGACGGCTACCGACAGCCGCTGTGCATCCTCACCCGGCCCGCCGCGCAGGCGCTCGCGCGGGCGCAGCGGACGCTGCTGCGCCAGGGGTACTCGCTGAAGGTGTACGACTGCTACCGGCCGCAGCGGGCCGTCGACCACTTCGTGGAGTGGGCCGAGGACCTCGCGGACGAGCGGATGAAGGCGGAGTTCTATCCGCGGGTGGAGAAGTCGCGGCTGTTCGCCGACGGTTACATCGCGGAGAAGTCCGGGCACAGCCGCGGCAGCACGGTCGACCTCACGCTGGTGCGGCTGCCTGCCGCGCCCACCCGGCCGTACGTGCCGGGCGAGCCGCTGGCCGCGTGCCACGCGCCGCAGGCGGACCGGTTCCCGGACAACTCCGTGGACATGGGCACCGGCTACGACTGCTTCGACACCCTCTCGCACACCGACGACCCCCGGATCACCGGCGTCCAGCGGGCGAACCGGCAGCTCCTGAAAGGGGTGCTGGCGGCCGAGGGCTTCGTGAACCTGCCCGAGGAGTGGTGGCACTTCACGTACCGGCCGGAGGTGTTCCCTCAGACGTTCTTCGACTTCCCGGTGGCCGAACGGTCGCTGCGCGGTCACGGGGGCTGACGCGCGGGCCGAGCGGAGTTACCGTGCGGTCATGACGCAGCACACGTTCGACTCGTACGAAGAGTTCTGGCCCTATTACGTCGCGATGCACTCGCGGGCCGCGACCCGGTGGGTGCATCTGACGGGCACGCTGACCGGGCTCGCCGTCACCGCCTACGGGCTGGCGCGCGGGCGGCTGCGGTACGCGGCCGCCCTGCCGCTGATCGGCTACGGCACGGCGTGGCCGGCGCACTTCCTGATCGAGAAGAACAATCCGGCGACCTTCGGGCACCCCGCGTGGTCGCTGCGCGGTGACGCGCAGATGATCCGGATGATGCTGGCGGGCCGGGACGCGGAGCTCTCGGAGATCGCCGCGAAGTGGCTCGCCGAGAACGGCTGACAGCCTGCCGGGCTGGGGAGAGGAGCTCCGGCCGGGAGGCGGCGGCCGGCCGGAGCCGACCCCGAGAACGCACGGCCCGTACCCCGGTCGGTGGGGGTACGGGCCGTGTGCCGTCACGGGTGGTGGCGGGGCGGGCATGTGACGGCCGGGGCCGTGTGCCGTCACGGGTGGTGGCGGGGCGGGGCGTGTGTGGTCGCCCGGGGCCCGGGTGGCCGTCAGGTGGTGACGGGCTCGCGGGCCTGGTCGACGCGGGCCAGGGCGTGCTCGACCACGGCCACCAGGATCCGCTTGACCGATTCCCGGTCGCGCGCGTCGCCGACCAGCAGCGGCACCGCCGCGTCCAGGTCGAGCGCCGCCCGTACCGTGTCCGGCGGGAAGTGCTCCGCTCCCTCGAAGCAGTTGACGGCCACCGCGAAGGGGATGCCCCGGCGTTCGAAGTAGTCGACGGCGGCGAAGCAGTCCTCGAGCCGGCGGGTGTCGGCCAGGACCACCGCGCCGAGCGCCCCCTGGGCGAGCTCGTCCCACAGGAACCAGAAGCGGTCCTGTCCGGGCGTGCCGAAGAGGTAGAGGATCAGGTCCTCGCGCAGGGTGATCCGGCCGAAGTCCATGGCGACCGTGGTGGTCGTCTTGGCCTCCACGCCGGAGGTGTCGTCGACGGGCCGCCCGGCCTCGCTGAGCGACTCCTCGGTGCGCAGGGGGCGGATCTCGCTCACCGCGCCGACCAGCGTCGTCTTGCCCACGCCGAATCCACCCGCCACCAGGACCTTCAGGGTCACCGGTTCGGTCGCCGCGGCGGACCGGCGGCTAGAGCGCCCGAAGGCCATTGATCACCTCGCGCAGAATGCTCACGTCCGGCAGCTCGGCCGGCGGAACGGGACGGGTCACGTGGACGAGGGCGTCGTCCACCAGGTCGCCGACGAGGACCCGGACCACCCCGACGGGCAGGTCGAGTCCGGCGGCGAGTTCCGCGATCGACTGCGGTGTGTCGCCGCAGCGTTCGACGATTTCGACGTGCTCCGGCGACAGCGACTGGTCGACGCCGGGGTCCCCGGTGGCCGACTCGGGCACCACCAGGGCGATCAGGTCGAGCCGCAGCCGGCTGTCGTGGCCGGTGCGGCCACGGGTCATGGCGTAGGGGCGGACCACCGGACCGGCATCCGCGTCGATCCAGTGGTGCGGCGTGTGAGCTCTTCCGACGGAGTCACTCATGGCTGCCGTCACCCGCCGGCGGCCGGTCCGGTCCGTGGTGCCGTGACGAGGTGGGCGCCGACCCGCTTGACCATGAGCGTCATCTCGTAGGCGACCTGGCCCACGTCGGAGTCGGCGTCCGCCAGGACGGCGAGACAGCTCCCGTCGCCGGCGGCGGTCACGAACAGGAAGGCCTCGTCGAGTTCGACGACCGTCTGCCGGACCTGTCCGGCCTCGAAGTGGCGGCCCACGCCCTTGGCGAGGCTGTGGAATCCGGAGGCGACGGCGGCCAGGTGTTCGCCGTCCTCGCGGGTGAGGTCGCGGGAGGCCCCGGTGGCCAGGCCGTCGCTGGAGAGCACCAGCGCCTTGCGGATGCTGGCGACGCGGTCGACCAGTTCGTCGAGGAGCCAGTTGAGCTCTCCGGAGCCCCGGCCGGCGGTCCGGGTGCCGTTGGCGCTTGCTGCGGCGTGCGGTGCGGTCATGGACCGTCCCCCTCAGATGTCGTTCCTGGTGCGGTCCGGCCGGAGCCGGATGTGCGGTCGGTACCGGGGGCGGCCCCGGACTCGTCTGCGTTCTGCCGGCGGCCGCGCTGCCAGCCGCGCTGCATGGACGCCATGCGGGCGCGCACCTGCTCGGCGTCGCGCTCGTCGTCGCGCGGGGCCGCCGGGGCGGGCGGGCGCTCGGCGTCGCCCGTGTCGCGCAGTTGCGGGACGAGGCTCGCCTGGCGGACGCGCCGGGGCAGTCCGCCGACGGTCGCCCCGTCGGTGCCGGGGGCGGCGGAGCCGCGGGCCCCGGCCGCGTCGGAGGCGGGGCCGTCGGTGCCGGGTGCGGGCAGGTGGCGGGCGCCGGATGCGGGGCCGGTGTCAGCGGACGAGGCCGTGCCGCGGGCCGGGGCGAAGGGGCCGGCCGGCGCGGGGCCGTCCGCCGGCCCGGGGCGTGCGTCCGCCGGCGGCATGGCGAAGGGGCGGACCCGCTCCCGGCCGTCGAGGGGGCGCGGAAGCGGGACGGGGCCGTTCCCGGCGCCGCGTCCCCCGCGGGTCGGCTCCGGGGCGGCGTCGTCCTGGTCGGAGTGCGGGTGGTGGCGCCCCTCGGCGCCGCGGTCGTCGACCCGGCGGCCGTGGTCGGCGACCAGCGTCGGCGGGCGGCGGCGGGGCAGGGGTACCGGGCCGAGCGGGGGTGCGGCGGCGGGCCGGGCTCCCCGCTGCGCGCCCTGGTCGCCGTCGCGCTGGAGGGAGCGGGCGCGGAAGATGCCGCCCCGTGCGCTCTCGGTGTCCTCGATGTCGCCGAGGCCCGCGGGATCGGCCACCGCGGGGGCGGAGGTGGCGGCCGTACCGCGCTCCCGCGCGCGGGCGGCGTCGCGGTCCCGGTCCTCGGGGCCGAGCGGGGCCTCCAGTTCGACGGGTCCGTCGAGCAGGGCCGCGGCGGCCGGGCCGGGCGGGATCTGGGAGAGCGCGAGCCTGCTCTGCTCACGGCGCCCCGCCGCGCTGTCGCTCTTGCGGTCGAGCCGGAAGCCGGTGCCCTGCGTCTCGGGCGCCTCGGTGAGCAGCGCCGCCGGGATGAACACGACGGCGGTGGTGCCGCCGTACGGCGACTGCTGGAGCGAGACCCGCACGTTCTGGCGCTGGGCGAGGCGGCTGACGACGAACAGGCCGAGCCGGTCGGTGTCGGACAGTTCGAACTCGGGCGTCTCGGCGAGTCGCAGATTGGCGTCGAGGAGGGCGTCCGGCGTCATGCCGAGCCCGCGGTCGTGGATCTCCAGGGTGAAACCGTTGGCGACCCGCTCGCCGTGGACCTGCACCCCGGTGTGGGGCGGCGAGAACACCGTGGCGTTCTCCAGCAGTTCGGCGATCAGATGGGTGAGGTCGGCGACGGCGGGGCCGCCGACGCCGATCCGGGGCAGCCTGCGCACCTCGATGCGCTCGTAGTCCTCGACCTCGGCGACGGCGGCGCGCACCACGTCCATGAGCTGGATCGGCTTGCGCCACTGCCGGGAGGGCGCCGCCCCGGAGAGGATGACCAGGCCCTCGGCGTGGCGCCGCATCCGGGTGGTGAGGTGGTCGAGCCGGAACAGGTCGGCGAGCTCCTCGGTGTCCTCGGTGCGGCGCTCCATGGCGTCGAGCAGGGTGAGCTGGCGGTGCAGCAGCACCTGGTTGCGCCGGGCGAGGTTGACGAAGACCTCGGAGACGCCGCGCCGCATGTCGGCCTGGCGGACGGCGGCCTCGACGGCGGCGCGCTGCAAGGTGTTCAGCGCCTGGCCCGCCTGGCCGATCTCGTCCTTGTCGTACTCCAGCCGGGGGGCCTCGGTCTCCACGTCGACGTGCTCGCCCGCCGCCAGCCGCCGCATCACGCTCGGCAGGCGCACTCCCGAGACCTCGTGCGCCTCCTTGCGCAGCCGGGAGAGGTCGCGCACCAGGTCGCGGCCGATGCGGACGGAGACGATCACGGAGACCAGCAGGGCGAGGAAGCCGAGCACACCGGCCACGCCCGCGCGGACGAAGACGCCGTACGCGGCCGGCTCGATGCGGTCGTGGTAGCGGTCGCCCGCCTCCACGGCCTCACGGGCGAGGTCGTCCAGGACGGGGGTGGCCGCCTCCTCCCACCGTTCGAGATCGGCGGAGGGGAGCCGGTTGTCGGGGCCGGCGGCTATCAGGCGTTCCTCGGCGTCGCGCAGCGGTGCGGTCTCGGGGCTGCGCCAGTAGGTCTTGACGATCTCGCGTTCCCTGCCGGGGAGGCCGGCGAGGTTGACCTCGTAGTGCAGCTTGCGCTGGGCGACCAGATCGCTGAGGGCCCGTATCTCCGGTGCGGTCACCTTGCGGGTGGTGAGGGTGGAGGCGACGAGGGCGTCCTCGCGGGAGAGCATCTCGCGGGCGCGCAGCAGACCGAGGAGGGCGCGGCCCTGGCGCTCCATGGCGGAGTCGTTCAGGGCGCGGACCGTGGCGAGGAAGGTGTAGGAGGGGTCGACGAGGCCGTTGTAGAAGGTGAGGGCCTCGGCGCGGGAGACGGTGTTGCCGTCCACGGACCTGCGCAGGGCGGTCATCCCGTCGAGCGCGTCGAGGAGCGCGGTGAGCTGCCGGGACGTCTCGCCGGTCATGTCGTCGCGCACGGACTGCCGTGCGGCGGCGTCGCGGATCGCGGCGACGGCGCCGTCGGTGGCGTCGCGGCGGGTGCGCAGGGCGGGCAGCGCGTCCGACGCGCGCCGGTCGGCGAGGTAGACCAGGGTCTGGCGGCGTTCCTCCTGGAGCAGCACGGCCATGTCCTCGACGGGGGTGCCGACGTTCTCGGCGACCGCGGTGGCGTCCAGGAGCTGTCCGGCCTCGCGTCCGGTGAGCACCGTCGCGAATCCCCACAGGGCGGTGAGCGACATCAGGGGCACAAGCAGCAGCGCCACGATCTTCCGGCGGATCGACTTCCCGCGAAAGCGCATGGCCTCCCCCTGCTCAACCCGGCCCGGCGCGGCGGGTGTTCCGTCAGCAAACGGCGTGAGCCTACTACTGCGGGAGTGACAACCCGAAGACACGTCCGGGACGATTTTCGGCCTTCTGCGGACAGGCCGATCACAGGATGTCCCGCTATTCGCGGAGTTGGCATTCGCGATTGCACGCGCGCACCGCGATCGCGCACCGCATAGCGGACGCTTACAGATGGCCGGAACTCTTCGCCGCGGTCGATTCCGGGGGAATCTTCACACGGTGTCACTCGTCAATACGTAGGGGAAGCCTCGTCGGTTCACCGCTGCCGGGCATCGTGCGCCGATGCCCGTCGTTCCGCCCGCCGTCAGACCCGGCGGACGGGCGCGGCCGGACCGGCGGCGAGTAGAGCGTCCGATTCCGGGCAGCCGATTCCGGGCAGTCACCCTGAAGTCGGACAGAGGTGGGGAGTGACACGATCCATGGACACGGACGAGCGTCGCATGGGGGCGTCCGCGCCGGGTTCCGCAAGGGAATCCTCCGCACGGCACCTGCCGGGTCCGCGTGGCACGCGGACCGCCGCACCGGCGCGGCGGGAGGCCGGTGGCGGCCCGGCCGGTGAGGACGCCGACGGCAGCCCGCTCTGGACGGACGAACCCCACGGCACACGCCGGATGGCGGACCCGGTGCGCACCGCGGCCGTGCGCGCCGTGATCGTCGTGTCCGTGACACTGACGCTGGGGATGACGGCGTTCCTCTTCACCCTCACGGATTCCTGGCTGGCCTTCCCCGCCGTACTGGCGAGTGTGGCGGGCACGGTGGCGGCCACCTGGGCGGTGCTGGACGTGTGGGTCACCCGCCAGGTCTGGAACCAGCGCAACGGTGTGGTGTCCGTGCCGAGCAGCACCGCACGGCAGTTGCGGCGCGAGCGGCGCCGGGAGCGGAAGGCCGCCCGGAGCGCCGAGCGCGCCGCGGCCCGGATACGGCGTCGCGGCGCGGGCAGCCTCTCCGGGGCCTGACGGCCACCGCCCGTCCGGAGCCCCGGCCTGCTCCGGTGAGCCTCCCCCGGCGGCTTTCTTCTGCGGCTTCCCTCGGAGGCTTCCTCCGGCCGCTTCCCTGGGAGGCTTCCTTCTCCGGCGTCCTGCGGCCGCTTCCCTCGGAGGCTTCCCTCGGAGGCTTGCTTCCGCGGCGTGCTTCTGCGAGGCCTGCCCCGCGCCTTCCGGTTGCCCGGGCCGGTGTCCGTGACGCCGGCCCGGGCGGCCTGTCCGTGATACGGGCCCCGGGCGGGCCGGCTACTCGGAGGCGGCCGGCTCCGGAGCGTCCGACCCGGCCGGTGCGGTGGACTCCGAGGGGTCCGGCGCGGCGGGCGCGGGCACCGTGGCCCGCTTGAACATCCGCGTCGCGGTGATCTCCCCGTGGACGGTCTCCCCCGCCGGATCGATCTGCGGCAGCCCCGGGCGCAGATGCTCCTCGACGCTGATGTACTTCAGACCGGCCCGCAGGTCCGCGTCGTTGCGGAGCCGGATCACCAGCGGGAACTCCGCGAGCGCCGTGGTGTCGAAGAGACCCGTCGTGTAGAGCAGCTGGACGCCGAGCGCGTCCGACACCGCCCGCTGGAGCTCCAGCAGATACGTGGCGTTGGCGCGGCCGATGGGGTTGTCCAGGAAGAGCGTGCCCGCGTGCCGGTGCTTGTCCCGGCCCCGGTCGTTGCTCCGCAGGGCCGCCATCGTGCAGTAGAGCGCGATCGCCGCGGTGAGCAGCTGGCCGCCGGAGAACACGTCTCCCATCTGCCCCACCGGCACCCGCTCGGCGCGCAGCACCGCGTCCGGCTTGAGGATCTCGACCGCGACGCCCCTCGGCTGGAGCGCTGCCTGCACTCCCCGCAGCAGCAGGGACATGCCGTCCCGACGCCCCTCGCCGTACGCCGCCGAGGCGTTCTTCTTCACGGCCGCGCGGGTGGCCTCGTCGACGACCTCGCCGAGCCGCTCGGCCAGGGTCGCCTGGTCGGGCTCCTCGAAGCGGATCCGCAGGAACTCCTGCCCGGACCACTCCCCCAGGCCCTCCGGCAGCCGGGACAGCCGCTGCGCCGAGCGCAGCGTGGCCAGGGACGCCTCGACCAGCCCGCGCAGCCGGTCGACGATGGTGTCGCGGTTCCGTTCGAGCTGGGACAGCTCGTCGGTGAGGACCCGGAGCCTCGGGGCGAAGGCCTCGGCCCAGCGGGCGGCGTGCTCCGGCAGCGCCGCGGCGGGCAGTTCGCGGATCTGCTGGCGGGCGGGCGTGCGCACCTGCTCGTAGCGGGTGGAGTTGGCGTGCCGTACGAGGACGTCGCTCGCCTCGCGCACCGCGGCCTCCGCCACGGAGAGGTCCCCGGCGCAGCCGCGCAGCGAGCGGCGGGCCTCGGCCGCTGCCTGGCGGGCCTCCTCCAGCCTGCCCGGATAGGGCTCGGGCGGCTGAGCCGCCTCCTCCTCCGGCTGGTGGTCCCGGAGCAGGTCGCGCAGGAGGGCGGCGGTCTCGTCGAAGCCGCCCGCGGCGTCCTCGGCCGTGCGGTGGGCCCGCAGCAGCCCGGCGTGCGCGGCCCGGGCCGCCTCCAGGGCGTCGGTGCGGGCCGCGAGTTCGCCGGAGGCGGTGCGCAGCAGGCTCTGCGCCTGCCCGGCGTCGGCGGGGACGAGGTCGTCGGCGAGCTCCGTGTGGGCCTCGCCGTCGGCCGGGGCCAGGCGCTCCGCCTCGCCGCGGAGGCGGCCCAGCTTCTCGCTCGCCTCGGACGCCCGGGTCTCCAGCATCTGCACCAGTGACTCGGCGCGGGCCGCGGCCGCCTGCCGGGACGGGCCGTCGGCGCCGTCGGTGCCCTCCAGCAACTGGGCGGCCCGGGTGCGGACCTTGTTCGTCAGCCGGTCGAGCTCGGCGAGCGCCGCGCTCTCGTCGCTCTCCGCGCGGGCCTGCTCGGCGCGGAGATCGGCTCCGACACCGACCTTCTCGTAGAGCTGGGACGCGGCGCGGTACGCCTCGCGGAGCGTGGGCAGGGCGGTGCGGGGCGTGTCGTCCTCGGGCAGGTTCTCCGGGGCGCCCGCGATCTCGGCCCGCTCCGCGCGCAGCGCGCGGGCCGTGCGCCGGGCGTCGTCGCCGGCGCGCTGGGCGGCGCGGCGGTCCTCGTCGGCGGCCTTGGCGCGCTCCAGGAACGCGGCGGCGCGCGCCTCCGACTCGGCCGCCTCGTCGGCCAGTTCCCGCAGCTTGAGCTGCCAGCCGGCGCGTTCGCGCAGCCGGAAGGCGAGACCGGCGAGCGCGTCGGCGGCGCGGCGGGCGCGCTGGGCGGTCTCCTGGCGGTCGTCGCGGACCCGCGCGGCGTCGGCGGCGGCCTCGTCGGCCTCGGCCCGCACCGTGCGGGCGGCGTCGAGGGAGTCCCGTGCCTCGGCCGCCGTCTCCCCCGCCGTGCGGGCGGCTTCGGCGAGTTCGGCGAGCATTCCCTGCGGGCAGTCCTCGCGCCAGGCGGCGAGACGCGCGCCGAGCGCGCGGTCCCCGGCGAGCCGGGCGGCGAGCGCGCGGATCTCCTCGTCGCGGGCGGCGGCCCGGGCGCGCAGGGCGTGCCGCTCCTCGTCGGCCGCGTGTTCGTCGTGCATGGCCGGGTTCGGCGGGACGAGGAACACGTCGGTGCCGCTGCCGGTGCCTTCGCCGACGGCCGGGACGGGGGCCAGCAGCGCCGCGGCGGTGCCGACGGCCACGGCGGAGCGGGGCAGCAGCGCGGCCCCGGCGAGCACCTCGCGGGCGCGGGCGTGGGAGTCGGGGTCGGTGACGACGACGCCGTCCACCAACTCGGGGCGGGCCGCCAGGACGGCCGCGTGGTCGGCCGGGTCGACGGACTGCGCGAGGTAGCGCCAGCCGGGCAGGGCGGGGATGCCGTGCTCGCCGAGGTACTCGACGGTGGCGAGCACGTCCGGGGCGGGCGGCAGCAGTCCCCCGTCGCCGAGCGCGCCGAGGATGCGGGCGTCGTCGGCGGCGGCGGTGCGCAGGTCGAAGAGCTGGCGCTCGGCGGAGGCGACCGAGCCGTCGAGCAGCTCGCGCAGTTCCTCGGCGAAGCCGTCGAGCTGGGCGGCGGTCAGCCGTGCGGGCTCGGTGTCCGTGTGTCCGGCGGCCGGCGCGGGGCGCTCCCCGGGCGCTCCGGTGCCCCCGGGGGTGCGCTGCCCAGGCACGGGCGCGGCCTCGCCGGTGCCCTGCTGCCGGGCGGCGGGGGCGAGGCCCAGAAGGTCGGCGAGGCGTTCGTCCTCGGCGATGGACTCGGCGGCGCGGCGCTCCGCCTCGTAGGCGTGCCCGGCGGCGCGGGCCGCGTCCTCGGCCCGGGCGGCGGCGAGTTCGGCGCGGGACTCGGCACCGGCCGCCTCCTTGGCCCGCTCGGCCGTGGTGCGCGCGGTCTCGCGGGCCGCGTCCCATGCCTCGACGGCGGTGCGCTCGGCGTCGCTGGCGGCGAGCGCGGCGCGGGCAGGGTCGGCGTCGGGCGCGGTGTCGTCGAGCCAGCCGGCGCGTACCGCCTCGGCGGTCTCCTGCTCGACCTCGGCCAGGCGCTGGCGCAGATGCCCGATCTCGCTGCGGGCGCGCTGGGCCTCCGTGGCGGCGACGGTGGCGTCCCGGTGGGCGGCCTCGCCCGACTCCTGGAGGACGCGGGAGCGCTCCTCCTCCTCGTTGGCGACGCGTTCGCCGTCCTCGGCCGCCGCGTGCAGGGCGCGCACCAGGTCGCCGGCGGCCTTGGCGCGGGCGGCCAGGGCCGGGGCGGCGTCCCGCTCGGCCTCGCGGATCGCCGCCGCGACGCGGGCCGAGCGGTCGCCGGCCGCGCGGTGGCGCAGCACGGCCTCGGCGGCCTGCCAGGCGGCGTGCAGGGTGCGCGCGTCGATCAGCTCGCGGCGCTGGGACGCGGCGCCCTTCTCGGCGGCGGTCAGGGCGAGCGAGGCGTGCCGGTAGGCGAGTTCGGCGGCGACGAGGGAGCTGTGGCCGCGCGCCTCCTCGGCGTCGCCGACACCGTGGGCGGCCTCGGCGACCTGCTGGGCGAGTTCGGCGGCGAGGCCGCGCTCGTCGGCGGCGCGGGCCGTGAGGCGCCGTGCCAGGGTCCGGGTGCGCCGTTCGGCGCCGGCGTGGACGTCGCGGGCCCGGGCACGGGCTTCGGCCGCGTCGACGATCCGGCCCAGCAGGTCGACCGATCCGGCGGTGAAGTCGCGCTCGGCGGTGAGTTCGGCGCGGCGGCCCAGCTTGTTGCCGAAGCCGCTGACGAGATCGGCGAGGCCGTCGGTGTCGCGGGTGTCGGTCACGGCCCGCAGCAGCAGGTCGGTGAAGTCGGAGTCCTTCTTGACGGCGAACAGGCCGGCGGCCTCGCCCTCGTCGGCGTTCATCTCGCGCTGGTAGCGGAACAGCTCGGGGTCCAGGCCGATGTCGCCGAGGTGCTCGTTCCAGCGGTCGTGGATCTCCTCCCAGTACACGTCGAGGTGCGGGTACGCCTTGGCCGCGTCGGTGACGGCGTCCCGGAAGCCCTTCATGGTGCGGCGGCGGCCGCGGGCGCCGGAGGCGCCCTCGACGGGCGGGCGCATCGTAGTGGCCTCGGCGACGGGGAGGCTGTCGAGGCTCAGCCCCGGGCCGGGCCGGAAGGAGTACCAGGCCTCGGCGAACTTGCGGGGGTCGTTGGAGACCTGGCGCCCGCGCCATTCGCTGACCTTGCCCACGACGACCAGCTCGCCGGTCTGGGTGTGCTGCCATTCCAGGGCGACGTGCCCGCAGTCGTCGGCGAGCAGGAACTTGCGCAGCACGCCCGAGCTGGCGCCGCCGAGGGTGTTGCGGTGGCCGGGGAGCATCACCGAGAAGATCAGTTTGAGGAGGACCGACTTGCCGCCGCCGTTCTCCAGGAAGAGGACGCCGGCGGGCGCGGGGCGGCGCGGCGGGCCGACGGGCTCCTCCTCGAAGAACTCCGCCTGGGTGGGCGCGGGGTGGGGCACGGGCGCGCCGACTCCGCGCAGGTCGAGCACGGTGTCGGCGTAGCGCGCACCGGCGGGGCCGATGGAGTAGAGGCGGACCCGGGACAACTCGTACATGGCGGCGGACTCTCAGTCTTCTTCGTCTGGCGTCGTGTTGCCCGGCGGAACGTCGTGGCGCCCGGCCGGGGCGGGGCGTGGGGTGTCCCCGGGCGGGCGGTCAGGAGTGGAAGGGCAGGCCGGCGTCGGCGGCGAGCTCCAGGTCGTCGTCGCCGGGCGGCGCGACCAGGGTGGCGCTGCCGTCGCTGACCGGGACGACGCCGAGCTCCAGCAGCTCGGCCATCGCGGCGCTGCCGGCCATGTCGCGGACCTGGAGCTGGTAGCGGGCCGTGGTGCGGTAGGCGCCGCCCGCGTCGTCGCCGGTCCGCTGGAGGAAGCCGGAGTCGGTGAGGAACCCGACCGCCTTGCCGATGATGCCCGTGGTGGATCCGGCGAGCCGCCGGGCGTCCTTGGTGGCCCCGGTCGTGCTGCGGCGGGCGTACACCCGCCAGGCGGCTTCGAGGCCGGGGGCGTCGCTCGCCGGGTCGGTGTTCTCCCCCTCGGCGTCGGCGCGCTCCTCCAGCCGGCGGCATGCCTGGCGGACGAAGGCGTCGACGCCGTTGACCGTGATGCGTCCGATGTAGCCGTCGTCGGCGAGGTCCTCGGGCCGGGGGAACGCCATGGCGGCGACGGCGAGATGGGCCAGGCCGTGGAGGAAGCGGTCGGCCGACTCGGCGGAGGCGCGGCGGGCGTAGTCGCCCATCCGGACGGCGAAGACGGAGTCCTCGGCGGCGGTGACGGCCATGCCGGCGCGGGGCGAGACCTCCAGCACCACGAGGCCGAGGCCGGTCGCGACGGCGTCGGCCAGGCGCGCGAAGCCGGTGTCCTCGCGGTAGCGGCGCAGCAGTTCGCCGTACTCGGCGTCGCGGGCGGGGAGCAGTCTGGGCTGCAGCCCGAAGGAGACGAGGCGGGCGGCGTCGGCGGCGTCGGCGGGGGTGAGGGCGCCGGGGGCGTGACCGGTCCGGCCGATCGGTCCGGCCGGGGGCCCCTGGGGGGTGACCGGGTCGCTCCAGGCACCGGGGTGCTCGGCGGAGTGGTCGCTCACGGGTGGGGCTCCTCGGGGGTGGTGGTCGTGACGGCTCGGGTGCGCCCGGCGCCGGGCGGGGCGGGGGCGGCTGGCGCGGAGGGCCGCGCGGGGCGGGGGCTGCCGGGGCGGGCCGGGGCACCGGTGCGGGCCGGGTGCGGGGCCGGTCCGACGACGGCCGCCGCGGGCTCCACCGGGTGGAGGGCGCGGGCCGCGGTCGTGCGCCGGGGCGTGGTCATGTGCCGGGGCGTGGTCATGTGGCCTCCGAGCGGTCCGCCGCCATGCCCGCCGCGTCCAGCAGCGCGGTGCCGACGATGAGGTCGGCGCCGCCGAACTCGGGGTCGTCGAGCGCGGTGCCGTCGTCGACGGCGAACAGCAGCCGCTGTTCGCCCTGCCGGTAGGCGGTGCCGACCGGCGGGCTCGCCGCGTGGACCGCCAGCAGGGCCACCAGGTAGGGCAGTTCCGGGTCACGGAGGCGGGCTTCCGCGAGGAGCCCGGAGAGCCGGCGCGGCGCGTCGTGCTCCAGGTCGAGCAGTTCGGTGGCGCTCGCGAGCTGCTCCTCGCTGAAGCGGCTGTCGTCGGGGGTGGCGATCAGGTCCGGTTCCGGCATGTGGGCGCCGAGGTGCTCGCGCTCCACGGGCGGGGTGAGCAGCATGTCGACCAGGTCGCCGACCCGGACGGACACGGGGGTGCGCAGGCCGGTGCCCCGGGCGAAGAAGGCGTCGGTGACCCGGCCGGCCGAGCGCACGGGCAGCGGCAGCAACGGTGCCAGCAACTGCCCGTAGAGGTCCAGGCCGGTGCGCGACGTGGGGCGGGCGAACGCCTGGCGGTCCTGCTCGGCGCGGAACAGGGGGCCGGCCTCCAGCAGTCTCGACTGGAGCTGGGTGTGGCGCCGGATGCAGTCCTTGACTATGTCGACGAGCTCGGCGGCGCGGCGCTTGTGCTCGGCCATCTTGGGGTCGCCGCCGGCCTCGGCCTCGTCGCGCGCCTTGCGGATGTTGGTGAGGATGGCGTTCTCGTGGCGGTAGCGGTCGGCGACGTGGTCCAGCGCCTCGGCGATCATGTCGGGCACGGTGTTCAGCCAGTCGACGGCGCGCACGTTGCGCCGGGTGGCCTCCAGGGTGCGGCGCAGCGTCTCCGAGTACTGCACCGTCCGGTAGCGGGCCTGTTCGGCGGCGAGCTGGGCGTCGGCGAGGCGGCCGCGGCTGATGAGGATCTCCAGCTTCACCTCCGCCGCGATCTGCGCGCTGGTGACGTCGGTGTCCAGCGCGCCGACGAGCACGTTGACGGCTTCGTCGGTGGTCCGCAGATAGACGCTGCCGCCGTAGCCGGGGACCTCCTCGATGAGTTTGAAGTCGTAGTCGCGGCGGGTGTAGACCCCGTCGGGACCGAAGGTGCCGTAGACGGCGCGGAATCCCCGGTCCACGCTGCCGACGTTGATCAGGTTCTCCAGGACCCAGCGCGCGACGCGCTCATGCTCGGCCTGCGGGCGGGCGGGGGCCTGGGCGGCGACGCGCGGGAGGAGTCTGGCCACTATCTGCTCGTGGTCCGCGCCCGTGTCGAAGTCCATGTTGAGCGTGACGAGGTCGATCGCGGCGAGCGCGACCTCGGCCATCGAGTAGACCGAGTACTCGCCCGCCAGATTGGCCTTGCGGACGTCGAGGTCGTGCAGCGGCGCGGTGCACGCGAGCGCGCGCAGGCGCCGCGCCAGCCCTTCGTCGGCGGCCGGGCCCTGCGCGGGCCGCGGCCCGGCGCTGAGCTGGGGCGGAACGAATTCCGTGGGGGCAGGCGAAGTCACGGTGCACAGATTAGGTCCTCGCACCGACAACGGTCGAAACGGCGCAGAAGCGACCGTCCGGCTACGCTCCGTCCGCCGTGCCCCGCCCGGCCACCAGACCGGCGTACGTGCGCACGAGCTGGGCCCGGGAGTCGTCCAGGTAGTCGGCGAGCAGCCGTTCGGCCGTGGTGCGCTCCCCCGCCCGGAGGGCGTCCAGGATGGCACGGTTGCGGACGAGGTAGGGCTGGTGCAGTCCGCGGGGGTCGTCGACCACGTGGAAGGCGAGGCGCAGCTCGGCGAGGACGCTGCGCATCAGCTCGTCGGTGCGGGCGCTGCCGGCCAGGGCGACGAGTTCGCGGTGGAAGTGGATGTTCGCCGTGGAGACGCCCTTCCAGTCGCGTTCCCGGGCGGAACGTTCGCCTCCGGCGACGGCGGCCTCCAGACCGGTGAGCGCGTACGGCGGCTCGCCCAGCCCCTGGACGACGGCGCATTCGACGAGCTGGCGGGTGCGGTAGATGTCCTCGACGTCCTGGACGGCGAGCATCCGCACGAAGACGCCGCGGTTGAGTTCGTGGACGAGCAGGCGTTCGTGGGTGAGCAGGCGGAACGCCTCGCGGAGGGTGTTGCGGGAGATGCCGAGCGCCTTGCCGATGCCGTCCTCGGAGAGGCGTTCGCCCGGGGGGAAGTAGCCGTCGGCGATCCGGGACCGCAGGATGTCGGCGACCCGTTCGGCCGTGCTCGTGCGCCCCAACAGGCCGCGGTCGTCGGCCAGTCCGCCGGCGCCGCCGATGCCGTCGCCGCCGCCGTTCATGGGATCCGTCGTCCCCACAACGCCCCTCTCTCCCGTGCCGGTGCCCGCCACGTCGGAGTGCACCGGCGCACCCGGCGCCAATCGTATAAGCCGGAACGACTCCACACGCCCCTTGTCGGATCGTTGAACAATCCCCTACGTTGTCGTCACTGCCCGGATCCACAGACGTACTCCCTGCACTCCCTCCCCCCTCCGCGAGGTGACGATGAGCACGACCCAGGCACCTGAGGTCCACGGTCGACAGCCGGACGACACCGGCGCGTTCGGATGGCTGCGGGCGCTCGGCCCCCGCGGCCGCCGCGCCTTCGGCGGCGCGTTCGGCGGGTACGCCCTCGACTCGTACGACTACTTCACCCTGCCGCTGAGCATGGTGGCGATCTCGGCCTACTTCAGCCTCGACAACGGGCAGACCGGGCTCCTCACCACGGTCACCCTGGTCGTCTCGGCGATCGGCGGGGCGCTGGCGGGGATACTCGCCGACCGCATAGGCCGGGTGAAGGCCCTGATGATCACGGTGATCACCTACGCCGTGTTCACCGTGCTCTGCGGCTTCGCGCCCAACTACGAGACGCTGCTGGTCTTCCGCGCCCTCCAGGGCCTCGGCTTCGGCGGCGAGTGGGCGGTGGGCGCCATCCTCGTCGCGGAGTACGCCTCGGCGAAGCACCGCGGGCGCACCCTCGGGGCGGTGCAGAGCGCGTGGGCGGCCGGCTGGGCGCTGGCCGTCGTCGTCTACACCCTGGTGTTCCACTTCCTCGACCCGGACACGGCCTGGCGGGTGATGTTCTGGACGGGCGCCCTGCCGGCGCTGCTCGTCGTCTACGTCCGCCGCAACGTCAGCGACGCCCCCCACGCCGAGGAACTGCGCCGCACCAGCGCCGAGCGCGGTTCGTTCACCGCCGTCTTCCGCAAGGACCTGCTGCGCGTCACCCTCTTCGCCACCCTGCTGTCGACCGGTGTGCAGGGCGGCTACTACACCCTGGCGACCTGGGTGCCGACGTACCTCAAGACCGAGCGGGGGCTCACCGTCGTCGGCACCGGCGGATATCTGGCGTTCCTCATATCCGGCGCCTTCATCGGCTACCTCACGGGCGGCTACCTGACGGACCGCATCGGCCGGAAGAACAACATCGCGCTGTTCGCCGCGCTCTCCGCGGCCGGGATCCTCGCCTACACCAGCATTCCCTCCGGGGCGAACGGCCTGCTCCTCGTCCTCGGATTCCCCCTCGGGTTCTGCATGTCGGCCATCTTCAGCGGCTTCGGGTCCTACCTGAGCGAGCTGTACCCGGCCGCCGTGCGCGGCACCGGCCAGGGCTTCACGTACAACAGCGGCCGGGCGGTCGGCGCCTTCCTGCCCACCCTGGTCGGCTTCCTCTCCGACAGCTGGGGAGTCGGCGGCGCCCTCGTCCTCGGCGCCGCGGGCTACGGCCTCGCCGCCCTCGCCCTCGTCGGGCTGCCGGAGACCCGCGGCAAGGAGCTGATGTGACCGCGCAGCCCGCCGTGGGACGCCCCGGCACCGCGGCACTCCTCCCCGCCGCCCCCGGGCCGGAAACCGGCCCGTCCCGCTGGACGGCGGCCGAGGCCAGAGCGCGGATACGCGCGGGGCTGGCCGCCCCGACAGCCGGGACGGCGGCCGGCTTCACCCAGGCCAACATGGTGTCCGTGCCCGCCGACTGGGCCTACGACATGCTCCTGTTCTGCCAGCGGAACCCGAAGCCCTGCCCGGTGCTCGACGTCACCGACGCCGGCTCCTGGAGGACGGTGCTGGCCGACGCGGCCGACCTGCGCACCGACCTGCCCCGCTACCGCGTCTGGGAGCACGGCGAGATCGTCGCCGAACCGACCGACGTCCTGGCCCACTGGCGCGGCGACCTGGTGACGTTCCTGCTCGGGTGCAGCTTCACCTTCGAGTGGGCGCTGCTGGCGGCCGGTGTCCCGCTGCGCCACGTGGAACAGGGCCGCAACGTCCCCATGTACGTCACGGACCGCCAGTGCCGTTCCGCGGGGCGGCTGAGCGGCCCGATGGTCGTCTCCATGCGGCCCGTTCCCGCCGGGCGGCTCACCGCGGCGGTGACGCGGAGTGCCATGATGCCCTCGGTGCACGGCGACCCGGTGCACATCGGGGACCCGGCCGCACTCGGCATAGCGGACCTCGCCCGCCCCGACTTCGGCGACCCGGTGGACGCCGAGCCGGGTGACGTCCCCGTCTTCTGGGCGTGCGGAGTGACCCCGCAGGCCGCTCTCACGGCGTCCCGTCCGCCGTTCGCCCTCACCCACGCGCCCGGCCGCATGTTCGTCACGGACACCCGTGACGAGCAGTACCGCGTGGCCTGACCGACAGGAGGAACCCATGACCCGGGCGTCCATCGACCTCAACGCCGACCTCGGCGAGGGCTTCGGCCGCTGGCGGCTGACCGACGACGAGCAGCTCCTCTCCGTCGTCACCAGCGCCAACGTGGCCTGCGGCTTCCACGCCGGCGACGCGGTCACCATGCGCAGGGTCTGCGAGCTGGCCGCGGCCCGCGGGGTGCGCATCGGCGCCCAGGTGTCCTACCGCGACCTGGCGGGCTTCGGCAGGCGTTCGATGGACGTGCCTCCCGGCGAGCTGGCGGCCGAGGTCGCCTACCAGATAGGGGCGTTGGAGGTCTTCGCCCGTGCGGCGGGCTCCCGGGTCTCCTATGTGAAGCCGCACGGCGCGCTCTACAACCGGGTCGTCCACGACGAGGAGCAGGCGGCCGCCGTCGTCGAGGGCGTGCTGCTGGCGGGCGAGCGCCTGCCCGTGCTCGGCCTGCCCGGCTCCACCCTGCACACCGTGGCGGAGAAGGAGCGGCTCCCCGTCGTCGCCGAGGCGTTCGCGGACCGCGCCTACACGGCGGAGGGCACGCTGGTGCCGCGTTCCCAGGAGGGCGCGGTGCTCAGCGATCCGGCGACCGTCGTCGAACGTTCGGTGAGCATGGCCCGGTTCGGCGTGGTCACGTCCCGGTGCGGCCGCCCGGTCGGCGTCCGGGCGCGTTCGCTGTGTCTGCACGGCGACACCCCGGGGGCGGTGGCGCTGGCCCGCGAGGTCCGCGGCCGGCTGGAGCACGCCGGGGTCCGTGTGGAGGCGTTCGCATGAGCGGCGCGCTGCCGCCCGGGGCGCTCCGGGTGCTGCCGGTGGGCGAGCACGCCCTCCTGGTCGAGCTGCCGGGCGAGCCCGAGACGGGGGCCCTGCACGCGGAGTTGCTGCGGCGCCGTGCCGCGGGTCTGCTGCCGCCCGTCCGCGAGATCGTGCCCGCCGCGCGCACGGTGCTCCTGGACGGGCTGGACGACCCCGCCCGGCTGGCCGGGGAGCTGGCCCGCTGGGAGATACCCCGGCCCGATCAGCGGGCCGCGGGCTCGGTGGAGATACGCGTCCGCTACGACGGCCCCGACCTGGCGGACGTCGCCGAACTGTGGGGCGTCACCCCGCGGGAGGCGGCCGAGCGGCACGCGTCCGCCGGGTACCGGGTCGCCTTCTGCGGCTTCGCCCCCGGGTTCGGCTATCTGACGGGGCTGCCCGAGGAGTGGGCCGTGCCGCGCAGGTCCACTCCCCGTACCGCGGTCCCGGCCGGTTCGGTCGCCGTCGCCGGTGCCTACACGGGCGTCTACCCGCGATCGTCGCCCGGGGGCTGGCAGCTGATCGGCACGACGGACGCCGTCCTGTGGGACCCGTCCCGGGAGCCCGCGGCGCTGCTGTCCCCCGGGACGACGGTCCGCTTCACCGTGGCGGAGGGCCCATGAGCGACCGGGCCTTCGCGGTCGTCCGGGCGGGCGCGCTGACCACGGTGCAGGACGGCGGCCGGGCGGGCCACGCCCATCTGGGGGTGCCGCGGTCCGGTGCGCTGGACGCCCCGGCCGCCCGGCTCGTCAACCGGCTCGTGGGCAACGCCGAGGGCGCGGCCGTGCTGGAGACGACGCTCACCGGTTGCGCGGTGCGTCCGCGGTGCCCGGTGACGGTGGCCGTGGGCGGCGCGCCCTGCCGGGTCACGGTCGACGGCCGCCCGGCGGCCTGGGGCGCCGCGCTCGCGGTGCCCGCGGGAGCGGTGCTGGAGGCGCATCCGGCGGTGCGCGGGGTCCGGTCGTACCTCGCCTTCGCCGGGGGCGTCGCGGTCGAGCCGGTGCTCGGCAGCCGCTCGACGGATCTGCTGTCGGGGCTGGGCCCGGACCCTCTGACGGACGGCGCCGTGCTGCCGCTCGGCCCGGGGTGCGCACCGCCCGCCGGGGGCGGCGGTCCGGTGCCCTGGCCCGCGCCGCCGGGCGAGCTCCTGCTGCGCATCCGGCTCGGCCCGCGCGACGACTGGTTCACCGCCGGCGCGCTGCGCACCCTGGCGACCGCCCTGTACCGCGTGACCTCGTCGGGCAACCGCATCGGGCTGCGCACGGACGGGCCCCCGCTGGAGCGTGCCGTGCACGGTGAACTCGCCAGCGAGGGCATGGTCCTGGGCGCGGTGCAGGTGCCGCCCGACGGCCGTCCCGTGGTGTTCCTCGCGGACCATCCGACGACCGGCGGTTACCCGGTGGTGGGGGTGGTCGCCGAGCCGGATCTCGCCGCCGCCGCCCAGGCCGTGCCCGGCACCCCGGTCCGCTTCCTCCCGGTGCGCCGCCGGCGGAGGACCTGACCCGGGACCTGACCCGGGAGCCGTGCCGCCGCCGGAAGCCGTACCACCACGAGCCGCCCCCGGGAGCGGTACGGCCACCGGCCACCGCCGGTTGCCGTACGGCCACCGGCCTGACCCGGGAGCCGTGCCGCCGCCCCGGCCGACCCCGAGCAGCCCCGGGGCCCCGGCCCTCGTGGTGTCAGCCCGGCGCGGGCCCGTACCCGCCCCCGCCGGGCGTGCGCACGACGAGCACGTCACCGGCCTCGACGTCGACGGTGTCCACGCCCGCCAGCGGGCGGGTGCTCCCGTCCGCCCGCTCCAGCAGGTTCACGCCGAGCGCCCCGGGCTCCCCGCCGGCCATCCCGTACGGCGGCACCCGGCGATGCCCCGTCAGCAGCGCGACGGTCATGGGCTCCAGGAAGCGGATCCTGCGGACGACGCCGTCGCCCCCGTGCCGGTGTCCCGCCCCGCCGCTGCCCTCCCGCACCGCGAAGGAGTCCACCCGCACCGGGTAGCGCCATTCGAGGACCTCGGGGTCGGTGAGCCGCGAGTTGGTCATATGGGTCTGGACGGCGTCCGCCCCGTCGAAGTCCTCCCCGGCACCCGACCCGGACGCCACCGTCTCGTAGTACTGGAAGCGCTCGTTGCCGAACGTCACGTTGTTCATCGTGCCGGAGCCCTCCGCCTGCACGGTGAGGGCCGCGTACAGGGCTCCCGTGACGGCCTGCGAGGTCTCGACGTTCCCGGCGACGGTGGCCGCCGGGTGGACGGGCGCGAGCATCGACCCCTCGGGCACCCGGATGTCGAGGGGCTCCAGACACCCGCTGTTGAGGGGGATGTCCTCGCCGACCAGCGTGCGGAAGACGTACAGCACGGCCGCCGTCACCACCGAGGTGGGCGCGTTGGTGTTCCCCGGCTGCTGCGGCGACGTGCCGGCGAAGTCGATGACCGCGGTGCGCCGCCGGCGGTCGACGCGGACCGCGACCTGGATGACCGCGCCGCCGTCCGTCTCGTAGCGGCAGGCGCCGTCGTCGAGCCGGGCCACGATGCGGCGCACCGACTCCGCCGCGTTGTCCCGGACGTGGCGCATGTAGGCCCGCACCACGTCCGTGCCGAACTGGTCCGTCATCCGCCGCAGTTCGGCGATCCCCTTCTCGTTGGCGGCGATCTGGGCCCGCAGGTCGGCCAGGTTGGCGTCCGGCGCCCGCGACGGGTGGGGCGCCCCGGTCAGCAGGTCCCTGGTCTCCCGCTCGCGCAGCCGGCCGTCGCGGACGAGCAGCCAGTTGTCGAAGAGCACGCCCTCCTCGTCGACGGTTCGGCTGAACGCGGGCATGGAGCCGGGCGTGATCCCGCCGATCTCGGCGTGATGGCCTCGCGAGGCGACGAGGAACCGCAGTTCCTCCCCTTCGAACACCGGCGTCACCACGGTGACGTCGGGGAGGTGGGTCCCCCCGTGGTACGGGTCGTTGACGGCGTACACGTCACCCGGCCGCAGCCGTCCGGCGTTGCGGCGCAGCACCTCCTCGACGGTCTCGCCCATGGAGCCGAGGTGGACGGGGATGTGGGGCGCGTTGGCGACGAGGTTGCCCTCGGCGTCGAAGAGGGCGCAGGAGAAGTCGAGCCGCTCCTTGATGTTGACGGAGTGGGCGGTGTTCTCCAGCCGCACCCCCATCTGTTCGGCGATCGCCATGAAGAGACTGTTGAAGACCTCCAGCAGCACCGGGTCGACGTCCGTGCCGACGGCCACCCGGCCGGGTCGCGGGGTCACCCTGGTCAGCAGCAGATGGCCGGCCTCCCCGGCCGTGGCGCGCCAGCCGGGGTCGACGACGGTCGTGGCGTCCGGCTCGGCGACGACCGCCGGTCCGGTCACCTCGTCGCCGGCGCGCAGGGCGGAGCGCTGCACGAGGGGCACGGTGCGGGTGGCGCCGTCGGCGTACATCCGCACCTCGGCGGCGGCCGGCCGCCCTCCGCCGGTCCCGCCCGGCCCGGCGAGCACCTCGCCGTGCTCGGCCGCTCCGCCTGCCGCCTCGACCCGCACCGCCTCCACCACGACGGGCTGGTCCATGGCGAAGCCGTACCGGGTGCGGTGGGCGGCGGTGAACGCGTCCTCCATCGCGGCCGCGGAGTCCAGCGCGACGGGCAGCCCGGCGTCCGTGCCCGCGTAGCGCAGCCGTACCCGGGCGCGGGTGGTGATCGCGGCGTCCGGGATGCCGTCGGAGCGCAGTTCGGCGCGGGTGCGGCCGGCCAGGGTGTCGCAGAGTTCGCGTACCCGGGCCGCCGTCGCGTCGTCGAGCCCGGCCTCGACGGACTGCTCGCGCATCGCGGTGGCGTCGGCGAGGCCGATGCCGTAGGCGGACAGCACACCGGCGAGCGGCGGCACGATCACGGTGCCGATGCCGAGGGCGTCGGCGACGGCGCAGGCGTGCTGTCCGCCGGCGCCGCCGAAGGAGGTGAGCGCGTAGCGGGTGACGTCGTGGCCGCGCTGGACCGAGATCTTCTTGACGGCGTTGGCCATGTTGAGGACGGCGATCTCCAGGAAACCGGCCGCGACCTGTTCGGGGGTGCGCGCGGTCCCGGTCGCGCGGCCGGTCTCGGCGGCCAGGCGGGTGAAGCGTTCGCGCACCGTGCGGGCGTCGAGCGGCTGGTCGCCCCGGGGCCCGAAGACGGCCGGGAAGTGGTCCGGCTGGATCCGGCCCAGCATCACGTTCGCGTCGGTGACGGTGAGCGGCCCGCCCCGCCGGTAGCAGGCGGGCCCGGGGACGGCGCCGGCCGAGTCGGGCCCCACCCGGAAGCGGCGGCCGTCGAAGTGCAGCACCGATCCCCCGCCCGCGGCGACGGTGTGGATGCTCATCATCGGCGCGCGCATCCGGACCCCGGCGACCCGGGTGCCCTGCCCGCGCTCGAACTCGCCCGCGTAGTGGGAGACGTCGGTGGAGGTGCCGCCCATGTCGAAGCCGATGACCCGGTCGTGCCCGGCCAGGCCCGAGGTGCGCACCATGCCGACGACGCCCCCGGCAGGGCCGGACAGCACGGCGTCCTTGCCCCGGAAGTGGCTCGCCTCGCGCAGCCCGCCGTTGGACTGCATGAACATCAGCCGGATCCCGCCGAGTTCGCGGGCCACGTCGTCGACGTAGCGCCGCAGCACGGGCGAGAGGTACGCGTCGACGACGGTGGTGTCGCCGCGCGGCACCAGGCGGATGAGCGGGCTGACCTCGTGGGAGCAGGAGATCTGGGTGAAGCCGAGCTCCTCGGCGAGGGCGGCGAGGCCGCGTTCGTTGCCGGGGTGCCGGTAGCCGTGCATCAGGACGACGGCGGCCGAGGCGATGCCCTCGGCGCGCACGGCGGCGAGCCGTTCCCTGGCGGCGGCGAGGTCGAGGGGGGTGACGGTGCGGCCGTGGGCGTCGACGCGTTCGGGGACTTCGACGACCCGGTCGTAGACCGCCTCGGGGAGCAGGATCCGGCGGTCGAAGAGGTGCGGGCGGTTCTGGTAGGCGATCCGCAGCGCGTCGCGGAAGCCCTCGGTGATCACCAGGACGGTCGGCTCGCCGCGCCGCTCCAGCAGGGCGTTGGTGGCGACGGTGGTGCCCATCCGGACGGCGGCGACGCGGTCGGCCGGCACCGGACGGCCGTCCGGGACACCGAGCAGGGCCCGGATTCCGGCGACGGCCGCGTCGCGGTACCGGTCCGGGTCGTCGGAGAGCAGCTTGCGGGTCACCAGGCGGCCGTCGGGCCGCCTGCCCACGATGTCGGTGAAGGTGCCGCCCCGGTCGATCCAGAACTCCCAGCGCCCGCTCATCCCCCCATTCTCGCGCCGCCGGCCGGGGCCGGCCCGGCTCGGACGCCCAGGGGCGGCACCCGTGGGACGGGCGGGACCGGCACCCGTGGCGCGGACGGGACCGGCGCGGCGGGGGTCAGGGCGGCGAGCGCGGCGGACAGGGCGGCGTCGGCGGTCCGGTCGAGGCGCGCCGAGGTGCCCCGGGCGCGGTGCCCCGCCTCCGCGCCCGCGAGCCACAGCAACTGGGGGACGAGGTCGGTGCACCGGCGGGCCACCCAGCCGGTGCCCGCGGTGGCGAGCCAGAGCAGCGTGTCGGCGCGGGTGGGACGCGGGCGGTCGGGTTCGGCGGAGGGCGCGGGTCCGAGGGCGAGGCCCCGGGGCGCCAGCAGGTCGTGGAAGGTCCGCGCGAGCATCCGGTGGCCCCGCTCACCGGGGTGCAGCCGGTCGGCGCTCCACAGCGTCCGGTCGGCGACCCAGGCCGGGCCCGCGGCGTGCAGATGGACGGCGCCGTAGCGGTCGGAGAGCGCGTGGACGACCGCGTTCACCGCCCGCTGCCGTCGGGCGAGGGGACGGGCGAGGGGCGGCGGCAGCGCGAACATCGCGCCGGGGTCCGGCAGACACGCGGTCAGCAGGACGGTACCGCGCGCGGCGAGTGCCCCGCAGACCTCGTCGAGACTGCGGGCGAGGCGGCCGATGTCGAAGGTGCGCCGCAGGGTGTCGTTGACGCCGACGATCACCGAGGCGATGTCGGGTCCGAAGTCGAGCGCGCGGGGCGCCTGGCTCTCGGCGACATCGCGGCCGAGGGCGCCGCCGACGGCGAGCTTGAGGAATTCGGCGGGCCGCTCCGGGCTCCCCACCCCTTCGGCCAGCAGCGCGGCCCAGCCGCGCCACCCGCCCGCGACCGGATCCCCGACCCCCTCGGTGAGCGAGTCGCCGAGCGCGGCGAACCGCAGCGCCGCGCCCGGACGCGGGCCCCCGTGGCCGCTCACGGCCGGTGCTCGCGCGGCTGGGCGGTGTCGCCGGTGGGCAGTGCCTCGTGGGCGGCGAGGAACGCGGCCACGGAAGCGGGCCAGTCGAAGAGTTCGGCGCGTGCCCGGGCCGCCGCGCGCCGCCCGGGTTCGGGGCGCCCGAGCAGGTCGCCGACGGCGTCGGCGAAGTCCGCGCCGGTGCCGGCGGCCACGGCGCCCGCGCCGCCGATCACCTCCGGCAGCGCCGAGGCGGCACTGGCCACCACGGGCGTGCCGCAGGCGAGCGCCTCCAGGGCGGAGAGGCCAAAGGTCTCCGCGGGACCGGGCGCCAGGCAGACGTCCGCCACCGCCTGGAGACCGGCCAGCGCCTCCCGGTCGGCGACGTGGCCCAGGAAGGCGACGGGCAGCCGTCGCGCCGCCGCCCGGCGTTCGAGGGAGGTCCGCAGCGGCCCGTCCCCGGCGACGACCAGGCGTGCGGGCACGCCGCGCTCCCGCAGCACGGCCAGCGCGTCGAGCGCGGTGCCCGGCCGCTTCTCGACCGACAGCCGGGAGCAGAGCAGCAGGAGCACCTCACCGGGCGCGGCGTACCCGGCCCGCAGCGCGGGGCTGTACCGGGCCGGGGTGCAGCGCTCCAGGTCGACGCCGAGGGGCGCGCGCACCACGTTGCGGGCACCGATGCGGACGAATTCGCGCTCGGCCCATTCCGTGGTGCACACGATCCGGTGGTAGGCCCATGCGCTGCGCCGGTTGAGCCGGTCCGCGGCACGTGCGGCGGCGGGCCCGGGCACCCCCCAGGTGCGCAGCACCCCGTCGGCGGTCTCGTGGGAGACCATGACGGCCGGGATCCGGCGCCGCCGCGCCCACTCCCCGGTCCACCGCAGGGTGGTCCGGTCGGACACCTCCAGCCGGTCGGGGGCGAGGTCCTCCAGCAGGGCGCGCAGCCGGCGCCGTCCGGCGAGCACCCGGTAGCCGCCGGTGCCGGCGAGGAGGGGCCCGGTCAGGGTGATGACGCGGCCCTGCGGGGTGTGCCGGTCGTCGTCCCGCTCGCCGGGGACGACGAGCACCGGCTCGTGCCCGGCCGCGAGGTAGCCGCGGCCGAGCCGGTCCAGCGCGGTGCGCAGCCCGCCGGACGAAGGGGTGACGAAGTTGGCCAGCCGTACGATCCGCAGCCCGCCCGTGCCACCACCGCCAAATGCACGCCCGCCCGTGCCACCACCACCGTTTGCACTCCCGGCCGTGCCGCCACCGCCAAGTGCACGCCCGCTCATGCCGCCACCGCCGTGCGCGCGCCGAGGACCTCGGCGTAGTGGCCGGTGAGCTGGGCGCAGACGGCCGCCCAGGTGCGGCCATCGACGGCGGCCCGGCCGGCGGCGGCGAAGGCCGCGCGGCGTGCGGGGTCGGCGGCGAGCGCCGCGACGGCGTCGCGCACCGCGGCGGGGTCACGGGGTGCGACGAGCAGTCCGGTGCGGCCGTGGTCGACGAGGTCGAGCGGCCCTCCGACGGCGGGGGCGATCACGGGCACCCCGGAGGCCATCGCCTCCTGCACGGTCTGGCAGAAGGTCTCGTACGGGCCGGTGTGGGCGAAGACGTCCAGCGAGGCGAAGATCCGCGCGAGGTCGTCGCCGGTGCGGCGGCCGAGGAAGACCGCGCCGGGCAGCGCCGAGCGCAGGGCGGTTTCGCTCGGGCCGTCGCCGGTGACGACCACGCGTACGCCGGGGAGGGCGCAGACGCCGGCGAGGAGTTCGACGTGCTTCTCGGGAGCCAGGCGGCCGACGTAGCCGACGAGGAGTTCGCCGTGCGGGGCGAGTTCGCGGCGCAGCCGCTCGTCGCGGAGCGCGGGCCTGAAGCGCTCGGTGTCGACGCCGCGCGGCCACAGCCTGACCCGTTCGACGCCGTGGGCCTCCAGGTCCTTCAGGGCCGCGGTGGACGGGGCGAGGGTGCGGTCGGCCGCGCCGTGCACCGCCTTGATCCGCCGCCAGGCGGCCCCTTCCCCGGCACCGACGTAGGTGCGGGCGTAGCCGGCCAGGTCCGTCTGGTAGACGGCGACGGCGGGCAGTCCGAGGCGGGTCGCGACCGCCATGCCGCGGACGCCGAGCACGAAGGGGCCGGCGAGGTGGACGATGTCGGCCCGGTGCGCGGCGACGGCCGCGGCGACCCGGCGGCTGGGCAGCGCGACCCGCACCTGCGGGTATCCGGGCAGGGGCAGCGAGGGGACGCGGACGACGGGGCAGGGCGCCCGGGTGTCCGCCTCGTCCGCCCCGGCGGCGGCCGGGGCGATGACGAGGGGGTCGTGACCGCCGTCGGCGAGGTGCCGGGCGGTCTGCAGGGCGCAGTGCGCCACTCCGTTGACGTCGGGAGGGAAGGACTCGGTGACGATGACGACACGCATACCCGTGTTGTCGTCGGGCCCGGAGTGGACGAGCCGACGTGGATCTTTCCGCCCGTGGAACGTCCCATGAGCGTTGTGTGCCCCGGCCGCCGGGGCGGCCGGGGGTTCGTCACACGGCGGGCATGTCGGGCCCGATCCTGCTGCGCACGGCGGTCTGCACCTCGGCCTCCTCGGCGGGGTCGGCGGCGAGCCTGCGCAGCCGCTCGGCGACGCGGACGTCCCCGGTCTCGGCGTGCAGGGCGGCGACCTCGCGGGTCGTCTCCTCGCAGTCCCAGAGGCATTCGACGGCGAAGCCGGTGGCGAAGGAGGGGTCGGTGGCGGCGAGTGCCGCGGCGGTCCGGCCGCGGAGACGGGAGGAGGTCGTCTCGCGGTAGACGTGGCGCAGGACGGGTGCCGCGCAGGCGATGCCGAGGCGGCCGGCGCCGTCGACGAGGGCCCACAGCTCGGGGGCGTCGGGGCCTTCGGCGCGCACGGTGTCGCGCAGCGCGCCGAGCACGAGGTGGGCGTCCCGGGCGGTGCCCTTGCAGGCGAGGACGCCGGCGGCGGAGGCGCCGAGCGCGTCCGGGCGGTGCACCCAGCCCCGGGCCCGGTCCACGGCCTCGTCCCCGCACATCCGCTCGAACGCGGAGACGGCGGCGTCGGCGACGACCCGTGAGCCGTCGGTGACGGCCGCCTCGACGAGGTCGAGGACGAAGGGGTCCTGGGTGTCGGCGAGGTAGTGGAGGGCGGCGCAGCGGGCGCCGTCGGTGCCGTGGCGTGCGGCGTCCACGATCTCGGCGCGGTCCTCGGGACCGGCGACGGCGGCCAGGCAGCGGGCGGCGGGGACGTGGCGCGCGGTGCCGCGCTCCAGTCCGTCGTCCGCCCAGTCGAACACCGCCTGGACGCTCCACCCGGGCCGGGGGCCGCTGGGCCGCATCTGGCGCTGCCAGCGGTCGAAGGATCCCGCCTCGCGGGCGGCCCTGATCCGGGGGCCGACGAAGGCGCGGGGGTCCTCCTCCCACAGCCGCCAGGGCCGGGGTTCGAAGGCGTCGCGGACGGCGGCGGCGAGCGCGGCGTCGCCCTCGGGGGTGGCCGGGAAGCGGGCGAGCACCGGCACGGCGAGGGCCCGCAGGCCGGTGTCGTCGTCGCGCAGGGCGAGCTCGTCGAGCGCCCATTCCCAGTTGGCCCCGCTCGCGGCGTACCGCCGGAGCAGCGCGAGGGCGTCGCCCCTGCCGTAGGAGGCGAGGTGGCCGAGGACGGCGAGGGCGAGACCGGTGCGGGTCTCGTCGGTCTCGACGAGGTCGCAGCTCGCGGTCAGGTGCCGCTCGATGCCGCCGAGCGAACCGTGCAGGTCCAGGTACAGGCGTGCGTAGTAGAGGGAGCGGTTCTCGACCTGCCAGTCGTGGCGGGGGTCGTCGACCACGCAGTGGTCGAGGGCCGCGAGCGCGTCCGCGCGCGGGGCGGCCAGGGCGTGCAGGGTGCCGTCGCCACGGCCCCTCTGCAGCAGGCCGAGCAGCGTACCGCTCGGCGCTATGACGGGATCGAACATGGGGAGAGCCTCACATCAAGCTGTCGACGCGACCGGGGACTGACATGCCTAGGCCACGCAGCAGCAGGTCGGTCCGCCCGTCGTACGACGCGTCTTCTGCTCGGTGTGAATCATCTTCTCTGCCTCTCTTCGGTGCCCCAGGGGAATTCCCGGATGATGAGGTCCGGGACAGGGCTGACGTCATGATGACCGACGCATTTCGCCACCGCGACCACATTTACGGCGTCCTCGCCGGTGGGTGGCCGCCCGGCCGCCGGTGGGCCGCGGGCGGGTGCGGGGCCCTCGCCCGGCGGCGGGGCGGGCCGCCGGGCCGGAGCCGCGCGACGGGCGCTCAGCGGCCGTCGAACAGCTCCAGGAGGTCCGTCTTCCCGAACATCCGCGCGGTATCCGCGGCGGACGGTGTGCCCGCCTGCGGGTCGGCGCCGCCGTCGAGGAGGACGCGGATGACGGCGTCCTCCCCCTTGAAGACGGCGCCCGCGAGCGGCGTCTGGCCGCGGTCGTTGGCGCGGTCGGCCGCGGCGCCGCGGGCGAGCAGCGCCTCCACGGTGGCCGCGTGGCCGTGGTAGGCGGCGAGCATCACGAGGGTGTCGCCCTTGTCGTTGGTGAGGTCGGCGGGGACGCCCGCGTCGAGATAGGCGGCGAGCGTCTCGGTCTCACCGCGGCGCGCCAGGTCGAAGACCTTGGTCGCGAGTTCGATCACCTCGGAGTCCGGGACCTCGCTCATCGGACGGACCGCCTTTCACCACGTTGACCTGGGTCGCACGGCGGGAGCGGCCGTACGAGTGAACCGACAGGGTACTGCCCGGGGCCGGGCGGCCCCGGGGACGCCGCCGCGGGCCCGGACTGCGCCGGAGGAACTGTGCCGCCTCGGGGTGCGGGGCGCGCGCCGGCCCGGGCGCAGTCGCCACCCATTCGAGTGAAACAGGCAGAAATTCACTCATTTGCACCTTTTGTCGTATAGATACTTTCCGTAAGGATGGAAGAACTCATGGTGAATGTCCCCTCACCCAGGAGAACCTCATGATCCTGTCCATGTCAGGCGTCGTGCTGCTCGGCATCATCGTCTTCCTCTTCTTCCGGAAGGACGGGCTCAAGGCGTCGCACGCGTTCGTCTCCGCGCTCTTCGGCTTCTTCCTCGCGGGCACCGCGATCGCGCCGAGCATCACGGCGGGCACCACGAGCCTCGCCGGGCTGCTGGGCGGGATCAAGTTCTGACACCCGTACGACCGACGAGCACGTCAGGAGACAGATGTGGCCCGGCGACCACTCCCCCGCATTCTGACCAGCGGCAGCGCACAGCTCGCCCGTAGCCGGGAGCTGGCGCGCACGGCCGCCGACAGCGCCACGGATGTCCTCCATCCCCTGATCACGGTCGGCCGTGGTCTGCGGAAGCTGGCCGCGATGGCCCGCACCAAGTGGGCCGCCACACCCAAGGAACGGCGCGGTCCCAGCCTGTTCTCTGTGGCGGCCTGCGTCCTGGTGGTCGCGCTCATCCCGTACGGGCCCCTGATCGCCCTGATCACGGTGATGGCCGCGGCCGCCTGGGCGGGCCGCGTCAAGGTGCCGGTGCGAACCGGCCCCGCCGACGCGGAGATCGCCCGCCTCTCCGCTCTCTACGAGGCCCTCGTGCCGTACTTCTCGGCCGAGGGCGACCCGGCTCCCCTCTTCGCCCACGGCGGCGAGTGGAGCAAGGCCCTCAGCGCCTACGAGTTCGACGAGGACGGCCGCCTCACCCGGCTGCGGATGAGCTACCCGGCCTGGTTCACCGACTCCGAGGCCGCCTCCCGCGACCGGATCGAGCGCCTGCTGCACGCCAAGTCCGGACGGGGCCGCGAGTACCGCTTCGTCTGGGACGAGGAGGGCAACACCCTGCTGATGAGCGTGCTGCCCGCCCTGTCCACCGCGATCGCGGCGCAGCCCTTCGTCATCTCGCCCGGCGAGACGGTGCTGGGCTTCACCGACCCCGATTCCGTCCAGCGCACCGTCCCGGTCACCGCGTCCGACGGCACGGAGCAGGCGCCGCCCGTCGTCTGGCGCACCGGCCCCCGCTCCACCGAGCCGCACCTGCTGGTCCTCGGGGACCCGGGCAGCGGCACCACGACCCTGCTGCGCTCCATCGCCCTCCAGGCCCTGCGCCACGGGGACGTCCTGATCGTCGAGGGCGCCGGCACCGGCGAGTTCGCCTCCTTCGCCGGGCGGCCGGGCGTCCTCGGCGTGGAGTGCGGTCCGGCCGGGGCGCTGTCGGGCCTGGAGTGGGCGGCCCAGGAGACGGAGCGCCGGCTGATCGCCGCCAACCGCGCCCGGCAGGCCGGACAGCCCGCACCCGAGGACACCCGGCGCCCCCTGTGGATCCTGGTGGACCGGCCCGGCACCCTCGGGCACCTCGCGGCGGCCGACGGCCACATGGACCCGCAGGAGCTCCTCCAGGTGCCGCTGCGGCACGGCAGGGCCGCCCAGGTCACCGTCGTCGTCGCGGAGCAGCTCGACGGCGCCGGGGCGCTCACCGAGACGGTGCGCACCCACACCAGGGCCCGGGTCGTGCTGGGCCCCGTCCCCTTCGACGAGGTGGCGGCCGTGCTGGGCGCCGCCCCGTGCACCACCCCGGCCGGCGCCGTCCCGCCCGGCCGCGGGTACGCCAGGCTCGGCACCGGCGAGGTGCTGAGGATCCAGGTCCCGGCCACCCCCGACCCGTACGACGACACGACCGCGGAGGAGCACCGCCGGGCGGTGCTGGACCTGCTGCCGCCGCGCGACGGCGAGAGCGACGGGCACGCCGAGAGCGGTGAGAGCGGCGAGGACACGGCGTCCGAGGCGCGGCCCGCGCTCACCAAGGCGGCCGTCGCCGTCCCCGCCGAGGGCTGAAGCGCTTCACCGGCCGGGTCCCCGCACCGCGGGGGCCCGGCCCTCGTGCGTCAGGCCACGAACGTCCGGGGCGACTCGGCGCCGGCGGAGGCGCCCTTCCGCACCAGGCGCGCCGCGGCGGCCAGGCGGGCGGCGGCCTCGTCGGCGACGGGCCCGCCGACGGTGAACGGCAGCCGGACGTACCCCTCGAACGCCCCGTCGACCCCGAATCGGGGGCCGGACGGCACCCGGACGCCGACCCGCTCCCCGACCTCGGCGAGCCGCGAGCCGGAGAGGCCGCCGGTGCGGACCCAGAGCGTCAGCCCGCCCCGGGGCACGTCGAACTCCCAGTCGGGCAGCTCCCGGCGCACGGCGGAGACCAGCGCGTCGCGGTTCTCCCTCGCCTGCTCGCGGCGGATGGTCACGGCGCTGTCCCAGCCACCGGTGCGCATCAGCCAGTTGACGCCGAGCTGCTCCAGCACGGGGGTGCCGAGGTCCGCGTAGGCGCGGGCGGCGACGAGCGACCTGATCACATCGGGCGCGGCGCGCACCCAGCCGATCCGCATGCCGGCCCAGAACGCCTTGCTCGCCGAGCCGACGGTGAGCACGGTGGACCCGGCCGGGTCGAAGCCGCAGACGGGGCGGGGCATGACGACGTCCGGGTCGAGGTGGAGCTCCGACATCGTCTCGTCGACGACGAGGACGGTCCCGGCGGACCGCGCGGCCTCGACCAGGGCCCGGCGCTGGTCGTCGTCGGCGAGCGCGCCGGTGGGGTTGTGGAAGTCGGCGACCACATAGGCGAGCCGGGGCGCGGCCTCGCGCAGCACCTGCCGCCAGCGGCCCAGGTCCCAGCCGCTGAGCCCGGCGGCCATCGCCACCGGCACCAGCCGGGCCCCGGCCTCCCGCATGAGCTGGAGGATGTTGGCGTAGCTGGGCGACTCGACGGCGATGCGCTCGCCGCGGCCGGCGAAGAGGTGGCAGATGGCGTCTATGGCGCCCATCGCGCCGGTGGTGACCATGATCTGCTCGGGCATGGTGGGGATGCCGCGCTCGGTGTACCGGTCGGCGAGCATCTGCCGCAGGGCGGGCAGGCCCGCCGGGTAGTCGCCGTGGGTGTGGGCGTACGGGGGCAGTTCCTCCAGGGCGCCCTGGAAGCCCTGGGTCAGCCAGGGCTCGGGGGCCGGGAGGGCCGCGCAGCCGAGGTCGATCATGGAGCCGAGGGACTCGGGCGGCAGCGGTTCGAGCCCGCGGGCCGGCAGCGGGTTCCCCGCCGGGACGGCCGTCCAGCTCCCCGCTCCCCTGCGGGACTCCAGGAAGCCCTCGGAGCGCAGGGCCTCGTAGGCGGCGGCGACCGTGGTGCGGCTGACGGAGAGCGACAGGGCCAGTTCGCGCTCCGCGGGGAGGCGGGCGGCCACCGGGACCCGCCCTTCGAGCACCAGCAGGCGGATGCCGTCCGCGAGGGCGCGGTAGGCCGGGGGGCGGCGGGTGCCGGGCCCGGCGGGGCGCTGCTGCTGGGCGCTGAGCTGACGGGCGAGCTGGGCCGCTCCCACCGCCGAGGTCCACTGCGACATGGAAGTCAGTCCACCTTCCTCGAATTGGCCATGGTTGCGACTCTTTCCATAGCCACAGAGTGGCATGCATCGGTCCACTACCACCAGGGGGGTCCTCGTGCCCACGCATCTCACCCGCAGGCTGCTCCAGCTCTACGCCGGTCTCGCGCTCTACGGCGTCAGCTCGGCGCTCCTGGTGCGCGCCGGTCTCGGACTGGAGCCGTGGGGGGTGCTGCACCAGGGGCTCGCCGAGCGGACCGGGATCTCCATCGGCGTCGTGTCGATCATCGTCGGCGCCGTGGTGCTGCTGCTGTGGATCCCGATCCGGCAGCGGCCCGGCCTCGGCACCGTGTCCAACGTGTTCGTGGTCGGGCTGGCCATGGACGGGACGCTCGCCCTGGTGCCCGGCGTCGAGGCGATGGCGGTGCGCGTGCCGCTGCTCGTCGCCGGTGTGGTGCTGAACGGGGCGGCCACCGGCCTCTACATATCGGCCCGCTTCGGGCCGGGCCCCCGGGACGGGCTGATGACCGGTCTCCACCGGCTGACGGGCCGTTCGATCCGGCTGGTGCGCACCGGGCTGGAGGTGGTGGTCGTGGCCACCGGCTTCCTGCTCGGCGGCACGGTCGGCGCGGGCACCGTGCTCTACGCGCTCGCCATCGGGCCCCTCGCGCAGTTCTTCCTGCGGGTGTTCGCCGTCCCCGCGCCGGAGCAGGGCAGCACCGTGGTCGCCGGGGCTTCACCCCGGCAGGCCATACTGCGACCGTGATCCGAATAAGCCACCCCTATCTCGACCACCCGTCGACGCTCGCCTTCGCCCATCGCGGCGGGGCCGCCGACGGGATCGAGAACACCGCGGCGGCCTTCCGGCGGGCAGCGGACGCCGGTTACCGCTACTTCGAGACCGACGTCCACACGACCCGCGACGGCCGGCTCGTGGCGTTCCACGACGCGACGCTGGACCGGGTCACCGACTCCGGCGGCAGGATCGACGCGCTCCCCTGGAGCGAGGTGCGCCGGGCCCGGGTGGCGGGCCGGGAGCCGCTGCCGCTCTTCGAGGAGCTGCTGGAGGAGTTCCCGGACGCCCGCTGGAACGTGGACGTCAAGGCGGCCCCGGCGCTGGAGCCGCTGGTGGAGCTCGTGCGCGGGACCGGGGCCTGGGACCGGGTGTGCGTCGGCTCGTTCTCCGAGCGCCGGGTGGCCCGGGCGGCCCGGCTCGCCGGCCCCCGGCTGGCCACCTCCTACGGCGTCCGGGGCGTGGTCGGGCTGCGCCTGGCGTCGCTGGGACTCCCGGCGCCGCTGCGCGACGGAGCCGTGTGCGTGCAGGTGCCGGAGAAGGAGTACGGCGTCCGCGTCGTGGACCGGCGCTTCGTCCGCGCGGCCCACGCCCGCGGCCTCCAGGTGCACGTCTGGACGGTCAACGACGCGGAGGGAATGGGCAGGCTCCTGGATCTTGGCGTGGATGGCATCATGACCGATCATCTGGAGACGTTGCGCACCGTGCTGACCGACCGCGGCCTGTGGGTCTGACCGTCCGGACGCGCCTGGGCAGGGGACGAGCGAGGGGGCGCGGATGACGGCGGAGACGGCCGGCCGGGAGGCGGGCACGGGCGACCGGGACGAACGGCGCCGGGAGCAGCGCGGCTGGTACTTCTACGACTTCGCGTGCTCCGTGTACTCGACCAGCGTGCTGACGGTGTTCCTCGGCCCGTACCTGACCTCCGTGGCGAAGGCCGCGGCGGACGCCGACGGTTTCGTCCACCCCCTCGGCATACCCGTGCGCGCCGGGTCGGTCTTCCCTTACGCGGTCTCCGCCTCGATGGTGCTGGCGATCCTGCTGATGCCGCTCGCGGGCGCGGCGGCGGACCGGACGGGCCGCAAGAAGCCGCTGCTCGCCGTCGCCGCCTACGTCGGCGCTGCCGCGACCACCGGCATGTTCTTCCTGGACGGCCACCGCTATCTGCTCGGCGCGCTCCTGCTGATCGTCGCCAACGCCTCGCTCGCGGTGTCGATGGTCCTCTACAACGCCTATCTGCCGCAGATCTCCGAGCCCGGGGAACGGGACGCCGTGTCGTCGAAGGGCTGGGCCTTCGGCTACACCTCCGGCGCCCTGGTCCTGGTGCTGAACCTGATCGTGTACTCGGGCCACGACTCCTTCGGCCTGTCCGAGGGCGAGGCGGTCCGGATCTGCCTGGCGTCGGCGGGCCTGTGGTGGGGCGCCTGGAGCATCGTGCCGCTGCGCCGCCTGCGGGACCGCCGGGTGTCGCCGGCCGGCGCGGGGGCGGTCGGCTCGGGCTGGCGGCAGCTCGTCACCACCCTCAAGGACATGCGCCGCCATCCGCTGACCCTGTCGTTCCTGCTGGCGTACCTGGTCTACAACGACGGGATCCAGACCGTCATCTCCCAGGCGTCGGTCTACGGCTCGGAGGAGCTCGGCCTCGACCAGACGACGCTGATCGTCGCGGTGCTGCTGGTGCAGGTGCTGGCGGTGGCGGGCGCCCTGGGCATGGGGCGGCTGGCCAGGACCTACGGCGCCAAGCGCACGATCCTCGCCTCGCTGGGCGTGTGGACGGTGATCCTGGCCGCGGGGTACTTCCTGCCGGCGGGGGCGCCGGTGTGGTTCTTCTGTCTCGCCGCGGGCATCGGCCTGGTGCTGGGCGGCAGCCAGGCGCTCTCCCGCTCGCTCTTCTCCCATCTGGTGCCGCGCGGCAAGGAGGCCGAGTACTTCTCCGCGTACGAGATGAGCGACCGGGGCATGAGCTGGCTGGGGCCACTGGTGTTCGGTCTCGCGTATCAGCTGACCGGGAGCTACCGGGATGCCATCATCTCTCTGGTGATCTTCTTCGCACTGGGCTTCGCGCTGCTGGCGCGGGTGCCGGTGCGGCGCGCGGCGGCCGCCGCGGGCAACCCGCTGCCGGAGCGCATTTAGACAGGGGATGCGGAAGGCCGGTAGTGTACGCCTTTGGCCTGCCAGGCGGACCGTTACTGCGTGCTCAATGATGAAAGACGCTGGGTGACATCTGCGTTCAGATGTGACAAACCGGGCACTGGTGGGTAGAACAAGGGGCGGCACGACGGGCGACGCATGACCCGCAACGGGAATCTTTACCGCCGACCGGACGTTGACCGGATGACGACGACAGCGACACCTGTCCTGTGGGCGACAAGCCCGGGAGGCACGATTCATGAGTGAGCGAGCTCTTCGCGGCACGCGCCTCGTGGTGACCAGCTACGAGACCGACCGCGGCATCGATCTGGCCCCGCGCCAGGCGGTGGAGTACGCATGCGAGAAGGGGCATCGTTTCGAGATGCCGTTCTCGGTCGAGGCGGAGATTCCGCCGGAGTGGGAGTGCAAGGTCTGCGGAAGCCAGGCACTCCTCGTTGACGGGGACGGCCCCGAGGAGAAGAAGGGCAAGCCTGCGCGTACGCACTGGGACATGCTCATGGAGCGGCGTACGCGTGAGGAGCTGGAGGAGGTGCTGGCCGAGAGGCTGGCGGTCCTCAGGTCCGGCGCCATGAACATCGCCGTGCATCCGCGCGACAGCCGCAAGTCCGCCTAGGGCGCGCGCGGGCACACACGCACACGGAGCCGCGGGCTGTGACACACCGGAAGGTGTCGCACAGCCCGCGGCTCCGTTTGTGCTGCCCGCACCCACCGCCTCCAAGGCAGGCGCCGGCGGCGCCGCAGGAAGATACGCCGGTGCTGCCGCAGTCGGATGCGCCGCGGCCCGGACCGGGTGCCCAGCACTCCGGTCCGGGCCGCGGCGGATGCCGGGGGCGCGGCCCCGGCAGCGGCCGGTCGCTCAGGGGGTGAGGGGCGGCCGCGGGGTGTCGTCGGCGGGCGGGTCGTCGCGGACGATCACCTCGCCCTGGACGACCTTGCCGTCCGGCCGGTGCATCCGGGCCTGCTGGAAGGCGCCGCCGAAGCTCCCGGCGGACGCCGCGTTCATCCGGCGCTCCAGGGAGCGTTCGACGGAGCGGCTGAGCCGGGTGCGCACCGGCGGCAGCAGCAGGAACAGGCCGAGGACGTCGGAGATCAGGCCCGGGAGCATCAGCATCAGCCCGCCGAGCATCAGCAGGCCGTTGCCCTCGCCGCTCGACCGCGGGGCCTGGGCCCTGGGGTCGAACGGCTCCCCGCCGGCCGTCTGCCGCTGAAGCGTCTCGGTCAGGTTGGTGAACGCGCGGCGCCCGGCCCGCTTGATCACCACCGCTCCCAGCACGATCCCCGCCACCAGCAGCGCGAAGACCGTGAAACCGCCTGCCGCGCCCGCCACGAGCGTCAGCAGCCAGATCTCCAGGACCAGCCACGCGGCGATGCCGAGGGGGAGGAACGTGCGGGCGCGTGAGCGCCCGCGGGCGGTCGGGGTGGGTGCACCGGTCGTCATGCCCCCAGTGTGCCTGGACCGCCGCCGGGGTGGCGTAAGGAAGAGATCAGTACCCCGGGAGCGATCGGCACCCCGGAAGCGGAGACCGTGGCCGGCTGCCCCGTGCCCCGGGCCCCGGGTCAGTGCCCCGGCGGCTTCCGGCCGAGGAGGCGCCCCGCGCGGGTGCCGACGCCCCAGGCGGTGACCCGCCACAGCGCCTCGACGACGATGTCCCGGCTCATCTTCGAGTCGCCGAGCTCGCGCTCGACGAAGGTGATCGGCACCTCGACGACGTGGAAGCCCGCCTCCACCGCGCGGCGGGCGAGGTCGACCTGGAAGCAGTAGCCCTGCGAGGCGACCTCCGTGAGGCCGAGGCCCTGGAGGGTCTCGGCGCGGAAGGCGCGGAATCCGCCGGTGACGTCGCGGATGGGGACGCCGAGGAGCATCCGGGAGTAGGTGCTGCCGCCGCGGGAGAGCATCTCGCGGTGCTTGGGCCAGTTCACGACCCGGCCGCCGGGCACCCAGCGGGAGCCGAGCACGAGGTCGGCGCCCTTGAGGGCGGTGAGCAGCCGGGGCAGCTCCTCGGGCTGGTGGGAGCCGTCGGCGTCCATCTCGACGAGGACGCCGTAGCCGCGCTCGATGCCCCAGTCGAAGCCGGCCAGGTAGGCGGCGCCGAGCCCTTCCTTGCCCTTGCGGTGCAGGACGTGCACCTGCTCGTCGGTGGCGGCCAGCTCGTCGGCGAACTTGCCCGTGCCGTCGGGACTGTTGTCGTCCGCGACGAGGACGTCCGCGTCGGGCACGGCGGCGCGCACCCGGGCGACGACGGAGGTGATGTTCTCGGCCTCGTTGTAGGTCGGGATGATCACCAACGCCCTGCCGAGCGGGCCGTACCGCCTCCCCTGGGGTCCACCATGGGGAACCGCACCACCGTCGTTCACTGCTGCCCCTTAAAGTCCGTACGCAGGTCCCCACCATAGCGAGCGCCCGCGGCGCTCTGGATGGAGGCGGCGGATCACGGGGCGCACGCCGCGGGAACTGCGGATCGGGCCCGGCGTCCTTCGGGCCGACCTGGGGCCCGCTGGCTGCGGGTCGACCGAGAGCCGTTGTCTACTGAACGCCGGGCCCCACCCGGGTCGCACCCGCCGGCCGGCTGAAACCTTCCCTCTGTCTCCGAGGCGCTGGCGCTGGACCTGGCTCCCAGTGGTGGTGCGCCGGTGCGGCACACCACCCCATGACCCAGAGGCGTTCGGCGACTGCGTGGACGGTGCCGGTCGGACGTCCTGTGGTGGACCCGGCCGAACCTACCGGCCGGTGGGCGCTCGCTGTCAACAGTCGTGTCACCAGCGGGAATCAGCCGAACCAGCAGGTCAGACGGGAAGATCCGCAGGTCGAGGCGGACGGGTGCGGGCCTCGGCGGACGGGACGAAATGTCCGCACGTCACCCGTTCGGTCCCTCGAAGACGGTGTGACCGGCGACCACCGTCCGCAGGCAGCGGGGCAGTTCGCCGCCCGGGGTGAGGTCGGGCAGACCCGGCGTCCCGGAGCGGGGGTCCGTGGACCAGCGGGCGACGCGGTCGTCCGGCGCCTGCACGACGAGCGCGCCGGTGCTCCACAGGGCGTAGTCCGCCGGGGCGCCGGGGACGAGCACTCCGGCGTCGTCGCGGCCCACGGCCCGCCAGCCGCCCCGGGTGTGGGCGGTGAAGGCGGCACGGACCGAGACCCGGTGCGCGGGGGTGCGGTGGAAGGCCGCCGCGCGGACGGTCCCCCACGGGTCGAGGGGGGTGACGGGGCTGTCGGAGCCGAAGGCCAGCGGCACTCCGGCGCGCAGCAGGGCGGCGTAGGGGTTGAGGGTGCGGGCCCGGCCGGCGCCGAGGCGCTGGGCGTACATGCCGTCGTCGCCGCCCCAGGCCGCGTCGAAGGCGGGCTGGACGGACGCGGTGAGACCGAACTCGGCGAAGGCCGCGACCGTCTCGGGGGTCAGCATCTCGGCGTGCTCGACGCGGTGGCGGGCGGCGCGCACCCGGGCGAGGCCCAGCTTCGCGGCCGCGGCACGCAGGCCGTCGGCCACCGCGGTGAGGGCCCCGTCCCCGATGGCGTGGAAGCCGGCCTGGAGGCCGGCCTCGGTGCAGGCCACGACATGGGCGGCCACGTCGCCCGCGTCCAGGTGGGCCGTGCCGGTGTGCGGGGCGTCGGCGTAGGGCTCGTGGAGGCAGGCGGTGTGCGAGCCGAGGGAGCCGTCGACGAAGAGGTCGCCGGCCGCGCCGGCCGCGCCGAGGGCGAGCGCGCGCTCGACGTCGCGGTCCGCCCAGTACCCGACGACCCGGGGGCCGGGCTCGGCCCGGGCGAGCTCCAGCAGGCCGGTGAAGTCGTCCTCCGACGAGATGCGGGGGCCGCCGCACTCGTGGACCGTGCCGATGCCCAGGGAGGCGGCACGGCGCAGCGCGGCCCGCTGGGCGTCGGCGCGCTGGGCGGGCGACACGGCGGCGTAGGCGGCCTCGCGGACGGCGTGGTGGGCGTCGCCGGTCAGCGGTTCGCCGTCGCGGAAGCCGTCCATCGCGCGCACCCCGGGCACGAGGTCGAGCATCGCGGTGGTGACGACCGCGGAGTGGACGTCGATCCGGGTGAGGTACAGCGGGCGGCCGCCGGTCAGCTCGTCGAGCTCGTCGCGCCGCGGCGGGCGGGCCTCGGGCCACCGCGAGGCGTCCCAGCCGTGACCGGTCAGGACGCGGTCGGCGGTGCGCTCCCGTGCGTGCGCGCGGACCAGGGCGGCCGCCTCGGCGAGCGTGGCGGCGGACGAGAGGTCGAGGCCGGTCAGCGCGAGGCCGGTCGCGGTCGTGTGCACGTGCGCGTCCGTGAACGCGGGAGTGACCAGGGCGCCTTCGAGGTCGACCACCTCGTCCACGCCCGGGGCGAAGGCGTCGGCCGCTCCTTCGGAGCCCACCCAGGCGACATGTCCCTTCTCGACGACCATCGCGGTGGCGAAGGGGTCGGCGGGGCTGTGGACTTCTCCACCGCGCAGCAGCACGGTGCGGTGTTCGCTCTTCAGGGCGGTGCTCTCGGTCATGCACCCAGCCTAGGTCTCCCCTTCGGGCCCTAGATACGCGGTGGGCGTGCCTCGTACGGGGTGGACAGCACGACCGTGGTACGGGTGGAGACGCCGGACAGGGAGCGGATCCTGGTGAGCAGGTGCTCCAGCTCGTGGGGCGTGGCGACACGCACCTTGAGGATGTAGTTCTCGTCGCCCGCGACGCTGTGGCACGCCTCGATCTCGGGGACGCCGGCCAGCCGGTCCGCGATGTCGTCCGGAGCGCTGGGGTCGAACGGTTTGACCGAGATGAACGCGGTCAGCGGCAGGCCCACCGCCTCGGGGTCCACGACGGCGGCGTAGCCGCGGATGACGCCCCGCTGCTCCAGGCGGCGGACACGCTGATGCACGGCCGACGTGGACAGGCCCGTGGCCTTGCCCAGGTCGGTGTAGCTCATCCGCCCGTCCTTGACGAGCAAGTCCACGATCTGCCGATCCAGCTCCTCCATGCGGATCAACCTATTGCCCCGGGGTGCCCGCGGCACAGTCCGGGGCGGGCGGAACCGGCGGCGGGAGGGGCCGCCGGGCAGGCCGGAGCCGCCACCGCACCGGAACCGGGGACGCCGTGTGACGAACACCACAGGTTTGCCCAACGGTCCGTCGTGACCTCACGGTTACCCGACCCGCCGGAGGGGAAGTGCTTGCTGTGGTCGAGGCCACAAGCGCCTGATCGGCCCATCCGAGGGGGAGATTCTCCATGCAGAAGTCCAAGCACGACGGCCGCGCCGAACCGGAGCCCGTCGATTCGGCCGACTTTGCCGAGTCCGACGAGTCCGACGGCTTCGACGCGTACGACACCTTCGGGATGTACCGGGTCCTCTGCCCGGACTGCGCCCAGCCGATCGCCCTTCTCGCCGACGAGGAGCTGCTCCCGGAGCACGCCCGGGTCCCCACCCGGTGGAACCCCTTCGGGCTGACCGAGTGCGCGGGCACCGGACGCCCCTCCTCGGACGCGCGTCCGGCCGACGAGCACCTGACCTTGCAGGAGCACGACGCCGTGCTGCTGACGCTGCCCCAGGGCCTGGACTGGCGCACCCAGCCGTTCTCGCACGTCGGCGGCCCCGGCTCGCGGCCGATCAAGATGGTGCCGCTGCAACAGGCCGCCTGAGCCGCGAGCCGTCGTCTGCGGACCGCGAAGGGTCGCGGTCCGCAGTGCTCGGCGGGGGGGCGCCTGCGGGCGGGGCGCGTACGGTCCGGACTGGCGCGCGATTCGCGCGGGCGGTGACCCGCACGCGGGCGCGCGCGTTGGCCCGGCATGAGACTGGTGTACTCCTCGACGGGGCGCGGCGGTCGGCGGCGGCTTGTCGCCCCGGCATCCGAAGAATCGGTTCCGCACCCGGCCGGCCAAGCGGTCCGCCGCGATCCCCGTCCGGTGGGCCCGACGGTCCACCACGATCCGCACCCGGCCGGCCCGGCGGTGCGCGCCGACCCGCATCGCGCCGACGCCGCCGTCCGCGCCGACGCACATCCCGCCGACCCCGCCGTCCGCGCCGATCCGCCGATCTACCGCGACCTGCTGCGGCTCTGGGCGAGCCGCGGGCAGACCCTGCCCGGGCGCCGCGATCCCGAGTGGAGCAGGCTCGCGGCGCCGGCGGCGTGGGACGGGCGCCTCAGCGCGTCTCGGGCCCGGCGAGGTGACGGGCGATGACCATGCGCTGGATCTGGTTGGTGCCCTCGACGATCTGCAGGACCTTCGCCTCGCGCATGTAGCGCTCGACCGGGAAGTCCTGGGTGTAGCCGTAGCCGCCGAGCACCTGCACGGCGTCCGTGGTGACGCCCATGGCCGCGTCGGTGCAGAACAGCTTGGCCATCGCCGCCTGCCGGGAGAACGGCCTGCCCTCGTCGCGCAGCCGCGCCGCCGTCAGGTACAGCGAGCGGCCCGCCTCGATGCGGGTGGCCATGTCGGCCAGCATGAAGCGCAGCCCCTGGAAGTCGGCGATCGGACGGCCGAACTGGGTGCGGTCGGTGGCGTACGCGACGGCCTGGTCCAGCGCGGCCTGCGCGACGCCGATGGCGCACGCGGCGATGCCGAGGCGTCCCGAGTCCAGGGCAGAGAGCGCGATGGCGAAGCCCTGGCCCTCGTCCCCGATCCGGCGGGAGTCGGGCACCCGCACCCCGTCGCAGTGGAGCTGGGCGGTCGGGGACCCCTTCATGCCCATCTTCTTCTCGGGCACGGCGGCGCTCAGCCCGGGGGCGTCGCCCGGGACCAGGAACGCGGTGATCCCCCGCGCGCCCTCGACGCCGGTGCGGGCGAGCACGGTGAGGAAGTCGGCGACCGGGCCGTGGGTGATCCACGCCTTGGTGCCGGTCAGGACCCAGTCGTCGCCGTCGCGCACGGCCTTGGTCCGCAGCGAAGCGGCGTCCGAGCCCGAGGCGGGCTCGGAGAGGCAGTAGGCGCCGAGCAGACCGCCGCCGAGCATGGCCGGCAGGTGTTCGGCGCGCTGCTCCTTGGTGCCGTAGCCGGCGAGGGCGTGGCAGGAGAGGGAGTGGACGCTGACGCCGAGGCCGACGGTGAGCCGGGCGGCCGCCAGTTCCTCCAGCACCTGGAGGTAGACCTCGTAGGGCTGGTCGCCGCCTCCGTACTCGGAGGCGTAGGGCAGGGCCAGCAGGCCGGAACCGGACAGGAGCCGGAAGACCTCGCGCGGGAAGAGACCGGCCTCCTCCTCCTCGGCCGCGCGGGGAGCGATCTCCCGCTGGACGATGTCACGGACCAGGGCGATCAGATCCCTGGCCTCATCGGTGGGCAGCTGACGGTCCACCGGCTGCGGGGCACGGTCTGGCATTGCGGCGCACTCCTCCCTGTCGGGCGCTGCGGCGGTCGCGCGCGCAGGGTGTCGGGGCGCGCCGCCGGTTGTCCTGCCAGGCCGATGCTGCCCTTCCGGATCACGAAAGAGGCTGGTTGGCGGCTGTGGCGCGTCGAGTATGCCCGATCGGCGGGCTGCCGTCACCAGGTACCGGACAGCTTGTCGATCATGGGAGTGCCGACGGCGCGGCACAGGGGGCGTGCGGGGGCGCGGGCCGGGGTCGGCGGCGCCTCAGAGGAGGCCGAGGCGGGTGATGAGCACGGCCAGCACGACCACCAGGGTCCAGCCGAGGACGTGTTCCAGGACCGCGGGGCCGTCGGGCCCTCCGGTGCGGGTGAGGCGTCCGGTGCGGGCGGCGGCTGCGGTGGCGGCGGTCGAAGTCATGGTGCTCTCGATCGGTCGGCGTCGGATCCCCCTGGGCCATCTCTGGCCCCACCACAGTGCCAGCCGGGCCGGGCCGCGGGGTAGAGACGTTCGTCACGCCCCCGCGGGCCCGGCCCGTGCCGTCAGTGGACGCCGACGGCCGCGAGGGCCTTGCGCTGGGCCGCCGTCGGCCTGGCGGGCCAGTACAGGTAGCAGATGCCGCCGGTGCCGGAGACGACCTTGCCGCTCGCGTTGTACCGCTTGGTGCGCAGCCAGATCCGCTCCCACTCGGCACGCCGGTAGACGCGCCGCACCGCCTCGTTGCTGGGCGAGGCGGGGTCGTTGGCGACCACGTCCCCGGCGGGGGTGAAGCCGACGACGGTCATCAGATGGCCGGACGTCCCGTACCCCGCGCCGGTCAGCTCCTCCTTGAGGAAGGACTGCGACGTTATGGCCGGGATGCCCGCCCGGACGAGTGTCTCCAGGTCGGTCAGCGAGGTGAGCCGGGTGACGACGGCGTTCATGTCCCGGTAGGTCGCGGCGTAGGCGGCGTTGAAGGGCCAGTTGCCGCAGCCCGCGTACTGGTGGTCGTAGGTGAAGCGGGCGGCGTGGCAGACCTGGGGGTCGTCGAAGTCCGGGTTCACCCAGGCCAGTTCCTCCGCCGTGGGCCTGCGGCCCCAGTACTCGACGATCATCTGGGAGGAGGTGGGGCTGCACCACGCCTCGCCGCCGTTGTCGTACTCGGGGTACTGGCCGACGTGGGTGTTCTGCGAGTAGCGGGGCACGAGGAGCTCACGGGCCGCGCCGGGGACCGAGGCGGGCACCTCGAAGCGGTCCGGGACGTCGGAGGCCATCGCCCCGAGGCGCCACACGGTGGGCGTGAGCCGTGTGCCGGGCCTGCGGTACAGGGTGACCCGCAGCCGGTAGGAGGTGAGGCGCAGCCCGCTCGCCGCGTCGTCGACGGCGAAGGTGTCCGTCCACACCGACGCCTTCCCGTCGCCCTGGCCGTCGACCGAGGTGCGCCGGATGTCGCCGTCGCCAAAGGCCCAGATCCCGAGGACGAACCAGGGGGTCTCGCCGCCGTCCGAGTAGCGTCCGCGCAGTTCGGTGCGGATCCAGGTGCCGGCCGGGGTGGCGGCGTTCCAGGAGGCGACGAGCTCGGTGGCGGGCACCGTGGAGCGGTGCTCCGGCGAGGTCCAGGCGGCGTACTCCCAGCTCTCCGTGCGCCCGGTGTGCGGGTCGGTGTACTCGGTGGCGCCGGCGGGCGTGCCGATGACGATCCCGGGGCGCTGCCCGGCCACGGCCCGGACGCCGGCGGCGTCGCCGCAGCGCCAGTCGGTGTAGGTGGTCCAGAAGCGGTTGTCGACCGTGCGGGCGGCGGCGGGGGCAGCCCGGGGCGGGGCCGCCGCACCGGCCGGCGCCGCGGAGCCCAGGGCTCCGGCGCTCGCGGCGGCGACGGCGGCGCCGATGACGGTTCTGCGCGAAGCGGGTCTGGCCATGGGACCCCCAAGTCGGGTGCTCGACAGTGGGGGCCACTATCCCGGCTGCGGCGGCGGGCGGCCAGCACTTCGGAGCCGCGTCGGGCGAGCAATATTGGTCTGGTCCACTGAAGGCACGGCTTCGACGGCACCACGGATGACCTGCGGCGATCAGGGTCCTTACGCTGGTGGCCATGAAGGATCTCGGACACCTCGCCGCCACGCTGGGCACGCTCGCGCCGTCGTGCGGGCCGGTGCGGCTGATCGCGGTCGACGGCCACGCGGGCTCCGGCAAGACGACCTTCGCGGCGCGGCTCGCCCGGGCCTGCGGCGAGGAGGTGCCGGTGCTCCACCTCGACGACCTCGCGAGCCACGACGAACTGTTCGCGTGGACCGGCCGGATGCGGCGCGAGGTGATCGAGCCGCTCTCCGCGGGGCGTACGGCCCACTTTCACCCGTACGACTGGAATCTGCGGCGCTTCACGGACCCCCGGCCGCTGCCCGCCGCTCCCCTCGTCCTCGTCGAGGGGGTGGGTGCCGGGCGGCGGGCGCTGCGGCCGCATCTGGCGGCGCTGCTGTGGATGGAGCGCGCCGCCGAGGACTCCTGGGAGCGGGGCCGGACCCGTGACGGAGCGGGCCTGGCCGGTTTCTGGGACGGCTGGACGGCGGCGGAGTCACGCCATTTCTCGGCGGACCCGTCCCGGTCTCACGCCGATCTGCTGGTACGGGAGTGCCGTGAGGGGTACGAGTGGCTGCCGCTCGCCCATGGGGCCGGCCGAACGCCCTGGACATCACCCAGCGTGACCGATTGATTCCGGACACATTCCGGGCCTCGAACGGGACCCCAAAGCGGCTTCAACTCCGCTTGACCGAGGGGGCTTACAGGTCTTACGTTCTCAATGTGCGGCTTTTCGAAGCCGCCGCAGACGCGAAGCCCCCGGTTGTTCCCCCGTGATCGGGGGCTTCGTTCTGCCTTCTTTCCCCTCGCGCGTACATCGCGCCGCCCGATTCTTACCCTGGGTAACCATGGTCGGGCTGCCCCTCGCGCCCTTAAGCCCGCCACCCTGCGCAGGTAGCATGCACCCCGGTGGGCTCAATTCCCTTCCGCGGCACGCTCGTTCCGATCGCCGCCGGCGGGCGCCCCCCACGCGACGACACTGGTGCACGGTTTGTGGGGGGATGGTGGGGGACCCTGTGGACAGCGGCACGCACGGCGCACGCACACCTGCCGAACTCGCCTGGCTGCGCGGGGTGGACGCCTGCACCATGGGCGCCTATCCGCAGGCCGAGGAGGAGTTCCGCGGGGCGGTGGCGCTCGACCCCGGCATGGCGGACGCCTGGCTCGGACTGCACGCGCTGCGCGCCGAGACGACCACCGCGCTGCTGCACATGTACCGCCACCGCGACCGCTTCGGCGAGCAGCGCGCCCGGCACCGCCGCACCCTGAACTCCTGGTACTGGCTGGGCTGGTGGGTGCAGCCGGTGCTGGAGAGCAGCCGGGACCTGCTGCTCGCCCACGCCTCCCACTGGCTGGACGGCCGCCATGTGGCCGAGCTCGACCGGGCGCTGGCGGGACTGCCGCCGGTGGACACCGACCCCCAGGTGCGCTTCCTGCACGCCTGCCGCGCGTACCTGGTCAAGGACTGGGACCAGCTCGTGCGCCACACCGAGCCGCTCGTCGACGACCCCCTGCTGGGGATCGAGGCCGGTCTGTTCGGCGGCATGGCCCGGGTGCGGCTGGAGATGTACGGCCAGGCGGAGCCCATGCTCTCGGCGGCCCTGATGCGCTGCCGCAGCGAGCAGCCGCAGCGCAAGGAGCTGCGCTACTGGCTGGCCCGGGCCCATGAGGGCACCGGGCGCAGCGCCGCCGCGCTCCCCCTCTACCGGGCGGTGCACCGCGTCGACCCGGCCTTCATGGACACCTCGGCACGGCTGGCCGCGATCGCCGAGTACGACGGCTACGACGGCCCCGACGACCCCGCGGGACTGGCCGCCGTCTCGCTGGCCGGGTTCGGCGCCGACCGCGCCGATCTGCGCTCCGAGTCGGAGAGCCCGTTCGCGGCGGACCGGCCGGCCGGCGAGGGGTCCGGCGACCTCGTCGACTTCGGGGAGCTCGACGACCTCGGGGCACAGCCGCCGGGCGGCGTGACGCCGCCGAGGGAGCCGTTACGGCACGGCAGGGGCGCGGCACGGCCGGTCGCTCCACCGCCCTTCCCCTCCGGCCCCACCGATCCGGTGCTGCTGGCCGAGGCACTGTCCGAGCTGGAGCGGATGGTGGGCCTGGAACCGGTGAAACGCCAGGTCAAGGCGTTGTCCGCCCAGCTGGAGATGGCCCGGTTGCGGGCCGGCCAGGGGCTCCCCGTGCAGCCGCCGAAGCGCCACTTCGTCTTCTCGGGCCCCTCCGGCACCGGCAAGACGACCGTCGCGCGCATCCTCGGCCGGGTGTTCTACGCGCTCGGGCTGCTCGGCGGCGACCATCTGGTGGAGGCCCAGCGGGCGGACCTGGTCGGCGAGTTCCTGGGCCAGACGGCGGTGAAGGCCAATGAGCTGATCGACTCCGCGCTCGGCGGCGTCCTCTTCGTCGACGAGGCGTACAGCCTGTCCAACTCGGGCTACAGCAAGGGTGACGCCTACGGCGACGAGGCGCTCCAGGTGCTGCTGAAGCGCGCGGAGGACAACCGCGACCATCTCGTGGTGATCCTCGCAGGCTACCCCGAGGGCATGGACCGCCTGCTCGCGGCGAATCCCGGGCTCTCGTCCCGCTTCACCACCCGGGTGGACTTCCCGTCCTACCGGCCGCTGGAGCTGACCGCGATCGGCGGGGTGCTCGCGGCCGAGAACGGCGACGTGTGGGACGAGGAGGCCCGGGACGAGCTGCGTTCGATCAGCGGCCATGTCGTCGACCAGGGCTGGATCGACGAACTGGGCAACGGGCGCTTCCTGCGGACGCTGTACGAGAAGAGCTGCGCCTACCGGGACCTGCGCCTGTCGCTGTACCCGGGCACCCCGGGCCGCGAGGACCTGGCGACGCTGCGGCTGCCCGATCTGATGCAGGCGTACGGCGAGGTCCTCTCCGGCCGCGGCCCGGCCGCCAGGGACCCGCTGGACCCCTGATCGCGGGCCGGGGGGCCGCGGGCCCGTGACGGACACGGAGGCGGCGGGGAGCCGGACCGGCACCCCGCCGCCTCCGGTCAGCTCGCCAGCGCGGTGCCGGTGGGCGCCGACCGGGGGACGCGGGTGAGGGTGACCCGGTGGGCGGGGTCGCGGACCTCTCCCACCAGCCTCTCCAGCACGTCTTCCAGCGCGACGAGACCGAGCACCCGGCCGTCGGCGTCGGCGACCTCGGCGAGATGGGTGGCGGCCCGGCGCATCACGGTGAGGGCGTCGTCGAGCGGCAGCTCGGCCCGCAGGGTGGCCATCGGCCGCCAGACGTGCTGGGGCACGGCGCGGTCGGCGTCCTCCGCGTCGAGGACGTCCTTGACGTGCAGGTACCCCATGAACGGCCCGGAGCCGTCCGCGCGGACCGGGAAGCGGGAGTACCCGGTGCGGACGGTCAGCTCCTCCACCTGGCGCGGTGTGACCGACGGTTCCACGGTGACCAGCTCCCCCCGGGCGATCAGCACCTCGCTGACCGGACGGCTGCCCAGTTCCAGCACGTCCTCCAGGCGTTCCTGCTCGGCCGGCTCCAGGAGTCCCGCCTGACCGGCGTCCTCCACGAGGCGGCCGAGCTGGTCGCTGGTGAAGACGGCGTCGACCTCGTCCTTCGGCTCCACCCCGAAGCCCCGCAGGACCCGTTTGGCGCAGGCGTCGAGGGCCGCGGTGACGGGACGGCACAGCCGGGCGAAGCCGACGAGACCGGGGCTGAGCCACAGCGCGGTCCGCTCGGGAGCCGCCATCGCGAGGTTCTTCGGAAGCATCTCGCCGATGACCAGATGGAGGCAGACGACGATCGCGAGCGCGATCACGTACCCGAGGGGGTGGACCAGGCCGTCGGGCACCCGCGCCCAGTGGAAGACGGGCTCCAGCAGCCGGGCGACGGTCGGTTCGGCGACCGCGCCCAGGGTCAGGGAGCAGACGGTGATGCCGAACTGGGCCGCCGCCATCATCTGCGGCAGGTTCTCCAGGCCGTGCATCACCTGCCGCGCCCGGCCGGAGCCGGCGGCGGCGAGCGGTTCGATCTGGCTGCGCCGCACCGACACCAGGGCGAACTCGGCCCCCACGAAGAAGCCGTTCGCCAGCACCAGCAGCAGCGCGAACAGCAGCATCAGGGCGCTCATCGGACCACCGCCCGGGCCGCCGGGGCGTCACAGGTGCGGACCAGCCGCACGCGTTCCGCCCGGTAGCGCCCCACCTGGCGCACCGACAGGCGCAGGCCGGGCAGTTCGGCCCGGTCGCCGGGGACGGGGATGCGGCCGAGGAGGTCCGCGACGAGCCCGGCGACGGTCTCGTACGGCCCGTCGGGCACGTCGAGCCCGGTCCTGCGCAGGGTGAGCACCCGGCAGCTCCCGTCGGCGTCCCAGGCCGGCCGGCCGTCCTCGGGCGGGGCGGGCACGAGCTCGGGGCGCTCGTCGGCCTCGCGGTCGTGCTCGTCCCGGACGTCGCCGACGAGCTCCTCGACGATGTCCTCCAGGGTCACCACGCCCGCCGTGCCGCCGTACTCGTCGACGACGACGGCCATCGGCTGCTGGGTGCGCAGCCGTTCGAGAAGCTGCTGCACGGGCAGGGTGCCGGGCACCAGCAGCGGGGCCACGGCGACCCGGGCGGCGGCGACCCGCTGCCGTTCGCCGGCCCGCACGGCCAGGGCGTCCTTGAGGTGGGCCACGCCGACGATGTCGTCGATCCCCGCACGGTAGACCGGGAACCGGGAGAGCCCGGTGGCCCGCGTGAGGTTGAGGACGTCGGCGGCGGTGGCGTCGGCGTGCAGGGCGGCGACCTTCACCCGCGGGGTCATCAGGTGCTGGGCGGTGAGACCGCCGAGCGAGAGGGTCCGGACGAAGAGGTCGGCGGTGTCCTGCTCCAGCGCGCCGGCCCGGGCCGAGTGGCGGGCCAGCGACACCAGCTCGCCCGGCGTCCGGGCGGACGCCAGCTCGTCGGCCGGCTCGACGCCCAGAAGCCGCACGAGACGGTTGGCGGCCGCGTTGAGCAGGGTGATCACGGGGCGCAGCGCGGCCGAGAACACGGTCTGCGGGCCGGCCACGAACCGGGCGACCTGGAGCGGGCGGGACACCGCCCAGTTCTTGGGGACCAGCTCGCCGATCACCATCTGGACGGCGGAGGCGAGCAGCATGCCGACGATCACGGCGACCGTCGCCACGGCGCCCTCGGGCAGGCCGGCCGCGCCGAGCGGGGCGTCGAGCAGCCGGGCCAGCGCCGGCTGCGCGAGCATGCCGACGACCAGGGAGGTGACGGTGATGCCGAGCTGGGTGCCGGAGAGCTGGAAGGACAGTTCCCGCAGCGCGGCGACGACCCGGCGGGCCCGGCGGTCGCCCGCACCGGCGGCGGCCTCGGCCTCGGGGCGCTCGACGGTGACGAGGCCGAACTCGGCGGCCACGAAGAAGCCGTTGGCCAGGATGAGAAGAAGTGCCGCGGAGAGCAGCAGCAGGGGGATGATCATGCCGCCGCCTCCGGGGAGGGGGCGGCGCAGGTACTACCGGACGATCCGTCCATTGCCGGAGGGAGTCACTCCTCGGGTCGTGGGAAGAACCCCGCCGGCCCGGACGGGCCGCATGGGCGGGGCGGGGCGCACCGGGCGCCGCCGCGCACCAGAGTAATGGGGCACGGCCCGGACGGCTCCCGGCGTCACACCGGCGGACGCCCGCCGCCGGACCTCCGTGCGGAGGTGCCGGGCGGCGGGCGGCGAGCCGGAAACCCCGGGCGGGAGACCCCGGGCGGGAGGGCCGAGGACCTCGGGGCGGCAGAACGCAGCCGGGCGGCGGGAGACCCCGGGCGGGCGGGCGGGGGAAGGCGGCCGGGTCAGCGCGCGTCGGCGCCGGTGCTCCGCGTGTCGACAAGGGAGCGCAGGGCTCGGGCGTGCCGGACGGCCTGTGCCCGGGCGACACCCGGCTGGATGCCGAGCGCGGGCATGCTCGTGCCGTCGCTCAGGTCCAGGAAGACCCAGGGGTCGCCGGGACGCAGGTTGACGCGCAGGATCTCGGCCCAGGCGAGCCGGCGCGTACGGGTGAGGTTGACGACCGTCACCCCGTCCTCGTCGGCGACCACCTTCGGCCGGCTGAGCAGTGCCAGCACCCCGAAGAAGAGCAGGGCGACGAAGACGAAGCTGATCCGCTCCGGTGTGCTGAGCCGGTCGAGGAGCAGGGTGACGGCGATGATCACGGCGCACATCACCGAACCGACTCCGAGCAGCACGATCCTGGTGCGCGTGGGGCGGAAGGTCACCGGCAGGGCGGGGGCCGGCGTGGCGGGGGTGGACATGGTGTCGGTGCGTCCGTCCCTCAGAGCCGGCAGGCGTGGATGGCCGTGGTCAGGATGGCCCGCGCGCCCAGGGCGTACAGGTCGTCCATGATCCGCTGGGCCTCCTTGGCGGCGACCATGGAGCGGACGGCCACCCATCCCTCGTGGTGCAGCGGGGAGATGGTCGGCGACTCCAGGCCCGGGGTGAGGGCGACGGCCTGCTCCAGGTTCTCGACCCGGCAGTCGTAGTCCATCATCACGTAGCTGCGGGCCACCAGGACGCCTTGGAGGCGGCGCAGGAACTGCTGGACCCTGGCGTGCTCCGGGTCGGCGCCGGTGCGCCGGACGACGACCGCCTCGGAGGTCATGATCGGCTCGCCGATGACCTCCAGGCCGGCGTTGCGCAGGCTGGTGCCGGTCTCGACGACATCGGCGATGACCTGGGCGACACCCAGCTCGATCGCCGTCTCGACGGCACCGTCGAGGTGGACGACGGAGGCGTCGATGCCGCTGTCGGCGAGGTGCTTGGCGACGATGCCCTCGTAGGAGGTGGCGATCGTCATGCCGCCGAAGTCCTCGACGCCCTGCGCGGTGCCGGGCCGGGTGGCGTAGCGGAAGGTGGAGCGGGCGAAGCCGAGCCGGAGGATCTCCTCCGCGCTCGCCCCGGAGTCGAGCAGCAGGTCGCGGCCGGTGATGCCGATGTCGAGGCGGCCGGAGCTGACGTAGATCGCGATGTCGCGCGGGCGCAGGTAGAAGAACTCGACCTCGTTCTCGGGGTCGACGAGGACGAGTTCCTTCGACTCCTTGCGCTGCTGGTAGCCGGCCTCATGGAGCATCGCCGACGCAGGTCCGGACAGTGAACCCTTGTTGGGGACGGCGATGCGCAGCATGAGACGGGCTTCCTTCGTTCGCGTGACGGTTGTTTCGCGCGGGGGTGTTCGCGTGACGGACGGGCGGACGGGCTCAGAGATGGGCGTAGACGTCGTCGAGGGAGATCCCGCGCGCCACCATCATCACCTGGACGTGGTAGAGCAGCTGGGAGATCTCCTCGGCGGCGGCTTCCTTGCCCTCGTACTCGGCGGCCATCCAGACCTCTGCGGCCTCCTCGACGACCTTCTTGCCGATGGCATGCACACCCTTGTCCACCAGTTCGGCGGTACGGGAGGTGGCGGGGTCGCCGGTCGCGGCCTTGTGCTGGAGCTCGGCGAAGAGCTCCTCGAACGTCTTCTTGGACATGGTGCTCCCACCCTACGCGGAAGTGGGCTCCCCTCAGCGCCAGGGTTCAGATACTGAACGCAGGATGGTCGCGGTCGCCACGGCGGCGGTGACCGCTTCGTGCCCCTTGTCCTCGTTCGACCCTTCCAGGCCGGCCCGGTCCAGCGCCTGCTCCTCGGTGTCGACGGTCAGCACGCCGAAGCCGACGGGGACGCCCGTGTCCACCGACACCTGGGTGAGGCCCTGGGTGACGCCCTGGCACACGTACTCGAAGTGGGGGGTGCCGCCGCGGACGACGACACCGAGGGCGACGATCGCGTCGTAGCCGCGGCCGGCCAGGACCTTGGCGACGACGGGCAGTTCGAAGCTGCCGGGGACGCGCAGCAGGGTGGGCTCGTCGATGCCCAGCTCGTGCAGGGCGCGCAGGGCGCCGTCGACGAGACCGTCCATGATCTTCTCGTGCCACTGGGCCGCGACGACCGCCACCCGCAGGTCACCGCAGTTCTTCACGCTCAGTACGGGCGCGCCCTTGCCGCTCATGTCTCTCCTTGGACGTTGCTGATCGAGTTCGGAAGCAGGCGCCCGCCGCGGGTGCGGCGGGCTCGCCGGCTGCTCACTGGTTGCCGCAGGCCGACGCCCCGGGGGACTCCAGCCACGGCAGGTCGTGCCCCATCCGGTCCCGCTTGGTGCGCAGGTAGCGGAGGTTGTGCTCGCCGGCCTGGACGGGCATCGGTTCGCGTCCGAGGACGCCGATGCCGAGGCGGGTGAGGGCGGCGACCTTGTCGGGGTTGTTGGTCATCAGGCGCACGCTGCGCACACCGAGGTCGGCGAGGATCTGCGCGCCCGCCGCGTAGTCGCGGGCGTCGGCGGGCAGGCCCAGTTCGAGGTTGGCGTCGAGGGTGTCGCGGCCGCGTTCCTGGAGTTCGTAGGCGCGCAGCTTGGACATCAGCCCGATGCCGCGGCCCTCGTGTCCGCGCAGGTAGACGACGACCCCGCGGCCGGCCTCGGTGACGCGGCGCATGGCGGCGTCGAGCTGGGGGCCGCAGTCGCAGCGCAGCGAGTGGAAGATGTCGCCGGTGAGGCACTCGGAGTGGACGCGCACCAGCAGGTCCTCGCCGGTGCCGAGGTCGCCGTGGACCAGGGCGACGTGCTCGACGCCGTCGACGGTCGAGCGGTACCCGTAGGCGGTGAAGTCGCCGGCCGCGGTGGGCAGCCTGACCTCGGCCTCGCGGCGCACGGTCGGCTCGCTGGAGCGGCGGTAGGCGATCAGGTCCTCGATGGAGATGATCGTCAGGCCGTGCTTGCGGGCGAACGGCACCAGCTCGGGCAGCCGCAGCATCACCCCGTCCTCGCCGGCGATCTCGACGATCGCCCCGGCCGGGCGCAGGCCGGCCAGGCGGGCGAGGTCGACCGCGGCCTCGGTGTGGCCGGGGCGGGTGAGGACGCCGCCGGGCTTGGCGCGCAGCGGGAAGACGTGGCCGGGGCGGACGAAGTCGGCCGGTCCGGCCCGGCCCCCGGCGAGGAGCTGGAGGGTGGTGGCGCGGTCGGCGGCGGAGATGCCGGTGGTGACGCCGTAGGCGGGGCCGGCGTCGACGGAGACGGTGAAGGCCGTCTGCATCGACTCGGTGTTGTCGCCGACCATCTGGGGCAGTTCGAGCCGCTCCAGCTCGTCGTTCTCCATCGGCGCGCAGATCAGGCCGCGGCACTCGCTCATCATGAAGGCGACGATCTCGGGGGTCGCCTTCTCGGCGGCGATCACGAGGTCGCCCTCGTTCTCGCGGTCCTCGTCGTCGACGACCACGACGGGGCGGCCCGCGGCGATGTCGCGGACGGCCTGCTCGACCGGGTCGAGGGAGAGGTCCTCGGCGCCGTCGGACGCGTACCAGGTGGGCAGTGCGCTCATGCTGCGACTCCTTCCAGGGCGGGCCGCGGCTCGCGGGAGCGCTGCCACCAGTCGTGGGCACCCCACAGGACGAGGGCGAAGTAGATCACGTAGACCAGGCCGGAGAAGGCGAGGCCGCTGCTGAAGGCGAGCGGGACGCCGACCAGGTCGACCAGGAGCCAGGCGAACCAGAACTCCACCAGGCCGCGGGCCTGCGCGACCATCGCGACGAGGGTGCCGACGAAGATGTACGCGTCGGCCCACGGGCTCCAGGAGAGCGTGGGGAACGCGGTGAACAGCCCGCCGACCGCGAGGGTGCCGAGGGCGGCGCCGCCCAGCAGCCAGCCGCGCTCCTTCCAGGTGGCGAAGCGGACCGCTATGGAGCCGTCCTGCGCCTGCCGGCGGCCGCGGGTCCACTGGTGCCAGCCCCAGACGGCCACCCCGATGACGAGGAGCTGCTTGCCGACGCCGCCGCTGAGGTGGGCGGAGGCGTAGGCGCCGACCAGGATCACGCCGGAGAGCAGCTGCGCGGGCCAGGTGAGCACCGAGCGGCGCCAGCCGAGGGCGAGGGCGATCAGGCCGATGGTGTTGCCGATCATGTCGGACCACATGATGTGCTGTCCGAAGGCCGTGAACGCCTCGGTGTTCAGCCAGTCCAGGGCACTCACTTCGCACGCTCCCCGGCGTCCGCGCCGAGCAGCCGCTCGACGTACTTGGCGATGACGTCGACCTCGAGGTTGACCGGGTCGCCGGGCTGCTTGATGCCGAGCGTGGTGAGCGCCAGCGTGGTGGGGATGAGGCTGATGGTGAAGTGGTCGGCGCCGGCGTCGACCACGGTCAGGCTGACGCCGTCGACGGTGATGGAGCCCTTCTCCACGACGTACCGGGCGAGCTGAGCGGGCAGCGAGACCTTGACGATCTCCCAGTGCTCGGACGGGGTGCGCGCCAGGATCTCGCCCGTGCCGTCGACGTGGCCCTGGACGATGTGGCCGCCGAGGCGGTCGCCGACGGCCGTGGGCCGTTCCAGGTTGACGCGGGAGCCGGCGGCGAGCGCGCCGAGGCTGGAGCGCTTCAGGGTCTCGGCCATCACGTCGGCGGTGAACTCGCCGTCACCCGTCTCGACGACGGTGAGGCAGACGCCGTTGACGGCGATCGAGTCGCCGTGCTTGGCGCCGTCGGTGACGACGGGACCGCGCAGGCGGAAGCGTGAGGCGTCGCCGAGGTTCTCGACGGCGGTGACCTCACCCAGTTCTTCGACGATTCCGGTGAACACTCAGGCTCCCTTGGGGACGGTCGCGGTGACGCGCAGGTCGGGTCCGATGCGGTCGGTGGCGGTGACGTCGAGCCGCAACGCTTCGGTGATGGTGGAGATTCCGGCGTCGGCGAGGGCCGCGGGGCCGGCGCCGAGGAGTACGGGGGCGAGGTAGCCGACGACCCGGTCGACGGCACCGGCGGCGACGAAGGAGCCGGCGAGGGTCGGGCCGCCTTCGAGGAGCACCGAGCGGACGCCGCGCCCGTGGAGTTCGGCGAGGAGGCCCAGGACGCCGATGCCGTGCGCGCCGGCGGGGAGCCGGGCGACGTCGACGCCGGGCAGGTGCCGGGTGTCGGCGTCCTCGGCGACGGCGAGCAGCGTGGGCGCCGCGTCGTCGAGGACGCGGGCGGTCGGCAGGATCGAGGCACGGCTGTCGAGGACCACGCGCAGCGGCTGGGTGGCTCCCTCGATGCCGCGGACGGCCAGGTGGGGGTCGTCGGCGCGCAGGGTGCCGGCGCCGACGAGGACGGCGTCGGACTCGGCGCGCAGCCGGTGGACGTCGGCGCGGGACTCGGCGGAGGTGATCCAGCGGCTGCTGCCGTCCCGGGCGGCGACGCGGCCGTCGAGGGTGGCGGCGTACTTCCAGGTGACGTGGGGGCGGCCGAGGCGCACGGCGGTGAGCCAGGCGGTGTTGCCGGCCTCGGCCTCGGCCTCCAGCAGGCCCTGCCGGACGGCCACACCGGCGGCGCGCAGGGTGTCGGCACCGCCGCGGGCCTGCGGGTTCGGGTCGGCGACCGCGTACACCACACGGGCGACGCCCGCCTCGATCAGCGCCTGGGCACAGGGGCCGGTGCGGCCGGTGTGGTTGCAGGGTTCGAGGGTGACGTAGGCGGTGCCGCCGCGGGCGAGGGCCCCGGCCGCGCGGAGGGCGGCGACCTCGGCGTGGGGGCCGCCGGCGCGCTCGTGGAAGCCCTCGCCCACGGGGTGTCCCGAGGCGTCGGTGACGACGCATCCGACCACGGGGTTGGGGCTGGTGGAGCCGAGTCCGCGGGCGGCGAGCGCGACGGCTCGGCGCATGGCGGCGGTGTCGGCTGCGGTGGCCACCGGGTCCTCCTGCCTCTTCGGGCACGGACTCCGGGGCCTGTCGATGACGACAGAGAGCGGGGGAACACCTCGACGCGCGGAGGCCGGGCCGCGCGCACGGCCGTCGAGGACGACGACCGCGCAGACGGCCGGCGCACCCCGTGAGGGTCGCCCGCCGCGCACTGCCTCCCATCCGGACTTTAACCGTCGGTCCAGGAATTTCACCTGGTCAACCGGCCGCTGGCTGCGGACGGGTCGCGGACTGTAACCGCCGGTTCGGAATTGCACCGACCCCGGAGTGCGCTGCTGCTGATACAGGGCCAGTGTGCCACGTCCGGACGGGGGCCATGCGGGTGACGGCCATGACCTGGCTCACATCCCGCCCAGTGGTCACTTACGTCCCACCATGCGGACAGCTGCCCTGCCACCCCTCCCCTCACCGGCGCCTCAATTGGTCCAGACCTATTGACGGGTTGGTCTAGTCCTCTTAATCTCTGCGTCACCTCCGCGGATCCGGCCCGGCGGTGCGCGCACACCACGGGCCAACCACTGAAGTCTGCAAGCCCGTTGTGCCAGCAGTGCCCTTCGTGCAAGGCCGAACACCCTCCGGAACCCGCCGCCCCGACGCGGCCCGGGGGATCCCCACCAGGAGGAACTGACCGTGCAGTCCCCCACCCCCCTGAGAGCCTCGCTGCTCGCCGCCGGCGCCGCCGTCGCCGCGCTGCTCGCGGGTTCGCTCTCGGCCGGCGTCTCCCACGCCGCCGTCGACAACAGCACCTGTCGTCCCGACGGGCTCTACGCCACCCCCGGCGTCGACGTCCCCTACTGCTCCGTCTACGACGAGAACGGCCGAGAGAAGATGGGCGCCGACCACAAGCGCCGCATCATCGGCTACTTCACCAACTGGCGTACGGGCAAGGACGGGAAGCCCTCGTACCTCGCCTCGGACATCCCGTGGGACAAGATCACCCACATCAACTACGCCTTCGCCCACGTCGACTCGGGCAACAAGCTCTCCGTGGGCCCCGACGGGCCGAACAACGCCTCCACCGGCATGACCTGGCCGGGTGTCGCGGGCGCCGAGATGGACCCGTCGCTGCCGTACAAGGGCCACTTCAACCTGCTCAACAAGTACAAGAAGCAGTACCCGGACGTGAAGACGCTCGTCTCGGTCGGCGGCTGGGCGGAGACCGGCGGCTACTTCGACGAGAACGGCAAGCGCGTCGGCTCCGGCGGCTTCTACACGATGGCCACCAACGCCGACGGCTCGGTGAACCAGGCGGGCATCGACACCTTCGCCGAGTCCGCGGTCTCCTTCGTCAAGAAGTACGGCTTCAACGGCGTCGACATCGACTACGAGTACCCGACCTCCATGAAGGACGCCGGGCACCCCGCCGACTTCCCGATCTCCAACGCCCGCCGCGCCGGACTCAACAAGGGCTACGCGGCCCTGATGAAGACCCTGCGCGAGAAGCTGGACCGCGCGGGCGCGGCGGACGGCAAGCACTACCTGCTGACCGTGGCCGCCCCCTCCTCCGGCTACCTGCTGCGCGGCATGGAGACGTTCCAGGTCCAGAAGTACCTGGACTACGTCAACATCATGTCCTACGACCTGCACGGCGCCTGGAACGAGTACGTCGGCCCGAACGCCTCGCTCTTCGACGACGGCAAGGACGCCGAACTGGCGGCGGCCAACGTCTACGGCAGCTCCCAGTACGGCGGCATCGGCTACCTCAACACCGACTGGGCGTACCACTACTTCCGGGGCTCCATGCCGGCCGGCCGCATCAACATCGGCCTGCCGTACTACACCCGCGGCCACAAGAACGTGCAGGGCGGCACGGACGGCCTGTGGGGCAAGGCCGCCGTCTCCTCCTGCCCGGCCGGGTCCGGCCTGACCAAGTGCGGTGACGGCGCGGTCGGCATCGACAACCTCTGGCACGACAAGGACGACAACGGCGTCGAGTCCCCGGCGGGCTCCAACCCGATGTGGCACGCCAAGAACCTGGAGAAGGGGATCGTCGGCGACTACGTCACCCAGTACGGCTTCCCGGCGAACACCACGCTGACCGGCACCTACGCCCGCAAGTACAGCTCCACGCTGGTCGCGCCGTGGCTGTGGAACGCCGAGAAGAAGGTCTTCCTCTCCACCGAGGACGAGCAGTCGATCGGCACCAAGGCCGACTACGTCGTGGACCGCGGCATCGGCGGCTCGATGATCTGGGAACTGGCCGGCGACTACCAGTGGAACGCCGCCAAGGGTCAGTACGAGATGGGCGAGACCCTCTCCACGCTGATGTACGACAAGTACAAGGCGGCCTCCCCGTACGGCGCCAAGAAGTCGAACGCGGCGCTGCCGTCCGAGGCGGTCGACGTGGACGTGGAGTTCACCGAGTTCAAGCTCGGCGACTCCAACTACCCGATCACGCCGAAGCTGCGGATCACCAACAACACGAAGACGGCGCTGCCCGGCGGCACGGAGTTCCAGTTCGACTACGCCACCGCCGCCCCGCCCAACGCCTCGGACCAGTCCGGCTTCGGCACCAAGGTCATCAGCAGCGACCACACCGGCGGCAACGTGGGCGGCCTGAAGGGCGACTTCCACCGGGTCTCGCTGAAGCTGCCGGCGTGGCAGTCCCTGGCGCCCGGCGCCACCGTGGACCTGTCGTTCAACTACTACCTGCCGGTGTCGACGCCCTCCAACTGGACGGTGAGGATCGGCGAGAAGACGTACGCGATCGAGGGCGACCTGGCCCGCGGCACGACCCTCGTCGAGCCGGGCACCGGCGGCACCCCGTCGCCGTCCCCCTCGCCGAGCCAGTCCGGCGGGACCGGCGGCACGGGCGGCGGGGGCACCTGCTCCGCCCCCGCGTGGTCGGCGTCGAGCCAGTACGGCGGCGGCACGACCGTGTCCCACGCGGGGCACACCTGGAAGTCCAAGTGGTGGACGACCAACGAGGAGCCCGGCAAGACCGGCGAGTGGGGGGTGTGGCAGGACCTGGGAGCCTGCTGACCCACCGACGGGCGGCCTCGCGCCGCCCGCCCGGGGCCCGGTGCCGTGCGCGAGCACGCACCGGGCCCCGGTGCGTGCCGGGCGGGCGCCGGGCCCCGGGCGTGCAGGGGCGGTGGTCGGGTGCGGGGCCTGCGGGGCGGGCGGCCGCCGTGCGTGCGGGGACGGGCGCCAGGCCCGTGCGTGCAGGGGCGGTGGTCGGGCCCCGTGCATGCAGGGGCGGTGGTCGGGTGCGGGGCGGGCGTCGGGCGGCCGCCGTGCGTGCGGGCACCGGGACCCGGTGCGTGCAGGGGCGGGCGTCGGGCCCCCGTGCGTGCGGGCCCGCGTCCCGGGTGACCCGCCGCCGCCTCGGGGGCGTCACACCGCCGGCGCGCAGCCGCCCGCCCCCTGGCCGGCTACGCCGGGCCGCCCGCGAAGAGGTCGTCCTGGGCCGCCTCCTGGGCCATCAGGAGGGCGCCGCGCAGGACGGCGCCGCCGCCGAGCGTGCCGGGGCGGACCTCGGTGCGCAGCGGGGACATCGCGGCGAGGCTCCCGCCCACCCGGGCCGCGAGTTCCGGTCCGCCGGCGTGGCCGACCTCCCCGCCCAGCACCACGCAGCCGGGGTCAAGCACCGAGACGACCGCGGCGGCGCCCAGCGCCAGGCGGCCGGCGAGTTCCCCGACGAAGGCGGTGTGCCCGCCGGCCACGGCGGCCGCGACCACCTCGGCCGCGGCGGGGGCCTCGGAGAGGGCGTCCCGCCCTTCGGGCAGCAGCCCGTGCCGCTCGGCGAGCGCGCAGACGGCGGCCGACCCCGCCAGGGAGTGGAAGCCGCCGTCGCAGTCGACGGCGGACGGCATCCCGCCGGTGCCCGGTACCGGGAGGAAACCGATCTCGCCGGCCCCGCCGGACGAGCCGCGGCGCAGCCGCCCGTCGAGGACGAGTCCGGCGCCGACGCCGTGCCCGAGCCACAGGAAGGCGAAGGACTCCCGGTCGCTGGCCGCGCCGACGCGCTGCTCGGCGAGGGCCGCGAGGTTGGTCTCGTTCTCGACGACGACCCGGGCGGGCAGCCGGTGCTGGAGGGCGGTCACCAGGCGGCGGTGCCAGGCGGGCAGCCCGGTGGTCTCCCGGAGTTCGCCGGTGGCGGGGTCGATCAGCCCGGGGGCGCCGATGCCGACGCTGTGCAGCCGGGCGGCGCCGGCCCGGGCGACGGCGCCCTCCAGCAGGGCGACGGCCTGCTCGACGGCGGGCTCGGTGCCCGTGTCGCCGCCGATGGGCAGGGACGCCCGGGCGAGCGTGGTGCCGAGGAGGTCCGCGACGACCACGGTGACGCTGCGCATGCGCACGTCGAGCGCGGCGAGGTGCGCCCGCTCGGCGACGATCCCGTAGAGCCGGGCGTTGGGCCCGCGCCGTTCGGCGCCCGCCTCGCCGACGACGCGCACCAGCCCCGATCCCTGGAGCCGCTCCACGAGATCGGCGACCGTGGGCCGGGACAGTCCGGTCATGGCCTTCAGTTGTCCTGCCGTCAACGGGCCCTCCCGCTGGAGCAGTTCCAGGGCGAGGCGGTCGTTGATGGCCCGGGCGGTGCTCGGGGATGCGGGCATACCGGAATCCTTCCAGACGTCCCGGCGTGCGCCGTGCGCGGTCTCTTCCCGGGCTCTATTTATCAGGCAGGCTTCCTGATAGTTTACGTCCCACATTCTCGGGGAGGGGTACACCCATATGCTCAGCGAACCGGCAGCCGCGCCGAAGCTCCAGGAGCTCAAGCGCGCCCGTATCGCCGTCGCCGTCGTCTTCTGCGTGCACGGCGCGGTCACCGGCAGCTTCGCCACCCGGATCCCCTGGATCCAGGACCACGCCGGGGTGAGCGCCGGCCAGTTGGGGCTCGCGCTCGCGTTCCCCGCGCTCGGCGCCTCCGTGGCGATGCCGCTCGCCGCCGCCGTCAGCCACCGCCTCGGCGCCCGCAACGCCCTGCGCGGCCTGCTCGCCCTGTGGACGCTCAGCCTGATCCTGCCGTCGCTCGCCCCGAACCTGGTGACGCTGTGCCTCGGGCTCTTCGTCTACGGCGCCACGGCCGGCATGTCCGACGTGGCGATGAACGCACTGGGCGTGGAGATCGAGAACCGCCTCGACCGGTCGATCATGTCCTCGCTGCACGGCATGTGGAGCGCCGGCGCCCTGATCGGCTCGGCCGTGGGAACGCTCGCCGCCCATCTGGGCACGGACGCGCGTCTGCACCACGCACTCGCCGCCGCGGCCCTGACGGTGTTCGGGCTGATCGCCTGCCAGGGCGTGCTGGACCTGCGGAGCGCCCCCGACGAGGAGGCGCCCCCGCGCTTCACGCTGCCGCCCCGCTCGGCCCTGGTCATCGGCGCGGTCGGCTTCTGCGCGGTGTTCGCGGAGGGGGCGAGCCTCGACTGGTCGGCGGTCTACCTGCGGGACGTGATGGACACGTCCGCCGGACTCGCGGCCGCGTCGACCACGGCGTTCGCCCTGATGATGGCGATCGCCCGGCTGGCGGGCGACCGGATCGTGGACCGGTTCGGGCCGGTGCGCACGGTCCGCACCGGCGGGGTGCTGGCGACGGCCGGCGGCCTGCTGGTGGTCGCCGCGCCCCATCCGGCGCTCGCCATGGCCGGCTTCGGTCTGATCGGGCTGGGCGTGGCGGTGGTCGTACCGCTCGCCTTCGCCGCCGCCGGGCGCAGCGGCCCGAACCCCAGCCAGGCCATCGCCGGTGTCGCCACCATCACCTACACGTCCGGGCTGATCGCCCCGTCCGCGATCGGGGCCGTGGCCGACGTGACGAGCCTGGTGGTCTCCTTCGGCCTGGTCACGGCCCTGGCGCTGGGGCTGGTCGTCGGCGCGGGGGTGCTGCGCTCGGCGGGCCGGGAGAGCGCGCCGGTCAGCCCCCGGGACGCAGCAGTGCCCGACCGGCGTCCCTGAAGCGCGCGCTCCAGGGCGCGGGCCGCAGGGTGGCCGCGTCCAGCCGGACGAGGACGCGGCTGCCGCGGGCGTAGGTCGTGGCGCCGTCGGCGGAGCAGAAGCGGAAGCCGTAGGTGAGCCCGGTCGTGCCGAGGCGGTCGAGCCACAGGTGCACGGCGTACCCACCCGCCCGGGTCACCGGCCGCTCGTAGCCGATGCGCAGTTCCCGCACGGCGTTGCAGGCGTCCTCGGCCGCCGCCCAGTCGCCCTCGTAGCCGAAGCCGTGCCCCGCCCAGTACGCCCCCCAGGCGCGCTCGACGAGCAGCGGGTAGCGGGCGTTGTGCAGCAGGCCGAGGGCGTCCAGGTCGTCGAAGTGCACCTCGACGGGGACCAGGACGCCGGGGGCGGTGGCGCTGTCCGCCGGCACGGAAGGGGAGGGGGCGTGGGTGGTCACGGGTGGTACTCCAGAGGCGGTGCGGGGCGGTGCCGAGCGGTGCGGCCGGCCGGTGTCGGCCGAAATCGATTCATCCTAAGCGGTCGCTCAGCACCCTGGAACCAGATCCTCCGCCGGTGCCGCGACGGCGGGCCACTACGATGTCGCCGATCCTTGACTACTGCATGAAGTGGAGCGGCCCGTGAATCTCGGCGTGCGCTGGACCCTGCACGGCGACGGGCGGACCCCCGCCCCCGGTGCCGTCGTACGACCCGACGAGCGGCTGTCATGGCCGAGAACCGCCGGTCTCGGCGCCCAGCACGTGGTCGCCATGTTCGGCGCCTCGTTCGTCGCGCCCGTGCTGATGGGTCTCGACCCGAACCTCGCGATCATGATGTCCGGCGTGGCGACGGTGATCTTCCTGCTCGCCACCCGCGGCAAGGTCCCCAGCTACCTCGGCTGCTCGCTCTCCTTCGTCGGCGTGGCCGCCACCATCCGCGCGACGGGCGGCGACAGCGCCACCGTGACCGGCGCCGTCCTGGTGGTCGGCGCCGTGCTCTTCGCCGCCGGACTCGCGGTGCGGCACTTCGGCGCGCGGATCATCCACGCGACGATGCCCCCGATCGTGACCGGCGCCGTGGTCATGCTGATCGGCTTCAACCTGGCCCCGGTCACCGCCGCCACCTACTGGCCGCAGGACCAGTGGACGGCCCTGCTGGTCATGCTCTTCACCGGGCTCGCGGTGGTGTGCCTGCGCGGCTTCTTCTCCCGCGTCGCGATCTTCCTCGGTCTGATCTTCGGATACGTCCTCTCCTGGGCGCTGGACCGGATCTTCGGGCAGATCCACTCCCCCGCCGGCGGCGGCGAGGCCGTGGACCACTGGCGCCTGGACCTCTCCGGCGTCGGGCAGGCCGACTGGATCGGGCTGCCCTCCTTCCACGCCCCGAGCTTCGAGTGGTCGGCGATCCTGGTGGCCCTCCCGGTGGTCATCGCGCTCATCGCGGAGAACGCCGGGCACGTGAAGGCGGTCGGCGAGATGACCGGCGACCCGATCGACGACAAGCTGGGCACCGCCATCGCGGCCGACGGCGCCGCCTCGATGCTGTCCACCGCCGTCGGCGGCCCGCCGAACACCACGTACTCCGAGAACATCGGCGTCATGGCGGCCACCCGGGTGTACTCCACGGCCGCCTACTGGGCCGCCGCCGCGTTCGCGCTGCTCTTCGGTCTGTGCCCCAAGTTCGGCGCCGTGGTGGCGGCGATCCCGGGCGGTGTGCTGGGGGGCATCACCGTGATCCTCTACGGCATGATCGGCCTGCTCGGCGCGCAGATCTGGATCAACGCGAAGGTCGACCTGCGCAACCCGCTGAACCTGGTCCCCGCCGCCGCGGGCATCATCATCGGCGTCGGCGGCGTCAGCCTGAAGATCACCGACAACTTCGAGCTGGGCGGGATCGCGCTGGGCACGCTCGTGGTCATCACCGGCTACCACGTGCTGCGCGCCTTCGCGCCGGCCCACCTCAAGGAGCCCGCGACCCGGGAGGAGCCCCTCCTCGACTCCGGCACCTCCTCGTACGACGACGACACCAAGCGCTGACGCGCACGGCCCCGGGCCGTCGCGGTTCCGGGACACACCACGGAGCGCCACACGCCCCCGGGCCGTCGCGCCGACGGGCCGCGGCGTCCTCCTTTCCGGGGAAGCCGCGGCCCGTCAGCGTGTCCGCGGCCCCGCGCCTGGGACGCTGCCTCCATGGCGCAGAGGGAACAGCTCGCGGTACGGACGGTGCGCGGCCCGTCCGCGCCGGGCAGCGGCGGGACGGCGGCGGCGGACGGCCCCGCCGGGCCGGCCGCGGGGCTCGGCTCCGTGGCCGCGCGGATGCGGGCCTGCGGCGCGCGCTGGCCGGCCGCGGACGGCATGGCGGTCTTCAACCGGGTGTACCTCACGGTCACCGAGGAGCTGGCCGGGCGGGTGGCGGGCGGGCACTTCCCCGACCGCCGGGCCGCCGGGACCCTCGGGACGGTCTTCGCCGAGCGCTACCTGGAGGTCGCCGAGTCCGGCGGCGACGGGCCCCGGCCGCCCGCCTGCTGGCGGCCCCTGCTCCAGTACCGCGGTCACCCCGGGATCCGCCCGCTCCAGTTCGCGCTGGCCGGCGTCAACGCCCACATCGGGCACGACCTGCCGCTCGCGGTGGTGGACGCCTGCCGGGCGCTGGACTGCGCGCCGCCCGCGCTGGAGGACGAGTTCGAGCGGGTCGGCGATCTGCTGGTGCTGCTGGAGGAACGCGTCCGCGAGGACCTGATGCCGGGCCCGGACCTGCTCCAGGTCGCCGACCCGCTGACCCATCTGGTGGGCGCCTGGTCCCTGGAGCGCGCGCGGGAGGCCGCCTGGTCCGCCGCGCGGCTGCTCTGGGGCATGCGGGAACTGCCAAGCCTGGCCGCGGAGTTCACCGAGCGGCTGGACGCGGGCGTCGGCCTGGTGGGCCGCTGCCTCCTCACGCCCTGCCGCTGAGACGTCCCCGGCGCCCGGCGCCGGGCGCCGCTCCCCCGGGCGGCCCCCGTCGGTCCTCCGGTCAGTCCTCCGGCAGCTCGACGGGCGCGATCTCGTCGTACACGTCGCCGGGGCCCGGGTTGGTCGGGTCGGTCGTGCCGCCGAACTGGTGCATCACGCCCCAGACGGCGTTGAGCGCGGTCTGCACGGCGCCCTCGGCCCAGCCGGCCGTCCAGGAGATGTCGTCGCCGGCCAGGAAGATGCCCCGCTTGTCCTCGGGCAGCCGGTCCTGCATGAAGTGGGTGAACAGCCGCCGCTGGTAGCGGTAGTGGCCCGGCAGGTTGGCCTTGAACGCGCCCATGAACCAGGGCTCGTTCTCCCAGGAGACGGTGACCGGGTTGCCGATGATGTGGCTCCGGATGTCGACGTCCGGGTAGATCTCGCCCAGGGACTTCAGCATCACCTCCATCCGCTCGTTCGCGGACAGCGGCAGCCACTTCAGGCTGTCGTCGCACCAGGTGTACGACAGGCAGATGACGGCGGGCCGGTCGGGGCCGTCGTCGAGCAGGTAGGTGCCGCGGGTCATCCGGTCGGTGAGCGTCATCGACATGGTGTCCCGGCCGGTGCGCGCGTCCTTGTCCAGCCAGAACGGCCGGTCGACGGGCACGAACAGCTTCGAGGACTCCATGTAGTGGGTGCGCTCCATCGCCGTCCAGTGGTCGATGGGGAACAGCGCGTCGTCGCAGGCGATCTTCGAGAGCAGCAGCCAGGACTGCGCGGTGAAGACCGCCGCGCGGTAGGTGCGGATGTCGCCGGCCGCGTCGGTCACCGTGATCCGGTTGCCCGCGGTGCGGGACAGGCGGGTGACGGCGGGGCGGGGGTCGCCGCCGTGGAGCGAGGAGAGCGAGGTGCCGAGCGGCCAGTGCACGATCTTGGCGGGCTCGCGCTCCCACAGGCGCAGCGGAAGCTGCTGGCTGCCCTCGACGATGCCGCGGTGGTGGTCGTCGGCCTCGGAGTAGACGACCCGCAGGATCTCCAGGATGGAGTTGGGGAAGTCGGTGTCCCAGCCGCCGGTGCCGAAGCCGACCTGGCCGAAGATCTCGCGGTGCCGGAAGGACTTGAACGCCTCGGAGTCGCAGAGGAAGCCGTAGAAGGTCTGGTTGTCCAGCTTCTCGACGAGCCTCGCCCAGATCTCCCGGATGCGCGGGACGTCGCGCTCGCGCATGGCGCGGTTCATGTCGGAGAAGTCCGCGCCCTCCTCCAGGCAGGCGTTCCAGGCGTTCATCACGTCGCGGTAGACCTGCGGCAGGTCGTCGATGGTCTCCGCGTAGTGCGACTCGCCCTTGAGGTCGACGACGGTGGACGGCGTCGAGGGCGCCAGCGGGTTGGGGAAGGGGCGGGTCGTGAGCCCCACGAGGTCGATGTAGTGCTGGAGCGCGGTCGACGACGGCGGGAAGCGCATGGCGCCCATCTCCGCGGTCAGCCCGCCCTCGCAGCCCTCGAAGCCGACCGTGCGCAGCCGGCCGCCGATCTCGTCCGCCTCGTACACGACGGGCTTCAGGCCCATCTTCATCAGCTCGTAGGCGGCGACGATGCCCGAGAGGCCGCCGCCGATGACCGCGACCTCGGCGCCGTGCTCGGTCGCGGGTATCTGCCCGATGCCCGCCGGGTGGGCGAGGAAGTCGTCGTAGGCGTAGGGGAAGTCCGGGCCGAACATGGTGATCGGCGGCTGCTCGTCGCTGTGCTGGACGGCGGTGGTGGGCACCGTGGACGTCATGGGGTACGGACTCCTTGCGCGGAACGATGAAGCGGAGGGGAAGCGGGGAAGCGGCGCGGTCAGCTCAGGGAGCCGTACAGACCGGGGCGGCGGTCGCGCAGATACGGGTTGTTCTCCCGCGAGGCGGCCAGCAGGGCGGGGTCGACCTCGCCCACGACGAGTTCCTCGCCGCGTCCGGCCCGGGTGCGCACCGCGCCGTCGGGGCTCGCGAGCGAGCTCAGCCCGACGAACTCGAACTCGCCCTCCGCGCCGGTGCGGTTGACGTACGCGATGTACATCTGGCTCTCGAAGGCGCGGACCGGGACGAGCGACTCGGCGACGAACTGGAACGGGTGCATCTGCGCGGTCGGCACCAGCAGCAGGTCGGTGCCGGCGAGGGCGTGGGCCCGGACGTTCTCCGGGAACTCCACGTCGTAGCAGATGAGCAGGCCGATGCGGACGCCGTCCAGCTCCGCCTGCACCACCGGCAGGTCGCCCGGGGTGAACCACCGCTGCTCGAAGCAGCCGAAGAGATGGGTCTTGCGGTAGTTCGCCAGCCGGGTGCCGTCGGAGCCGATGAGCTGGGCGGAGTTGTGGACCAGCTCGCCCGCGCGCTCCGGGTAGCCGTAGTGGACGGCGATGCCGTGCCGTACGGCGATGTCCGCGACCGCCCGGGCGCCGGGTCCGTCGGCAGCCTCGGCGAGCACCGGGACGTCGTCGCCGATCGCGTAGCCGGTGAGGAACATCTCGGGGGCGACCAGCAGCCGGGCACCGGCCTCGGCCGCACGGCCCGCGGCCTCGTCGAGCACCTTCAGATTCGCGGCGACATCACCGGGGACGCCGGAACTCTGGAGCAGGGCGGTGCGCAACGGCGGCATGGGTGACCTCGGACGACGGTACGGGGGACGGGGAGACGTCCAAAACGGTACGGTCCGCCCTCCCGCCGCGACAAGGCGCGTCCGTTGCGCGCCGACGGCCGATCCGTTGCGTCCTGGAAGGCCTGTGCGGCGATTCGTTGCGCCGACCCGGGCGCTACCGCGGAGGTACCCGCCTACGACCGCCGGCGGACCTTCCGGGAGGCGCTGCCCGCCGCCCGGCGGAGACGGTACGGGCCCCTGGCGCGATGTACCGCGGACCCCCCGCCGGAAGAGTGTGACGTGTTCGCCTCACCTGTGGAAAGGACCTCCCATGAAGAAGCGCACCGTCACCCGTCGCGCCGGGATCGCCGCGATCGGCGCCGCCCTGCTGATCACCGCCGGGGCCACCGGCTCCGCCGTCGCCTCCGGCGAGGCGGGCGTCACGGGGAAGACGCCGCGCGACGCCGCCGCCCTCACCGGCTCGGCGAAGCTCTACCGGTCGCTCGGCGACGACATCACCTTCACCTTCGACGCCCGGCTCGCGGCCGAGCACAACGACGACCCGACCCGGGCGACCGGCACCTTCCGGTTCAGCCACTTCCTCCACGGCGAGGGCGCCTGGGCGGAGGCGGAGGTGGACTGCCTGATCACCGGCGGCAAGGTGGCCGTGGTGTCCGGCGTGATCACCAGGAGCGATCTGGAGGGGGCCGAGGGGCGGCGGGTCGGCATCACCGTGCACGACCTGGGCGGCAAGGACCGGCTGGGGTACAGCTGGGCGTCCACCGGCAGCCCGGTGGACCAGGGCGACGTGCCCAAGTGCGTGGGCTCGGCGCCGTTCGAGAAGGTGAAGCACGGCACCGGCGACTTCCGGGTGCTGCCCTGGAAGCCGGCGCTCTGACCCGCCGGGAACGCCGCGCGGCCCGCACCCGGCGGACGTGCCGGGCGCGGGCCGCGGTGCCGGCCGCTCAAGCGCTGCCGACCGGTCAAGGGCGGCCGATGCTCACGGCCGTTGAAGCGGTGCCGGCCGTTCAAGCACTGCCGATGCTCACGGCCGTCGAAGCGGTGCCGGATGTGCCGGCCGCACCCGGGGGCCGGCGGCTCCGTCTCAGGCGGGCGAGCCGGAGGAGAAGCGCCGCAGCAGCGGCGACAGGACCAGCACCGACTTGGTGCGCTCGACGAACGGCTCGCCCGCGATCCGCTCCAGCACCCGCTCGAAGTGCCGCATGTCGGAGGCGAAGACCTGGACGAGGGCGTCCGCGTCACCGGTGACCGTCGAGGCGGACACCACCTCCGGATAGCGCTCCAGGCCGCGGCGGATGTCGTCGGGCGAGGTGTTGTGGCGGCAGAAGATCTCGACGAACCCCTCGGTCTCCCAGCCGAGCGCCGCCGGGTCGACCCGCACGGTGAAGCCGGTGATCGCCCCCTCCGCGCGGAGCCGGTCCACCCGGCGCTTGACCGCCGGGGCCGACAGTCCGACGACCTGGCCGATGTCGGCGTAGGAGCGGCGGGCGTCCTCGGCGAGGGCGTGGACGATGCGTTCGTCGAGATCGTTCAGTCGCACTGCGGGTGGATCACTTCTCTGCGGGGTGGAGGCGGGAGCGGCGGTGGCCGTACAGGAAGTAGAACACGAGGCCCGCCGCCATCCAGCCACCGAAGACCGCCCAGGTCACGCCCGGCAGGCTGACCATCATCCAGGCGCAGAAGAGGAATCCGAGCACCGGCGTCACCGGGAAGAGCGCCACGCGGAACGTGCGGGGCATGTCGGGCCGGGTGCGGCGCAGGATCACGACGGCCACGTTGACCAGCGCGAACGCGAAGAGGGTGCCGATGCTGGTGGCGTTGGCCAGCTCGCCCAGCGGGATGAAGGCGGCGAGCGCGCCGCAGAAGAGGGAGACGATCACGGTGTTGGCGCGCGGCGCGCCGGTCCGCGGGTTCACCCGGGCGAAGACCTTCGGCACGAGCCCGTCGCGGGACATCGCGAAGAGGATGCGGGTCTGCCCGTACAGCACCGCGAAGACGACGCTGGCGATGGCGACGACGGCGCCCGCGGCGAGCACCACGCTCCAGAAGGAGTGCCCGGTGACGTCCTGCATGATCCGGGCCAGCGCGGCCTCGGTGCCCTCGAAGTCCTGCCACGGCGTGGCGCCGACGGCGACGAGTGCGACGAGGCAGTACAGGACGGTGACGATCAGCAGCGACAGCATGATGGCGCGGGGCAGGTCCCGCTTGGGGTTCTTCGCCTCCTCGCCGGCGGTCGACGCCGCGTCGAAGCCGATGTACGAGAAGAACAGGGTCGCGGCGGCGGCGCTGATGCCGGTGATGCCCAGCGGGGCGAGCGGGGTGTAGTTGCCGGCCTTGATGCCGAGGAAGCCGATGGCGCAGAAGAGCAGCAGGGTCGCGATCTTCACCACGACCATGACGGTGTTGATGCGCGCGCTCTCCTTGGCGCCGCCCATCAGGAACACCATGGCGAGCAGCACGACCACCAGCGCCGGCAGATTGATCAGACCGCCCTCGCCCAGCGGGGCGGAGACCGAGGCGGGGATGGTGACGCCGATCGTGCCGTCGAGCAGTTCGTTGAGGTACTCGCCCCAGCCGACCGCGACGGCGGCCACGGAGACGCCGTACTCCAGGATCAGACACCAGCCGCAGATCCAGGCGACGAGCTCGCCCATGGTGGCGTAGGAGTAAGAGTACGAGGAGCCGGAGACGGGGACCGCCCCGGCGAGCTCCGCGTACGACAGCGCCGAGAACAGCGCGGTGAGACCCGCGAGCACGAACGAGACGGCGACGGCGGGGCCCGCGAGCGGGGTGGCCTCGCCGAGGACGACGAAGATCCCGGTGCCGAGCGTGGCGCCGATGCTGATCATCGTGAGCTGCCACATCGACAGCGAGCGGCGCAGCGCGCCGCCCTCGCCCTGGCCGCCCTCGGCCACCAGCTGGTCGACGGGCTTGCGCCGCATCAGGCGCGCACCGAGCCCGGGGCCCGGGGAGGGCGAGGCGGACGGATCGGTCGCGGGCGGGGCTGCGCCGTGATCCAGCACGGGGGGGGACTCCTTCGTCGCTGCTTCGGTGAGGGAGACCCACGGCGGCCCGCGCGCATGCCGAAGAGGCCCGCGCATGGGGGGACAGGACCGCCGAGCAGACGGTCACCGCCACTCCTGGTACGGGGCCAGAGCCTACGAGTAGGCAGGTCATGGCCGTAATGCACCATTATTGCTCATCGGCGGACGATCATTGCGCGTCGGCCGGGTACGCGGGGAAACATTGCGCCGGAGCGCACGGGAACGCCGTTCGGGGCGGGGCGGGCTCCTCCGCCGAGGTCGGGCAGATCCCCGTTCGGAGCCGGGCGGGATCCCCTTTCGGAGCCGGGCGGACCGGCTCCGGGGCCGCTTCCTTCCGGTCCGGGTACCGGCCCGGTGAACTCGCGGTCATGAACCGCGCGCGGCTGGGTAGACGACGCGTGATGAATGCTCAGCCGCCGCACATGGTGCTCCAGGAATCGCCCCCGCAGGAGTCGGGTGGCGCGGGCGCGCGCAGCGCGACCGCCGAGTTCCTCGCACAGCACTGCCCCTGGGCGGATCTGGACGCCGTGCTGCTCGTCGTCTCCGAGCTGGTCGCCAACGCGGCCCGCCACACGGCCGGCTGGTGGCGGCTGCGGCTGACCGCGGGCTCGGACACCCTCGTGGTGGAGATCGACGACTCCAGCCCCCAGCTGCCGGTGGCCCGTGAGCCGGACCTCGCCGGCGGCGGCGGTTTCGGCTGGCACATGGTGCAGCGGCTCGCCGGCCATGTCGAGGTGAGCCTCCAGCCGTACGGCAAGCGGGTCCAGGCGGCGTGGATGCGCACCGCCCCCGTGGCCTGCTGAGCCCTCCCCCGCCGGGCCACTCCGCAGATCCCTGCCAGGCCCTTCGGCCGAGCCTTTCCACCGCCCCCTGCCGGGCCCTTTCGCCGGGCCTCTCCACAGCCGACGGCCGGTGCCCTTCGGCCGGGCCTCTCCGCAGCCGACGGCCGAGGCGGCCGCCCCCGGCCGCACACCGCGGAAGCGCACACGGACAGAGGCGCACACCACAGAAGCGGCGTCCCGGAGACGGGACGCCGCTTCTGCCGTGGGGGGAACATGGCTCGGGGGCCGGGGGTGGGGTGTGTCCCCCGGCCGGCGGGAGGTCACTCCACGAGCAGCAGACCCTCGCGCAGCCGCCCGGTGATCCGGGACAGCAGCCGGGAGACGTGCATCTGCGAGACACCGAGCGCCTCGCCGATCTCGGACTGGGTCATCTCGTCGCCGAAGCGCATCTGCAGGATCCGGCGGTCACGCTCGTCGAGGCCCTCGATCATCGGCTTGAGCGCCTGCACGTTCTCCGCGATCTCCAGGTCCGCGTCGGGCGCGCCGAGACGGTCGGAGAGCGGAACGGCGGCGTGGTCGGAGGCGTCGTCCATGGGCATGTCGATGGAGCCGGCCGTGTAGCCGTTGCTCGCGACGACGCCCTCGATGACCTCGTCCTCGTCGATCCCGAGGTGCTCGGCGAGCTCCGCGGTGGTCGGGGCGTGGTCGAGCTTCTGCGAGAGCTCGTCCACCGCCTTGGCGAGGTCGATCCGCAGCTCCTGGAGCCGGCGCGGCACATGGACGGCCCAGCTCGTGTCGCGGAAGAAGCGCTTGATCTCACCGACGATGTACGGGACGGCGAAGGTGGCGAACTCGACCTCGCGGCTGAGCTCGAACCGGTCGATCGCCTTGATCAGGCCGATGGTGCCGACCTGGACGATGTCCTCCATCTGCTCCGCGCGGTTGCGGAAGCGGCCGGCCGCGTACTTGACCAGGGCCAGGTTCAGCTCGATGAGGGTGTTGCGCACGTACTGGTACTCGTGGGTGCCCTCTTCGAGGACGGTCAGCCGCGCGAAGAAGACCTTCGAGATCTCACGGGCGTCCTTCGGTGCCACCTCCCCCGGGTTCTGCACCTCCGGAAGGTCGAGCTCCGCCATGCGCGGGCGCTGCGACGCTGTGGACGTGACTGCGTTCTGAACCGCGCTCGCCGTGGACACGTTCATCCTCCCCTGCTCCGATGTCACTGCGAAGGCGCGCCTACCCCCGAAGTCCCCTCCCATGCCGAGGAATTTCGAGAATCCCGGATTTTTCTTCCCGGGGCCCGTCTCGGGGGCGATTCGGGCCCGTCTCGGGGGCGGATACGGCCCGACGCGTGGGCGGTTCCGGGTGTTTCGAGGTGGTTCGAGACGTTCCCGGGGCGGAGAAACCGCCGCCGCCCGGCCCCACGGGACGCGCGGGACCGGGCGGCGGCTGCGGACGGACCGTCAGCTCCAGCTCGCGTGCAGCGGCTTGCCCTCGGCGTAGCCCGCGGCGCTCTGCACGCCCACGACGGCGTTCTCGGCGAACTCCTCCAGCGAGCCGGCGCCCGCGTAGGTGCAGGAGGAGCGGACGCCCGCGATGATCGAGTCGATGAGGTCCTCGACACCGGGCCGCGCCGGGTCCAGGAACATCCGCGAGTGGGAGATGCCCTCCTCGAACAGCGCCTTGCGGGCACGGTCGTAGGACGACTCCTCGCTGGTGCGGTTGCGCACCGCGCGGGCCGACGCCATGCCGAAGGACTCCTTGTAGAGCCGGCCGTCCGCGGCCTGCTGGAGGTCGCCCGGGGATTCGTAGGTGCCCGCGAACCAGGAGCCGATCATCACGTTGGACGCCCCGGCGGCCAGCGCCATGGCCACGTCGCGCGGGTGGCGGACACCGCCGTCGGCCCAGACGTGCTTGCCGTACTTCTTCGCCTCGGCGGCGCACTCCAGCACGGCGGAGAACTGGGGGCGGCCGACCCCGGTCATCATGCGGGTGGTGCACATGGCGCCCGGCCCGACACCGACCTTGATGATGTCGGCGCCCGCCTCGATGAGGTCGCGGACGCCCTCGGCGGCCACGATGTTGCCCGCCACGATCGGCACCGAGGGGTCGAGGCCGCGCACCGCGCGGACGGCGCTGATCATCGACTCCTGGTGGCCGTGCGCGGTGTCGACGACGAGCGTGTCGACGCCCGCGTCGAGCAACTGCTTCGCCTTGCCCGCGACATCGCCGTTGATCCCGACGGCGGCGGCGATGCGGAGCCTGCCCCGTGCGTCGAGGGCGGGCGCGTAGAGGGTGGCGCGCAGGGCGCCCTTGCGCGTCAGCACACCCGCCAGCCGGCCCTCGGCGTCGACGGCGGGCGCGTAGCGGCGGTTGGCGTTGTCGAGGGTGGTGAACGCCTCGCGCGGGTCGATGCCGGCGTCGAGCAGCAGCAGGTCGCGGGACATCACCTCGGAGAGCTGCGTGAAGCGGTCGACGCCGGCGAGGTCGTGGTCGGTGACGATGCCGACGGGGCGCCGCTCGTCGTCGACGACGACCCCGGCGCCGTGCGCCCGCTTCGGCAGCAGGGACAGCGCGTCGGCGACGGTCTGGTGGGGGGCGAGGACGATCGGCGTGTCGAGCACGTGGTGGCGCGACTTGACCCACGCGATGACGTCGGTGACCACCTCGATCGGAATGTCCTGGGGGATCACGACGAGACCGCCGCGGCGGGCGACGGTCTCGGCCATCCGGCGGCCGGCGATGGCCGTCATGTTGGCGACCACCAGCGGGACGGTGGTGCCGGTGCCGTCGGGGGACGAGAGGTCCACACCCTGACGGGAACCCACGGCCGAACGCCGCGGCACCATGAACACATCGTCGTACGTCAGGTCGTACAGCGGCTTCTGGTCATTGAGAAAACGCACGTGCTGAACATCCCAGTCGATCGGAGTTGGCCCCCCGACGGACACGGCCGGAGGAAAACGCACGTACTTCATTCTCCCATGTGGCGGCCTCGGATATGCCCCGGCAGAAGCTCCAGTCCCGGCGGCCGGCCCCGAGCGGATCCTCCAAACGCCGGCCGCGCGCACGCGACGGCCCCCGGTACCGGGGTGGTACCGGGGGCCGCCGAAGCCGTACGGGCGCGCTCCCACGGCGCCCGTCACCACCGCCCCGTCAGTCGTCCGGGTCGGAGCGCTCCAGCGCGGGCCGGGGGCCGGGCTGGGCCGCGAGCAGCAGATCGGCCGCCGCGGTGTCCGTCACCAGGCTGGTCACCAGCCCGGAGCGCAGCACCGCGCCGATGGCCTCGGCCTTGCGCTGCCCGCCGGCGATGGCCACGACCTCGGGGATGCGCCGCAGCCGGTCGGCCTCGACCGTGATGCAGCGCTCGCCCAGGTCGCGCCCGACCCGGCGGCCGTCGGTGTCGAAGAGGTGCGCCGACATCTCCGCCGCGACGCCCAGCGAGGCGTAGTGGGCGCGCTCCTCGTCGGACAGCATGTCGTGCACCGTGGAGATGCCCGGCTCCCAGGAACCGATGGAGACACAGGCGACGGTGACCTTGTCGAAGTACTCGAAGGCCCGCGCGATCCCCGTCTGGTGCCGCAGCGCGGCGGCCGTCGCCGGGTCCGGCAGCAGCATCGGCGCGTAGATGGGGTGGGCCTCGCCGCCCGAGACCTGGGCGGCCCGCCGGACCGCCTCGACCGAACCGCGTTCCGCGGTGCCGGCGTCGTACACACCGGTGAGCTGGACGACCGTGCAGGGCGGCAGCCGGTCCAGCGCGGCGGCCATGTGGATGGTGGAGCGGCCCCAGGCCAGGCCCAGGACGTCACCCTCGTCCACCAGCTCGCCCAGCAGGTCGGCGGCGACCTCGCCGAGGTTCTCCGGGTCGGGCGACTCGTCGGCGTCCGCGGGGGACTCGACGACGACCGCGTGCCGCAGCCCGAAGCGGGCGCGCAGCGCGTCGGAGCGCTCGGCGTCCAGCTCGGCCGGGACGCGGATCTCGATGCGTACGAGGTCGCGCTCCAGCGCGGTCTCCAGCACTCTGGCGACCTTGAAGCGGCTGACGCCGAACTCCTCCGCGATCTGGATCTTGGACTTGCCCTCCAGGTAGAAGCGGCGGGCCATGGCCGCCGCCTGCACCAGCTCAGCGGGTCCCATCCGCAGGGCGGACCGTCCCGCCGGCCTAGCAGTCACCGCGATCTCCTCACTGCTGTACACATGTACACACTCCCCGGAGCCGCCATCCTGTCAGATGGTCCGGTCCTTGATCAGCCCTGCCGGGCCAACATCGGTTGAACAAGCACAGCCGCCGGCGCCCCGGCGTCGTCCCGCGTCAGTGGGCGCACGCCCAGGGCGCCGACGCGGTCACCGCGGCCGCCTGGTCGCGCAGCATCCGCACGGCGGCGGCCGGGTCGTCCGCGTTGTAGACGGCCGAGCCCGCCACGAAGACATCGGCGCCCGCCTCCGCGCAGCGCTCGATGGTGGAGGCCGAGACCCCGCCGTCGACCTGGAGCCACAGCTCCAGGCCGTGCTTGGAGATCAGCTCCCGGGTGCGGCGGATCTTCGGCAGCATGATGTCCAGGAACGCCTGGCCGCCGAAGCCGGGCTCCACGGTCATGATCAGCAGCATGTCCAGCTCGGACAGCAGGTCCTCGTAGGGCTCGACCGGGGTGGCGGGCTTGAGCGCCATCGACGCCCGCGCGCCCTTGGCCCGGATCTCGCGGGCGAGCCGCACGGGGGCGGCGGCGGCCTCGGCGTGGAAGGTCACGGAGCCGGCGCCCGCCTCGACGTACCGCGGCGCCCAGTGGTCGGGGTTCTCGATCATCAGATGGCAGTCCAGCGGGGTGTCCGTGGCCCTGGCCAGCGATTCGACGACCGGCACGCCCAGGGTCAGATTGGGCACGAAGTGATTGTCCATCACGTCGACATGGAGCCAGTCGGCGCCCTCGACGGCCTTCGCCTCCTCCGCCAGGCGCGAGAAGTCGGCGGAGAGGATACTGGGACTGATCTGAACGGCCATGTGCCAAGCCTGCCACGTTCCGGGCCACTTCCCCTCCCCGGGACGGTATCCGGTATGGACCAGGACCGCTCGGGTTCCCGACAGCTCACCGCAATACCGGCCATTCGACCGGCCGTCGGCGTCCTCCCGGCCGGTGCCGCGGCGGTCCCTCCGCGCGGCGCCCCGGGGCCCCGCCCGGCCGCGGGCCCTGGGAGCGGCATGACGGACGCACCGCACGGCACCCCGCAGCCCTCTCCGCGCGAGGGCGGCACCCCGCGGCCCCCGTCGCGTGAGGGCGGAGAGGCCTCCGCGCCGCGCGGGGGCGTGGCCCGGCTGGTGTGCGGGCCGCGCAGCAAGTGGGTCGTGCTGATCGTCTGGATCGCGGTGATCCTGCTGGCCTTCCCGCTGGCCCAGAAGCTCGGCGACGCCCAGGACAACGACGCCTCGTCCTGGCTGCCCGGCAGTGCGGAGTCCACGCAAGTCCTGCACGAGTCCGAGGGGTTCCGGCCCGAGATGATCCCGGCGGTCGTGGTCTGGGCCCGCGCCGACGGACTGACCCCGGCCGACCGGGCCCGGATCGCCGAGGAATCGGCGCGGATCCGGCAGCTCGACGACCACGGACTGCGCGGCGACGAGGCGCGCGGCCCCGTCTTCGACCGGCCCGTCGACCCGCGCGCGGCCCAGCTCTACGTGCCGATCACCATGGACGAGAAGGGCTGGGAGCGGATCGGCCCGGCCGTCGACTCGCTGCGGGAGATCACCGGTACGGGCACGGCGGGCCTCGCGGTGCACATCACCGGGCCCGGCGGCACCTCGGCCGACTTCTCGGAGGCCTTCGAGGGCATCGACTCGACCCTGCTGCTCGCGGCGCTCGGCGTCGTGGTCGTGGCGCTGCTGATCACCTACCGCAGCCCCACGCTGCTGCTGGTGCCGGTGTTCGCGGTGATCGGCGCGCTGTTCGCCGCGCAGGCGGTGATCTATCTGCTGGCGGCGCACGCCGGTCTGACCGTCAACGGGCAGAGCGCGGGCATCCTGACCGTGCTCGTGTTCGGCGCGGGCACGGACTACGCGCTGCTGCTGGTCGCCCGCTACCGCGAGGAGTTGCGCCGGCACGAGGACCGGCACGAGGCGATGGCCCTCGCCCTGCACCGGGCCGGACCGGCGGTGCTCGCCAGCGGGGCCACGGTGGTGCTCGGCATGCTGGTGCTGATGGCGGCCGAGATGAACTCGACGCGGGGCCTCGGACCGGTCGCCGCGATCGGCGTCGCGGTGGCCCTGGTGGCGATGGTGACCCTCTTCCCGGCCCTGCTGGTGCTCTTCGGACGCTGGATCTTCTGGCCGGTGATCCCGCACACCGGCTCGGCCGAGCCGACCGAGCGGGGTGTGTGGGCGCGCACCGGCGCCCGTATCGCCCGCCGGCCCCGGACGGTGTGGACCGCGACGGCGCTCGTCCTCGCCGTCTTCGCGCTCGGTCTCACCCAGCTCCGGGCCGAGGGCATCGACAACGCCGACGCGTTCACCGGGAAACCCGACTCGATCACCGGGCAGGAGGTCCAGGCGCGCTACTTCCCGGCCGGGAGCGGCGATCCGCTGGTGGTCGTGAGCGACGTCGGCCGGGCCCGGGAGGTCGGCGCCGTGGTGGCGGGCACCGAGGGGGTCGTGCCGGGCTCGCTGCTGGTGCCGCCCGGTACGGTCCCGGTGCACGAGGGCCGGGTGCTGTTCGAGGCGACCCTGACGGATCCGGCGGACAGCCAGGCGGCCCGGGACACCGTGGAGCGGGTCCGGGACGCGGTGCACGCGGTGCCGGACGCCGATGCCCGGGTGGGCGGCGGGTCCGCCGCACTGCTGGACATGGACACGGCCACCACCCATGACAATCTGCTGATCATCCCGCTGGTGCTGCTCGTGGTGCTGCTGGTGCTGATGGCGCTGCTGCGGTCCCTGGTCGCGCCGCTGCTGCTGATCGGCACGGTGGTGCTGTCGTTCGCCGCCGCGCTCGGCATGAGCGCGCTCGCCTTCCGGTACGTCTTCGACTACGCCGGGGAGTCGACCGACTTCCCGCTGTTCGTGTTCGTCTTCCTGGTCGCCCTGGGCATCGACTACAACATCTTCCTGACCACCCGGGTCCGGGAGGAGGCGCGGAAGCACGGCACCCGCCAGGGGGTGCTCACCGGGCTCGCGGCGACCGGAGCGGTGATCACCTCGGCCGGCCTGGTCCTCGCCGGGACGTTCGCCGCGCTGGGGACGCTGCCGATGGTCGCGTTCGCCGAGATCGGCTTCGCGGTGGCGCTGGGGGTGCTGCTCGACACCTTCATCGTCCGCTCGGTGCTGGTGACGTCCCTCTTCCTGGACGTGGGCGACCGGGTGTGGTGGCCGCACCGGATGGCCCGGGGCCCGGCCGCACCGGCCGGCGACGCCTCTCCCCCGCCACTCGGGACGGTTCCGTGACACGAGGGGCCGCCGGCGCCGGTCCCCGCACCGTCCCCCGCCCCCGCCGTGGAATCGACGCCGCCATCCCTTGCGCCCCATGGATTTCCCGTCATTTCCCTGCTCAGACACGGTGGTTCGCCGCGCCCGCCCCGCGCGGGAACCGGTTGGCCGGGAACGGGAGAGCGTGACATCCTCTCCAGGTTCCTTCCTGACGGGGGATCAAGAACGGGGGCGAGCAATGGGATACACCATCCCTGAAGGCGTCGACACGATGCTGGACGTCGTGGGCGTGGGGTGGCCGAACGTCGACGAGGACGCGTACCGCGACATGGCGGACGCGCTGCGGGAGTTCGCGGACGACGCGGACGACGACGCGGGCTCGGCGCACGGCCACATCCAGCGGCTGCTGTCGACGGGGCAGAGCGAGTCGCTGACGGCGCTGGACAAGCACTGGCAGAAGGTCCAGGCGAAGAACAAGGACCTGGCGGGGGCGGCGCGGATCATCGCCGGGGCCCTGGACCGGGTCGCGGACATCATCGTGGCCCGCAAGATCGCCGCGGTGGGCGAACTGGCCGACCTGTGCGCGACGGTGGGCATCGCGCTCGCGGCGGCGCCGTTCACGGCCGGTCTCACCGCGCTGCTGGCGGGCGGGAAGATCGTCGCGACGCGGATCGCGTTCAAGAAGATCCTCAAGGAGATGGCGGAGGCCGCCGTCTCCGAGATCGTCGCCGTGCTCACCCAGCCCGCGGTAGCCGCGCTGGAGAGCGTCGTCACGGACCTCGCGATCCAGACGGCGATGAACGTCACCGGCCAGCAGGACGGCATCGACGTCGACCAGGCGGTGCAGGCCGGCAAGGACGGCATGCAGATCAACTCGGCCGGCGGCGGGGGCAAGCCGGGCGCGGGCCCGGTGATCGACCACGACGCGCACAGCAACACCGGCGGCCGGCTGGCGGACGTCCAGATCAAGATGAACTCCCGCGCCGCCACCAAGATCGGCCGGGCCAAGGGGCACCACGGGCGCGCCAAGGGGAAGGACGCGCTGACCGCCGCCCTCGACACCACCATCGAGGAGGTGGTGGAGAAGCTGGTCAAGGGCCACGGGCACATGGGCAAGCACGTGGGCAAGGACCTGCCCGAGGCCATCGGCCAGGGCTCCAAGCACCACCGCACCTCGGACCAGGGCGTCCGGGACCGCATCGCCAAGGCCCAGAAGACCGATGTCCCGAACTCGGGCCGCCAGTTCACCGGCACCGGTTACCCCGGCACCTGGGGCGGCGGCGAGGGGACGGGCTGGCCGGGTGCCGGCGGCAAGCGCACCGGCATGCCGAGCGGCGGCGGCGGGGGTGGCGGCGGAGGCGGCGGGGGTGGGGGTGGCGGCGGCAACGGCGGAGGGGGCAACGGCGGCGGACGCCCCCTGCAGCCGCAGCCGGACTGGCACGGCAGGAGCGCGGGCCGGATGCGCCACCACCGGCGGGACGCCCTCGACGTCTCCGGGCTCGACGAGCCGGAGCGCATGCGGCTGCTGGAGACCGAGGCGCGCCGGCTCGCCGACGACGCGCAGAAGACGTCCGGCCACACACCCGAGGGCAAGGACCGCGTCCAGTCGGGCTGCGCGGGCTCGCTGTCCCACGGCGACGTCATCACCTCCCACACCAGCTCCCAGGGCCGCCACGGCCAGGCGTACCCGGACACCCATCCCTCGCTCAAGGAGCTGTACGACGACGTGCAGGCGCGCTCCGACCGCGACGGCACCCCCCTCGGCCGAGGGCACGGACGGTGCGCGGAAGTATCCTTGGTCTCCGACCGGTTGCACGAACTCGGGCGCACCCGGGACATATCCAGCCTCGACGACGCCCGTGACGCACTGGCCGGGAGCAAGATCCACACCGTGGCCATCGGCGAACAGTTCGACAACGACGGCAACAAGGTGGCGCACGGCGGCTACCTCCCGCCCTGCCGCAGCTGCGGGCCGGTGATGGACGCCCTGGGAGTCGGTCTGCACAGCTGACCGTCCGACCAACCGATTCCCCCAGCGAGGAGCACCATGAGACGACCCACCGCCCCCCGGAGCGAGATCGACGCCTGGCTGTCGGCCCACGGCTGGCACGCGGACCGCGAGAAGGAGCCGGAGAACCTGGCGAAGGCCGGCGAACTGATCGCCCTGCGGGTGGAGGGCGCCGCCGGACAGGGCTTCCCCCTGGAGCCGTGGGACGAGGTGCGCCGCTTCGTGGCGTCCTTCGTCGGCCTGGAGTTCCCCATGCCCAAGGCGCCGGAGCGGGTCTTCCGGGCGAACCCCACCTTCGGGTACGCGGGCGACGCCGAGGACATCACCGAACTGGCGGAGAACCTGGGGCAGCGGCTCTTCCCGGTCGGCTGGGAGTCGACCGAGAACGGCATCGTGCTGCTGGACGACACCGGGCGCTTCTTCTATCTGCACTACACCGGGCCCTACTTCCTCGGGGCCGACGAGACCCAGGCCCTGTCCAGTCTGATGACCGGGGACCAGGAAGACGCGGAGGGACACTTTGTCTGACCTCGTGCCGGGCGTGGCCGCCTCGCTGATCGTCCAGGGGACGATCGTCAGCCACACCAATCTGACCGGGGACGAGTCCCCCCGGCTCCACCCCGCCGTCCAGGGGTTCTTCGACGCGCTGCCCCCGGGGCTGCGGGAGCCGTTCATCGGCTACTGCGCCGAATCCGCCCTCGTCTCGGACCAGTTGTGGGGCCTGGACGAGCAGCGCGCGGACGGCGGCACCACCTCGCTCGACGAGGCGCGCGAGCACTTCGCGGGCGCCGCGCTGATGGCGCGCAGGATCCGCGACCACGGCGATCCGGAGCACGGCACCCCGGCGCCCGTCTGCCGGTCCTGCACCGCGCTGCTCGACGAACTCGGCGTGGACGTCGTCGACTCATGAGCGGCGACTTCGACGCGCTGACGGCCGCCGGCTGGTACGAGGGACGGGACGCGGGCGAGGGCGCCCTGGCCGCGGCGCTCACGGCGGCGGCGGTCCTCGCCGCCGCCACCGGCGCACGGGGCAGCAGCCTCTTCCCCGCCGCGCTCCGCGCGCTGCGGGAGTTCCACGGCCTGGCACCGGTGCCGGGCACGGCGGGCACCGAGGTCGCGGCGACCGGCTGCGTCATCGACCCCGGCACGGCGGTGCACGCGGCACGCTCCTTCGCCGCGCTCGCCGGGGAACTCGGCGAGGAGGTGTTCCCCCTCGGCCGCACGGACGCCGGCGGCGCGCTCGGGGTCTCGGAGTCGGGCGGCCTGCTCTGCGTCGACCACGGCGGCCGGTGGGTCCTCGGCGACTCGGTGGCCGACGGGCTCCGCGCCCTGACCACGGGGCGGGCGCCGCGCCGGATCGTCCCCCGCCGGTGGGGGTGGGAGGCACCCGCCACCCACGAGGACCCGCTGGAGAACGCGGTGCGCACGGTGCTCGCGGGTGTCTACGTGCTGCACCACCGGCAGCTCTTCGGGGCGCGGTCGCTGGGGCTCGCGGCGGCCTCGCTGCGCGGCATCGGCGCCGAGGTCCTCTCCGTCCCGGTGCCGCTGCCGGCCGGCTCGCTCCAGGACATCGCCGCCCCGCTGACGGCACGCGTGCGGGAATCGCTCGACGCGGCCGGCGTCGGTGTGCGGGGCTGCGCGATCACCCTGACCGCGAGCGCGCCCGAGGGCACCCCGGCCCCGTACTCCTCGGTGCGCTGCTCGGTGCGCTTCGGCCACTCGGCCGTGGCGCCCGCGGCGGCGGAGCTCTCCCTGGCGGCGGGCGCGGGCACCGTCCACGGCCGGGCCCGCGGTCTCGTCCGCGCCTGCGTCCGCGACCTGTCCCGCTACGCGGGCGCCGGCGCGGACGTCCCGGTGCCGGTGCCCGTGTAGCGGTCCGGGCCGGAGGCCGCGGTCAGGCGGTGCGGCGCAGCAGGGCGAGGTACATCGCGTCGGTGCCGTGCAGATGCGGCCACAGCTGCACGTCGGGGCCGTCGCCGAGGGCCGGGACCCCGGGCATCAGCGGCCGTGCGTCGATCCACTCGGCGGACACCGCCGGTCCGCCGCGGCCGCGCAGCACGTCGTCGACGACGACCCGGGTCTCCGCGAGATGCGGGGAGCAGGTGGCGTAGCCGACGACGCCGCCGACCCGCACCGCCCGCAGCGCCTCGCGCAGCAGGCCGCGCTGGAGCGGGGCGAAGCCGTCGAGGTCCTCGGGCCTGCGCCGCCAGCGGGCCTCGGGGCGGCGGCGGAGCGCGCCGAGGCCGGAGCACGGCACGTCGACGAGCACCCGGTCGAAGACGCCCTCCCGCCACGGCGGACGGGTGCCGTCCGCGGCGACGACCTGGTACGGGCCGGGGTTGCCCGCCAGCGCGCGCCCCACCAGCCGGGCCCGGTGCGGCTGCTTCTCCGAGGCGAGCAGCGCCGCGCCCCGCTCGGCGGCCAGCGCGGCGAGGAGCGCCGCCTTGCCGCCGGGGCCGGCGCAGCCGTCGAGCCAGCGCCGGTCGGGGCCGTCGAGGGGCGCCGCCGCCAGGGCGAGCGCGACGAGCTGGCTGCCCTCGTCCTGCACGCCCGCGCGGCCCTCCCGGACGGCCTCGATCGCACCGGGCTCGCCGCCCTCGGCCAGCCGCACCGCGTACGGGGACCAGCGGCCCGGCAGCACCGACTCCTCCCCGAGCACCTCCAGCAGCTCACCGGTCGTGGCCCGGCCGGGGCGCGCGACGAGGGTGACCTCGGGGCGCTCGTTGTCGGCCTCCAGCAGGTCCTCGATCCCGGCCCGCCCGCCGCCGAGCGCGTCCCAGAGCGCCGAGACGACCCACCGCGGGTGGGAGTGGACGACCGCGAGGTGGTCCTCGGCGTCGTCCTCGTACGGGGGCGCGACGCGCTGCACCCAGGTGTCCAGGTCGTCCTGGGAGATCTTGCGCAGGACGGCGTTGACGAACTTGGCCCGGCCGTCGCCCAGCACCACCCGGGCGAGCTCGACGCTGGCGGAGACCGCCGCGTGGGTGGGGATGCGTGTGCCGAGCAGCTGGTGCGCGCCGAGTGCGAGGACGTCGAGCACCGGCGGGTCGACCTCGCGCAGCGGCCGGTCGATGCAGGCGGCGATGACCGCGTCGTAGGTGCCCTGGCGGCGCAGGGTGCCGTAGACGAGCTCGGTGGCGAGCGCGGCGTCACGGCCGTCGAAGTCGCCGTGCTCGCGGGCCTTCTTGAGCAGCGGGGGCAGGACGAGGTTCGCGTACGCGCCCCGTTCGTCGACGGCCCGCAGCGCCTCGAAGGCGAGGATCCGCACGGGATCCTTCTTGGGCTTGCGGTACGGCTTGGGGGGACGGCGACGGGACTGCTCGCTCAAAAGGTGCTCCGCGTTCGTGAGGGCTGATCCCTCCCACCCTACGTCCGGCGCGCCGCCCCTCCGCGACGGGACCGGCGGCCGGACCGCGGGCGCGCGTCAGGCGCCGAGCTTCTCGGACGCGCCGATGCGCACCCCGCGCGCCCAGTCCGCGGCGCGCATCGGCTTCTTGCCCTGGGGCTGGACCCACAGCAGCTCCACGGCGTGCGAGCCGGTGCCCGCGTGGACGTGGTTCTTCCCGGCGTCCAGCTCGCCGGGGGCCAGGTCGGTGCGGTCGGGCAGCGGGGTGACGTGGAGGAGCTTGAGGCGCTCCCCCCGGAAGACCGTCCACGCGCCGGGGGCCGGGGTGCAGCCGCGCACCACGCGGTCGACGCGCAGCGCGGGGGCGGTGAAGTCGACGTGGGCGTCCTCGACCGTGAGCTTCGGGGCGAGGGAGACGCCGTCGGCGGGCTGCGGCACGGCGTGCAGGGTGCCGTCCTCGATGCCGTCCATCGTCGCGGCGAGCAGGCCGGCGCCGGCGAACGCCAGCCGGGTGAGCAGGTCCCCGCTGGTGTCGGTGTGCCGCACGGGCTCGGTGATCACGCCGTAGACCGGGCCGGAGTCCAGCCCCTCCTCGATCTGGAAGGTGGCGGCGCCCGTCATCTCGTCACCCGCGAGGATCGCGTGCTGCACGGGCGCGGCCCCGCGCCAGGCCGGCAGCAGGGAGAAGTGGAGGTTCACCCAGCCGCGGGCCGGGATGTCGAGGGCGACCCGGGGCAGCAGGGCGCCGTAGGCGACGACCGGGCAGCAGTCCGGCGCGATCTCGCGCAGCCGTGCGAGGAACGCCTCGTCCTTGGGCCTGGCCGGCTTGAGCACCTCGATCCCGGCCTCCTCCGCGCGCTGGGCGACCGGGCTCGCCACCAGCCGCCTGCCCCGCCCGGCGGGCGCGTCGGGCCGGGTGACGACCGCGACGACCTCGTGCCGCCCGGAGGCGATCAGGGCGTCCAGGGCGGGAACGGCGACCTCGGGGGTACCTGCGAAGACGAGCCTCATCGGTGACTGACTGCCTCTCGGGCCGGAGCTGTTGTGCGGGCGGTGACGAGCAGCTCACCAGTCTATGGGGCGGTGCCGCAGGGGGCGTACGGAAGCCCGCGCGCCCCGCGCATATGCGCTTACGCCCCGAAGCGTGACCAGATCGACGGCAGGAGCGTTGGTCAAGAGAGATTGACCGAAGCGGGCCGCCCGGACGCGGCCCGGCCCCTTCCACGCCGGTTCGAGAGGCTTGTCGATGGCCGACCACGCAACCCACGACGCCCAAGCCCGGGCAAGCCTGCACCTGTTGGTGCGGGACATCGAGCGGGTCCGCCGGCAGGTGGACGCCTTGCGCACGCTCACCGCCCAGTTGGGCAATGTCTACCGTCCCCGCCGCTCCGGCCCGTCCACGGGCTTCGTCGTCTACGGCAGGGCGCCCGCCCCGACCGTCCGCCTCGCGCAGGAGCTGCGCGACAGCGTCGAGACGCTGGTGACCGCGGCCGTGGACTTCGACCGCTCCCTGGGCTTCTCCTGGGACGCGGTGGGCTCGGCGCTCGGTGTCACCAAGCAGGCCGTGCACCGCCGTTACGGCTCGCGCCGCACGACGCCCCCGCCGCAGCCCGGACCGGCCGCCGAGGCCGAACGGATGCCCGAGAACACGGCGACGCGTACGATCCCCGGCCCGCTGCCCGCCGTGCCGGCCGCCCGCTCCATGCCACCCCAGCCGACGGACCCGCGCCCGAGCGCCTTCCCCGGCCCCCGCAACGGCTGACCGCCACGGGGGCGCCCCACGGCTGGGGCGCCCCGACCACCGGGCGCCCCGAGGACCCGGCCCGTGCGGCGGGCTGGGTCCGCACAGGGCCGAGCGCCCGGTCCCATAACCCCCGGGACGCCCCGGTACCAGGCACCCCGCCCGTGGCGGCGCACCCCCCGGGCCCCGCGGCCCCGACCGCCGGCCCGGGACGCCCCGCGGCGCCGGCCGCCCGAGGGCTGGGGCGCCCCGCGGCCTGGCCCGCCGAGGCCCGCGGCCCCACCCGGGCAGGACCCCGAGCGGCCGGTGGGTCAGCCGCTGTCCGGCGAGGCCACCCGCAACAGGACAGACCAAGCCGACGTCCGGCGGGCCCACCCCCGGCCCGACAGACCCAGCCGACGTCCGGCAGGCTGCCCCCGGCCCGGCGGCGTCAGCCGATGTCCGGCGGGTCCACCCGCAGCCGGACGGCGTCCGTGCCGCCGCGGGCGAGACGGGCCACCTGGGCCGTCTTCAGGGCGGCGGCCAGGGCCGAGCCGCTCCCCGGCGGCACGCGCAGCAGCGCGCGCTCCCAGCGCTCCCCCACCGGGGGGTCACCGGGGCGGCGCGGGCCCCGGCCGGGCTCGGTGACGGGCAGCGGCACGGGCCCCAGCACCTCCGTCGGAGGCGGCAGCTCGGCGGCGGCGAGGAACTCCGCGACGGCCTCCGGCCGACCGGTCACCTCGGCCATCCGCGACACGGGCGGGAACCGCAGCTCCGCCCGTTCCGCCAGTTCGCGCAGCGCGTGGCCGACCGGGTCCCAGCGGACCAGCGCCTGCACGGGGCGCAGGGTGGGCTCGGCCACCACGACGACCGTGCCGCCCTCGTCCTGCCCCCGCACGAGGGACGCGGCGGCGATCCACCGGCGCAGCGCCTCCTCGCCGGCGCGCAGGTCGGGCCGGGTGAGCATCGCCCAGCCGTCCAGCAGCAGCGCGGCCGCGTACCCGCCCTCGGCGACGGGCTCGGCCCCCGGGGTGGAGACCACCAGCGCCGGCCGCCCGGGGACGGTGTCGAGCACATGGTCGCGGCCCGAGGTGCGCACGGGCACGGCCGGGAAGGCCCGCCCCAGCTCCTCCGCCGTGCGCCGCGCCCCCACGATCCGCGCGCGCAGCCGCACCGAGCCGCACTCCGCGCAGTGCCAGTCGTTCTCGGCGGTGCCGCACCACACGCAGTGCAGCTCGCGCTCGTCCCGTGCCTCCAGCGGGCCGGCGCAGTGGCGGCAGCGGGCCGGGGTGCGGCAGCGCTCGCAGGCGAGCCGGGGCGCGTAGCCGCGGCGCGGCACCTGCACCAGCACGGGGCCCTCGCGCAGGCCCTCGCGCACCGTCTGCCAGGCGAGGCTGGGCAGCCGCGCGGCCCGGGCCGCCTCGTCCCGGGCGAGGTCGTGGTCGCCGACGGTCCGCACCAGCGGGGCCGCGGCCCTGACCCGCGCGCGGTCGGCGACCAGCGGACGGGCCCAGCCGCTCTCGACGAGCTGCGCGGCCTCGACGGTGCAGCCGGTGCCGCCCAGCAGGAAGGCGCAGTCGTCGTGGGCGGACCGGAGCTCCAGGACTTCGCGGACGTGCGGGAAGGGCGCGTGGTCGTCGCTGTGGCTGGCGTCGCCGTCGTCCCAGACGGCGACGAGGCCGAGGTCGCGGACGGGGGCGAACATGGCGGCACGGGTGCCCACCACGGCTCGCACCGAGCCCCTGCGCACGGCCAGCCACTCGCCGTAGCGCTTCTGCGGCCCCGAGTCGGCGGTGAGCAGGGCGTGCCGGCCGGGGCCGAGCAGTGCGGTGAGCGCCTCGTCGACCCGGGCTGCCCGGCGCCCGTCGGGGACCACGACCAGGGCGCCGCGCCCCGAGGCGAGGGTGGCGGCGACGGCGCGGGCGAGTTCGTCCGGCCAGTGCGGGCCGGGCAGGGCGGTCCACACCGCGCGGGGCGTCCGGCCTGCGGCGAGCGAGCTCAGGAAGGCGGGGCCGTGTCCGTAGCGCTCCCAGGGGCCCGGTTCGGGGGCGGGCGGCGGCGGCAGCGGATCGGGGGACGGGCGGGCCTCGGCCTTGCCGTTCCGGGGCGGGACGGCGAGCTGGAGGATGTCGGCGAGGCTGCCCGCGTACCGGTCGGCGACCGCCCGGGCGAGGTCGAGCATGCCGGGGCTGAGGACCGGTTCGGGCGAGACGACATGGGCGAGCGCGGCGAGCGGTCCCGTGTAGTCGGACTCCGCGAGCCGCTCGACGAGGAAGCCGTCGATCAGCCCGCCGCCCTCCCGGCGCCCGCCGCGCACCTGGTGCGAGCCGGCGCCGAAGCGGACGCGGACGCGCACCCCCGGCTGGGCGGCCTCGTCGAGCTCCTCGGGCACGGCGTAGTCCCAGAGCCGGTCGAGGTGGAGCACGCCCTTGTCCACCATGACCCGGGCGATGGGCCGGTCCTTCGCCAGCGGGGCCCCGCGCCAGGTGCGGGGCTTGGCCTTGGGCACATGGGCCCGCCGGACGGTCTCCCGGATGAGCGCAAGCTGCTCCGGCCCGCCGTCCGCGGGCTCCTTCGGCTGCTCGTCGTCGCTGCTCACAGCCAACATTCCTACCAGAGCCCGCCGACAGTCCGGCCCGGCCCGTGCACCGCCCGCCCATGGCACCGGGCCCCCGGCCGCTGCTGCGGCCGGGGGCCCGGTGCGAGTGCGGGTGCGGCTGCGTCCTAGACGCCGGCCGCCGCGCGGAGGGCGTCGACGCGGTCGGTGCGCTCCCAGGTGAAGTCGGCGAGCTCACGGCCGAAGTGGCCGTAGGCCGCGGTGCGGGCGTAGATCGGGCGGAGCAGGTCGAGGTCGCGGATGATCGCGGCCGGGCGGAGGTCGAAGACCTCGGCGATGGCCTGCTCGATCTTCTCGACGTCCGTGGTGGCGGTGCCGAAGGTCTCGACGAAGAGGCCGACCGGCTCCGCCTTGCCGATCGCGTACGCGACCTGGACCTCGCAGCGGGCCGCGAGACCGGCCGCCACGACGTTCTTGGCGACCCAGCGCATGGCGTAGGCGGCCGAGCGGTCCACCTTCGACGGGTCCTTGCCCGAGAAGGCGCCGCCGCCGTGACGGGCCATGCCGCCGTAGGTGTCGATGATGATCTTGCGACCGGTCAGACCGGCGTCGCCCATCGGGCCGCCGATCTCGAAGCGCCCGGTCGGGTTGACCAGCAGGCGGTAGCCGTCGGTGTCCAGCTTGATGCCGTCCTCGACGAGCTGCTTCAGCACGTGCTCGACGACGAACTCGCGGATGTCCGGTGCCAGCAGCGAGTCCAGGTCGATGTCGGACGCGTGCTGCGAGGACACCACGACGGTGTCCAGACGGACCGCCTTGTCACCGTCGTACTCGATGGTGACCTGGGTCTTTCCGTCGGGACGCAGGTAGGGGATGGTGCCGTTCTTGCGGACCTCGGACAGCCGGCGGGACAGCCGGTGGGCCAGGTGGATCGGGAGCGGCATCAGCTCGGGCGTCTCGTCGCACGCGTAGCCGAACATCAGGCCCTGGTCGCCGGCGCCCTGCTTGTCGAGCTCGTCCTCGTCGCCCTCGACGCGCTTCTCGTACGCCGTGTCGACGCCCTGCGCGATGTCCGGGGACTGGGAGCCGATGGACACCGAGACGCCGCAGGAGGCGCCGTCGAAGCCCTTCTTCGACGAGTCGTAGCCGATCTCGAGGATCTTGTTGCGCACGAGGGTCGGGATGTCCGCCCAGGCCTTGGTGGTCACCTCGCCGGCGACGTGCACGAGGCCGGTCGTGATCAGGGTCTCGACGGCGACCCGGGAGGTCGGGTCCTCCTTGAGCAGGGCGTCGAGGATCGTGTCGCTGATCTGGTCGGCGATCTTGTCGGGGTGGCCCTCGGTCACGGACTCCGAGGTGAAGAGACGGCGGGACACATCGCTCCCTGGGGTTGCAGCGGCTGCTGGCTGATCATTGACGGACCGGCAGGGGGCTGCGCCCCGCGACGTTCCGCGGACCAGTTTATCGGTCGCGTTCCGCAGCCGGACAACCCGTCTCGCAGCGTGGGAGCTCCCTGACCTGTGGTCCATGGCCGAGACGGTACGACCATAGCGTCTGCGAGCGGAGTGATTCGCCACATTTGGCGGGTTTTACCGGGGTGCTGTTCTTCACCCCGGTGTCGCCGAGTGTTCGCCGGGCCGGGCGCGGCGCCCCGTCCGCCGGCCGCCCCCGGCCATGAGGTGTCTCACACTGCGGGACCGGAGCCGCCCGCGGGCGGCTCCGGCAGGCGCCCCCGGTCAGCGGCCGGCCCGGTCCACCCGGGCCTCGACGAGGTCCCAGACGATGTCGGCGAGGGCTTCCTTCGGACCGTGCGGCACCGGTGTCTCGGCGCCGTCGGCGGCGAGGACGACGGCCTCGTTCTCCTCGGAACCGAAGGTCCTGCGCTCCCCCACCTCGTTCACGACCAGCAGATCGCAGCCCTTGCGGCGCAGCTTGTCCCGCCCGTTGGCGAGGACGTCGTCGGTCTCGGCGGCGAAGCCGACCACCACCTGGCCGGGGCGGGCGCGGTCGGCGGAGATCTCGGCGAGGATGTCCGGGTTGCGGACCAGGGTGACGGCGGGGGCCTCCACGCCGTCCTTCTTCTTGATCTTGCCGGTGGCGTACTCACTCGGCCGGAAATCGGCCACGGCCGCGGCCATGACCACGGCGTCGGCGTCGGCCCCCGCCTTCAGCACGGCCTCGCGGAGCTGCACGGCGGTCCCGACGTGCACGACGTCGACCCCCGCCGGGTCCGGCAGGCCGGTGTTGGCCTCGATCAGGGTGACCCGGGCGCCGCGCGCGGCCGCCGTACGGGCCAGGGCGTAGCCCTGCTTGCCCGAGGAGCGGTTGCCGAGGAAGCGCACCGGGTCCAGCGGCTCGCGGGTGCCGCCGGCGCTGACCACCACATGGAGGCCGCCGAGGTCGGGGGCGGCCGTGCCGCGGGCGAGGACCCGGCGGCAGACCTCGAAGATCTCGCCGGGGTCGGGCAGCCGGCCCTTGCCGGTGTCGACGCCGGTGAGCCGGCCCACGGCGGGTTCGATCACCACGGCGCCGCGCCGGCGCAGGGTGGCGACGTTCTCCTGGGTGGCCGGGTGCTCCCACATCTCGGTGTGCATGGCGGGGGCGAAGACGACCGGGCAGCGGGCGGTGAGCAGGGTGTTGGTCAGCAGGTCGTCGGCGAGGCCGTGCGCCGCCTTGGCGAGCATGTCCGCGGTGGCGGGCGCCACGACGACGAGGTCGGCGTGCTGGCCGATGCGCACGTGGGGGACCTCGTGGACGTCGTTCCAGACCTCGGTGGAGACCGGGTTGCCCGACAGCGCCGACCAGGTGGCCGCGCCGACGAAGTGCAGCGCGGACGCGGTGGGGACCACCCGCACGTCGTGCCCCGACTCGGTGAGCCTGCGCAGCAGCTCGCACGCCTTGTAGGCGGCGATGCCCCCGCTGACCCCCAGTACCACCTTCGGCTTGTCCACTGCGTCTCCCCGCACTCGGATCCGGTACGTGTCCATGCTGCACCACCGGGCACCGGACGTCCCCGGCGGCCCGGCGCGGTCCCGGACACACCACAGGCCCGGCGGACGGATCCGCCGGGCCTGTGGCCGAGAACGTGGTGCGCCTACTGGGCCGGGCCCTCGATGGCCTCGGAGGTCAGCAGTCCCGCGTTGATCTCACGCAGGGCGATCGAGAGCGGCTTCTCGTGGACGTGGGTGTCCACCAGGGGGCCGACGTACTCCAGCAGGCCCTCACCGAGCTGCGAGTAGTACGCGTTGATCTGACGCGCGCGCTTGGCCGCGTAGATCACGAGGCTGTACTTCGAGTCAGTGGCCTCGAGCAGCTCGTCGATCGGCGGGTTGATGATGCCCTCGGGCGCGGTGATGGAAGAGGACACTCTCTAGCCTTCCGAAGAACGTGCACAAAAGATTCGGACAAAAGATCAAACAACTGCCATCAAGGCTAGCAGCTCACGGGCCACGCCTTCGACGGAGGTGTTGACGAGGGTGGTGTCGAACTCCGCCTCGGCGGCGAGTTCGACCCTGGCCGCCGCCAGGCGCCGCTCGATCACCTCGGGGGACTCGGTGCCGCGGCCGGTGAGCCGGCGGACGAGCTCCTCCCAGCTCGGCGGGGCGAGGAAGACGAGCTGCGAGTCCGGCATGGACTCCTTGACCTGCCGGGCGCCCTGGAGGTCGATCTCCAGCAGCACCGGCTCGCCCGCCTCCAGGCGGTCGAGGACCGCACGGCGTGGCGTGCCGTAGCGGTTGCCCGCGAACTCGGCCCACTCCAGCAACTCGCCGTTGGCGACCAGCTTGTCGAACTCGTCGTCGCCGACGAAGAAGTACTGGACGCCGTGCTCCTCGCCGGGGCGCGGCTTGCGGGTCGTGGCCGACACCGAGAGCCACACGTCGGGGTGGACCTTGCGCATATGCGCGACGACCGTGCTCTTGCCGACCCCCGAGGGGCCGGAGAGCACGGTCAGCCGCGGACGAACCTCTGCTGCCATGAGGCGATTATCCAGGTTCCCGGGAGTGCCTCGCGCCGCGCCCGGCGGCGCCGGCCGGCCGGCGGGCACCGGCCGCGTCAGCGGACCGGGCCGCCCACCGGGCGTCACGCGCCGGGCGGGGCACCAGGGTCGTCAGGCGGCGCCGCCGCCGAACTCTCGCTCCAGGGAAGCGATCTGGTTCGAGCCGAGACCGCGCACGCGGCGGCTCTCGGAGATGCCGAGCCTCTCCATGATCTGCTTGGCGCGGACCTTGCCCACGCCCGGCAGGGACTCGAGGAGGGCCGAGACCTTCATCTTCCCGATGACGTCGTTCTCCTGGCCCTGCTTGATGACCTCGTGGAGGGAGGCGCCGGAGTGCTTGAGTCGATTCTTGACCTCGGCCCGCTCCCGGCGAGCCGCGGCGGCCTTTTCGAGCGCGGCTGCGCGCTGTTCAGGGGTAAGGGGCGGAAGAGCCACGCCTACGTCACCTCGGATGTCGAACTGTCGGATACGGACCGGTGAGGACCGAAGTCGGTCCCGCACCTGGTGAGCGTCGAACAGTGCAGTTCACCGCCCTGCTCGCGCGCTCTGGGACGGAGACTAGCGGCCAACACGCCTCCAGTCAGCGAGAACGGACGAAAAGTCCTGGTCAGCATCGACCGACCAGGAGTTTTCAGACAAAACGACCGACATTTCTGTCAAGAAAATGTCAAGGCCCGGGCCGGGGACCCCTCCGGAGCTGCTCAGACCCCGGCCGAGGCCACGGCCTCACGCACCTCGTCGGCGAAGCGGTCGGCTGCGGACCGCAGCGCCGCCGCGTCCGGTCCGTGCCGCAGGACCCCGCGGCTGACGCTCGGCACCACGTTGCCCACCGCGGCGCCGAAGACCCGGGGCAGGTCGGCCGGCGTCGCGCCCTGGGCGCCGATGCCGGGGGCGAGCAGCGGGCCGTTGATCGCGAGGTCCGCGCCCGCGTCGCCGAGGGTGGCGCCGACGACCGCGCCGACCGAGCCCAGCGGGTCGGCCCCCTCGTTCTCCGCCGCCATGTGCCGCAGCATCAGCGCGGCGAGCGAGGACCCGTCCGCGGCCGTGGCGCGCTGCACCTCGGCGCCCTCCGGGTTGGAGGTCAGCGCGAGCACGAAGACCCCGCTGCCGCTCAGCACGGCCTGGTCCAGGGCGGGCCGCAGCGACCCGAAGCCGAGGTAGGGGGAGACGGTGACGGCGTCCGAGAAGAGCGGCGAGTCCTTGCGCAGGAAGGTCTCCGCGTAGGCGCCCATCGTGGAGCCGATGTCGCCGCGCTTGGCGTCCATGAGCACCAGCGCGCCGGCCGAGCGCGCCTCCTCGACGGCCTTCTCCAGGACGGCGATGCCCCGGGAGCCGAAGCGCTCGAAGAAGGCGGACTGGGGCTTGAGGACGGCCACCCGGCCGGCGAGGGCCTCCACGGTGGTGCGGGTGAACCGCTCCAGGCCGGCGACGTCGTCGGCGAGGCCCCAGGCCGTGAGCAGGGAGGCGTGCGGGTCGATGCCGACGCAGAGCGGCCCGCGGGTGTCCATGGCGTGGCGCAGACGGGTGCCGAACGGCTCCAGGGGGCTCATGCGGTGGCTGCCTTCCGTGTCTCGGCGCCGACGGCCTCGGCGAGGGTGGCGTAAGGGCTGGCCGCGAGGCGTGCGGCGAGGCCCTTGTGGATCGCCCGGGCGTAGAACGGGCCCTCGTACACGAAGGCGCTGTAGCCCTGGACCAGGGTGGCGCCGGCGAGGATGCGCTGCCAGGCGTCCTCGGCGTCGGCGATGCCGCCGACGCCGACGAGGGTGATGCGGTCGCCGACGCGGGCATACAGGCGGCGCAGCACCTCCAGGGAGCGGGCCTTGACGGGGGCGCCGGAGAGGCCGCCGGTCTCCGCCACGACGTCGGGCGGCGAGGTGAGGCCGAGGCCCTCGCGGGCGATCGTGGTGTTGGTGGCGATGATGCCGTCCAGGCCGAGTTCGAGCGCCAGGTCGGCCACCGCGTCGACGTCCTCGTCCGCGAGGTCGGGGGCGATCTTGACGAGCAGCGGCACCCGGCGGCCGGTGACCGTGCGGTCGGCGGCCTCGCGCACGGCGGTGAGCAGCGGGCGCAGCGACTCGGTGGCCTGGAGGTTGCGCAGGCCGGGGGTGTTGGGCGAGGAGACGTTGACGACGAGGTAGTCGGCGTGGCGGGCCAGGCGCTCGGTGGAGGCGACGTAGTCGGCGACGGCCTCCTCCTCGGGGACGACCTTCGTCTTGCCGATGTTGACGCCGAGGGTGGTGCGGAAGACCTCCCGGCGCCCCGCCAGGCGCTCGGCGACGGCGGCGGAGCCCTCGTTGTTGAAGCCCATCCGGTTGATCAGGGCGCGGTCCGGCACCAGCCGGAAGAGGCGCTTTCCGGGGTTGCCCGGCTGGGGCTCGGAGGTGACGGTGCCGATCTCGACGTGGTCGAAGCCGAGCATCGCCATGCCGTCGACGGCCTGGGCGTTCTTGTCGAAGCCGGCCGCGAGGCCGAACGGTCCGTGCATCCGCAGGCCGAGCGCCTCGGTGCGCAGTTCCTTGTACCGGGGCGCGAGCACCGCGGCGGCGAAGGTCCGCAGTACGGGGACGCGGGCGGCGAGGCGGATCCAGCGGAAGGCCAGGTGGTGGGCCTTCTCGGGGTCCATCCGCGTGAAGACCAGGGCGAAGAAGAGTTTGTACACGGTGGTGTCCTCATGAGGAGGGGGACACCGTTTCCGGTGTCCCCCTCGGGTGACTAGTCGCGGGCCGCGGTCAGGTGTTCGGCGTGTTCCTGGAGCGATCGGACGCCGACGTCGCCGCGGTTCAGCGCGTCGATGCCCTGGACGGCCGCCGCGAGCGCCTGGACCGTGGTCAGGCACGGTACGGAGCGGGCCACCGCCGCCGTACGGATGTCGTAGCCGTCGAGGCGGCCGCCGGTGCCGTACGGGGTGTTGACGATGAGGTCGACCTCGCCGTCGTGGATGAGCTGGACGATGGTCTTCTCGCCGTTCGGACCCACGCCCTCGGACTGCTTGCGGACGACGGTGGCGTTGATGCCGTTGCGCTTGAGGACCTCGGCCGTGCCGGAGGTGGCCATCAGCTCGAAGCCATGGGCGACCAGCTCGCGCGCCGGGAAGATCATCGAGCGCTTGTCCCGGTTGGCCACCGAGACGAACGCGCGGCCCTTGGTGGGCAGCGGGCCGTAGGCGCCGGCCTGCGACTTGGCGTAGGCGGTGCCGAAGAGCGAGTCGATGCCCATGACCTCGCCGGTGGAGCGCATCTCCGGGCCGAGGATGGTGTCGACGCCGCGGCCGTGGACGTCGCGGAAGCGCGACCACGGCATCACGGCCTCCTTGACGGAGATCGGCGCGTCCAGCGGGAGGGTGCCGCCGTCGCCGCTGCGCGGCAGCAGCCCTTCCTGGCGCAGCTCGGCGATGGTCGCGCCGAGCGAGATCCGGGCGGCGGCCTTGGCCAGTGGCACGGCGGTCGCCTTGGAGGTGAAGGGCACGGTGCGGGAGGCGCGCGGGTTGGCCTCCAGCACGTAGAGGATGTCGCCGGCCATGGCGAACTGGATGTTGATCAGACCGCGCACGCCGACGCCCTCGGCGATGGCCTCGGTGGAGGCGCGCAGCCGCTTGATGTCGAAGCCGCCGAGGGTGATCGGGGGCAGGGCGCAGGCCGAGTCGCCGGAGTGGATGCCGGCCTCCTCGATGTGCTCCATGACGCCGCCGAGGTAGAGCTCGTGGCCGTCGTAGAGGGCGTCGACGTCGATCTCGATCGCGTCGTCGAGGAAGCGGTCCACCAGGACCGGGCGGGTCGGCGAGATCTCGGTGGACTCGGCGATGTACGCCTCCAGGCGCGCCTCGTCGTAGACGATCTCCATGCCGCGTCCGCCGAGCACGTAGGACGGGCGGACGAGGACGGGGTAGCCGATCTCGTCGGCGATGGCCTTGGCGCCGGCGAAGGTGGTGGCGGTGCCGTGCTTCGGCGCGGGCAGGCCGGCCTCGGCGAGGACCCGGCCGAAGGCGCCGCGGTCCTCGGCGGCGTGGATGGCCTCCGGGGAGGTGCCGACGACGGGGACGCCGTTGTCCTTGAGCGCCTGGGACAGGCCGAGCGGCGTCTGGCCGCCGAGCTGCACGACGACACCGGCGACCGGGCCGGCCAGCGACTCGGCGTGCACGATCTCCAGCACGTCCTCCAGGGTGAGCGGCTCGAAGTAGAGCCGGTCGGAGGTGTCGTAGTCGGTGGAGACGGTCTCCGGGTTGCAGTTGACCATCACGGTCTCGTACCCGGCGTCGTGCAGCGCGAAGGAGGCGTGGACGCAGGAGTAGTCGAACTCGATGCCCTGGCCGATGCGGTTGGGCCCGGAGCCGAGGATGATCACGGCGGGCTTGGTGCGGGGCGCGACCTCGGACTCCTCGTCGTAGGACGAGTAGAAGTACGGGGTGCGGGCGGCGAACTCGGCGGCGCAGGTGTCGACCGTCTTGTAGACCGGGCGGATGCCCAGCGCGTGGCGCACCTCGCGGACGACGTCCTCGCGCAGGCCGCGGATGGCGGCGATCTGGGCGTCGGAGAAGCCGTGGCGCTTGGCCTCGGCGAGCAGCTCGGGATCGAGCTTCTCGGCCGCGGCCAGTTCGTCGGCGTACTCCTTGATCAGGAACATCTGGTCGACGAACCAGGGGTCGATCCGGGTCGCGTCGAAGACCTCCTCGGGCGTGGCGCCCGCGCGGATGGCCTGCATGACGGTGTTGATCCGGCCGTCGGTCGGGCGCACGGCCTCCCGCAGCAGCTCGTCCTTGTCCCCCGGGTCGCCGGTGAAGTCGAACTGGCTGCCCTTCTTCTCCAGCGAGCGCAGCGCCTTCTGGAGGGCCTCGGTGAAGTTGCGGCCGATGGCCATGGCCTCGCCCACCGACTTCATGGTGGTGGTGAGGGTGGAGTCGGCGGAGGGGAACTTCTCGAAGGCGAACCGGGGCGCCTTGACCACGACGTAGTCGAGGGTGGGCTCGAAGGAGGCCGGGGTCTTCTCGGTGATGTCGTTCGGGATCTCGTCCAGCGTGTAGCCGACGGCGAGCTTCGCGGCGATCTTGGCGATCGGGAAGCCGGTCGCCTTGGAGGCGAGCGCCGAGGACCGGGAGACCCGGGGGTTCATCTCGATGACGATGATCCGGCCGTCGGCCGGGTCGACCGCGAACTGGATGTTGCAGCCGCCGGTGTCGACGCCGACCTCGCGGATGATCGCGATGCCGATGTCGCGCAGCCGCTGGTACTCGCGGTCGGTGAGCGTCATCGCGGGCGCCACGGTGATGGAGTCGCCGGTGTGGACGCCCATCGGGTCGAAGTTCTCGATGGAGCAGACGACCACGACGTTGTCGTTCTTGTCGCGCATCAGCTCCAGCTCGTACTCCTTCCAGCCGAGGATGGACTCCTCCAGGAGCACCTCGGTGGTCGGGGAGAGCGTGAGGCCCTGGCCGGCGATGCGGCGCAGCTCCTCCTCGTCGTGGGCGAAGCCGGAGCCGGCGCCGCCCATGGTGAAGGAGGGGCGGACGACGACGGGGTAGCCGCCGAGGGTGTCGACGCCCGCGATGACGTCGTCCATGGAGTGGCAGATCACCGAGCGGGCGGACTCGCCGTGGCCGATCTTGCCGCGGACGGCCTCGACGACCTCCTTGAACAGGTCGCGGTCCTCGCCCTTGTTGATCGCCTCGACGTTGGCGCCGATCAGCTCGACGTTGTACTTCTCCAGCACGCCCTGCTCGTGCATGGAGATCGCGGTGTTCAGCGCGGTCTGGCCGCCGAGGGTGGGCAGCAGCGCGTCGGGGCGCTCCTTGGCGATGATCTTCTCGACGAACTCGGGGGTGATCGGCTCGACGTAGGTGGCGTCGGCGATCTCCGGGTCGGTCATGATCGTGGCCGGGTTGGAGTTGACCAGGATGACCCGCAGGCCCTCGGCCTTGAGGACGCGGCAGGCCTGGGTGCCGGAGTAGTCGAACTCGGCGGCCTGGCCGATGACGATCGGGCCGGAGCCGATGACCAGGACGGACTGGATATCGGTGCGCTTAGGCACGCTCGGCCTCCATCAGAGAAACGAAGCGGTCGAAGAGGTACGCGGCGTCGTGCGGGCCGGCGGCCGCCTCGGGGTGGTACTGGACGCTGAAGGCCGGCTGGTCGAGCAGCCGCAGGCCCTCGACCACGTCGTCGTTCAGGCAGACGTGGGACACCTCGGCGCGGCCGTAGGGGGTGTCGGAGACCTTGTCGAGGGGGGCCTCGACGGCGAAGCCGTGGTTGTGCGCGGTGACCTCGACCTTGCCGGTGGTGCGGTCCTGCACCGGCTGGTTGATGCCGCGGTGGCCGTACTTCAGCTTGTAGGTGCCGAAGCCGAGGGCCCGGCCGAGGAGCTGGTTGCCGAAGCAGATGCCGAAGAGCGGGGTCCGGCGCTCCAGGACCGCCTTGATGACCGTGAGGTCGGCGGTGGCCGGGTCGCCCGGGCCGTTGGAGAGGAAGACGCCGTCCGGGTTCACCGCGTAGACCTGCTCGGCGGTGGCGGTGGCGGGCAGCACGTGCACCTCGATGCCGCGCTCGGCCATCCGGTGCGGGGTCATGCCCTTGATGCCGAGGTCGAGGGCGGCGACGGTGAACTTCTTCTCACCGATGGCCGGCACCACGTACGTCTCGGCGGTGGCGACCTCGGCGGAGAGGTCGGCGCCCTTCATCTCGGGGGCCTGCTGGACCCGGGCGAGCAGCGCGGCGTCGCCGGCGAGGGTCTCGCCGGAGAAGATGCCGACGCGCATGGCGCCGCGCTCGCGCAGGTGGCGGGTGAGCGCGCGGGTGTCGATGCCGGAGATCCCGACGACGCCCTGGGAGGCGAGCTCCTCGTCGAGGGAGCGGCGGGAGCGCCAGTTGGAGGGGATGCGGGCGGGGTCGCGGACGACGTATCCGGAGACCCAGATCCGCTTCGACTCGTCGTCCTCGTCGTTGACGCCCGTGTTGCCCACGTGGGGAGCGGTCATCACGACCACCTGGCGGTGGTAGGACGGGTCGGTGAGGGTCTCCTGGTAGCCGGTCATGCCGGTGTTGAACACCGCCTCGCCGAAGGTCTCCCCCACGGCCCCGTAGGCGCGGCCGCGGAAGATGCGGCCGTCCTCCAGGACGAGTACGGCGGGAGCTTTGCCGGCTCCCCGGGTGGAGATCGTCATCGTGCGGTGCCTTCCGTCGTCCTGATCATGTTCTCGATTGCGTCGACCCAGGTGGTCTGCTCGGCCGCGTGGTCCGAGCGGAAGCCGGAGTCGATCTGCCGGTCCCCGTGCGCCCAGGTGACGATCAGCAGACCGCCCTCGGCGAGGACCTTGCCCGCGATCCCCTTGTCGAGCCGGGCGCCGCGCAGGGCGCCGGCCGGTACGAAGAAGTCCCGGGCACCGGGGCGCACCACAGCGAGCCCCTGGTCGGTGAGCGTGAGTTCGGCGCGGCTGCGCACGCCGAGGCCGTGGGCGACGATCCGGTCGAGCCACTGCCCGGCCGTGGTGGAGCCGTGGTAGCGGCCGGTCATCGTGAGCAGCGCCTCGCCGGGCGCCTCGGGCGCCTCGGGGAGTTCGGGCAGGTCGGACTGGAGGCTGCCGCGCCACTTCCATCCCTGGCGCATCAGCCAGTAGACGAAGGCGACGAAGAGGAGCAGGCCCACCACCCAGCCGATCCGGGCGGCCCAGTCGGTGACCTCCGCCGACTTCCGCTCGGCGTCGGCTGCCGCCTGTGCGGCCAGATTCATCAGTGCAGGTGTCACGCCAGCTTCCCGTCCACGACCGTCGCCCGGCCCCGCAGGAAGGTGTGGGTGACGCGTCCCGGCAGCTCGCGGCCCTCGTACGGGGTGTTGCGGCTGCGGGAGGCGAAGCCCGCGGGGTCCACCACACCACGGTATGCCGGATCGACCAGCGTGAGGTTCGCGGGCTCACCAGCCGAGACGGGGCGTCCGTGCCCCTGGGCCCGTCCGATGCGCGCGGGGGCGAACGACATCCGGTCCGCCACCTGGGCCCAGTCGAGCAGCCCGGTCTCCACCATCGTCTGCTGGACGACGGAGAGCGCGGTCTCCAGGCCGACCATGCCCATCGCGGCCGCGGCCCACTCGCAGTCCTTGTCCTCGTGCGGGTGCGGCGCGTGGTCGGTGGCGACGATGTCGATGGTGCCGTCGGCGAGCGCCTCCCGCAGGGCCAGCACGTCGCGCTCGGTGCGCAGCGGCGGGTTGACCTTGTAGACGGGGTTGTAGCTGCGGACCATCTCGTCGGTGAGCAGCAGGTGGTGCGGGGTGACCTCGGCCGTGACGTCGATGCCGCGGGACTTGGCCCAGCGGACGATCTCCACGGAGCCGGCGGTGGAGAGGTGGCAGATGTGCACCCGGGAGCCGACGTGCTCGGCGAGCAGGACGTCGCGGGCGATGACCGACTCCTCGGCGACGGCGGGCCAGCCGCCGAGGCCGAGTTCGGCGGAGACGACGCCCTCGTTCATCTGCGCGCCCTCGGTGAGGCGCGGCTCCTGTGCGTGCTGGGCGACGACGCCGCCGAAGGCCTTCACGTACTCCAGGGCGCGGCGCATGATGACCGCGTCGTCGACGCACTTGCCGTCGTCGGAGAAGACGGTGACGCCGGCGGCCGAGTCGTGCATGGCGCCGAGCTCGGCGAGCTTCTTGCCCTCCAGGCCGACGGTGACGGCGCCGATGGGCTGCACGTCGCAGTAGCCGGACTCCTTGCCGAGCCGGTAGACCTGCTCCACGACGCCGGCGGTGTCGGCGACGGGGAAGGTGTTGGCCATGGCGAACACGGCGGTGTAGCCGCCGCTCGCGGCGGCGCGGGTGCCGGTCAGCACGGTCTCGGAGTCCTCGCGGCCCGGCTCGCGCAGATGGGTGTGGAGGTCGACCAGGCCCGGCAGCAGGATCTGCCCCTGCGCCTCGATCACCCGGGCGCCCTCGTCGGAGAGCCCCGTGCCGACGGCCGCGACGGTGGCGCCGTCGATCAGGACGTCCTGCGCCTCGCCGCCCAGCACCTTCGCACCGCGGATAAGGATCTTGCTCATGGTTCTTACTTCTCCTCGGTACGGGGGTTGGGTGCGTCGGATTCGTTGCCGCCGAGCAGCAGGTAGAGGACGGCCATCCGGATGGACACGCCGTTGGCGACCTGCTCGATGACGGTGCAGCGGTCGGAGTCGGCGACCTCCGCGGTGATCTCCATGCCGCGGACCATGGGGCCGGGGTGCATCACGATGGCGTGGCCGGGCATCTTCGCCATCCGGTCGCCGTCGAGGCCGTAGCGGCGGGAGTACTCGCGCTCGGTGGGGAAGAACGCGGCGTTCATCCGCTCGCGCTGGACGCGCAGCATCATGATCGCGTCGGACTTGGCGAGCGTGGAGTCCAGGTCGTACGAGACCTCGCAGGGCCAGGTCTCGACGCCGACGGGCACCAGGGTGGGCGGCGCGACCAGGGTGACCTCGGCGCCCAGGGTGTGCAGCAGGTCGACGTTGGAGCGGGCGACCCGGCTGTGCAGCACGTCGCCGACGATGGTGATCCGGCGGCCCGCCAGGTCCTGCCCGATCCCGGCGTCGCGGCCGACGAGCCGGCGGCGCATGGTGAAGGCGTCCAGCAGGGCCTGGGTGGGGTGCTGGTGGGTGCCGTCGCCGGCGTTGATGACAGGGGCGTCGATCCAGCCGGAGGTCGCGAGCCGGTAGGGGGCGCCGGAGGCGCCGTGCCGGATGACGACGGCGTCGACGCCCATGGCCTCCAGGGTCTGCGCGGTGTCCTTCAGGGACTCGCCCTTGGAGACGCTGGAGCCCTTGGCGGCGAAGTTGATGACGTCCGCGGACAGCCGCTTCTCGGCGGCCTCGAAGGAGATCCGGGTGCGGGTCGAGTCCTCGAAGAAGAGGTTGCAGACGGTGCGGCCGCGCAGGGCCGGGAGCTTCTTGATCGGCCGGTCGGCGACCCGGGCCATCTCCTCGGCGGTGTCGAGGATGCGGACCGCTTCGTCGCGGGTGAGGTCGGCTGCCGAGATGAGGTGGCGCATCATCGGGGTGTTCTCTCCAGATCTGTGGAGCCGGACGGGCATGCGGGCGCGCGGCAGCGCTCGCCGTACGCGGGGGTGCCGTACGGGGGAGCTACTGCTCGCCGGCCGGAGCGGTGTCCTTCAGCCCGAGCAGCACGGTGTCGCGACCGTCCTCCTCGGCGAGCTGGACCCGGACCGCCTCGCGGAGCGACGTGGGGATGTTCTTGCCGACGTAGTCGGCGCGGATGGGCAGCTCGCGGTGGCCGCGGTCGACCAGGACGGCGAGCTGCACGGCGCGCGGCCGGCCGATGTCGCCGAGGGCGTCCAGCGCGGCGCGGATGGTGCGCCCGGAGAAGAGCACGTCGTCGACGAGGACGACGAGGCGGCCGTCGACGCCGTCGGCGGGGATCTCGGTGCGGGCGAGCGTCCGCGCGGGCTTCAGGCGCAGGTCGTCGCGGTACATGGTGGTGTCGAGGGAGCCGACGGCCATCTTCTGGCCGGTGATGCCTTCGAGCTTGTCGGCGAGCCGGTGCGCGAGGTGGACGCCGCGGGTCGGGATGCCGAGGAGCACCACGTCGTCGGCGCCCTTGGCGCGTTCGACGATCTCGTGGGCGATGCGGGTCAGTGCCCGCGCGATGTCCGGGGCCTCCAGAACGGGCCGGGCGGCATCGGGGCTGTGCTGCGTGTCCATACGAAACGGACCTCCTTCTCCGCCTCACGGGACGGCTCTTAAAGGACGTCGGAATTGCGCCGTCCACGTTACCAGGGCTTGATGGGTGTACTGATCCGGGTACGCCGGTCCGTGGCCGGAACCGGTCCGGACCTTTCGGCTTGACTCAGCCAAGTCACGCTGCGTAACCTCACAGTGAGTTACCAGTCGCGCGGCGGAGCCGCACGTTGTCCATGCGTCCGGGGAGCCATATGTCCAGCGAATACGCAAAGCAGCTCGGGGCCAAGCTCCGCGCCATCCGCACCCAGCAGGGGCTTTCCCTCCACGGCGTGGAGGAGAAGTCCCAGGGCCGCTGGAAGGCCGTCGTGGTCGGCTCGTACGAGCGCGGCGACCGTGCCGTGACCGTGCAGCGCCTCGCCGAGCTGGCGGACTTCTACGGCGTCCCGGTGCAGGAGCTGCTTCCGGGCACGACGCCGGGCGGGGCCGCCGAGCCGCCGCCGAAGCTCGTCCTCGACCTGGAGCGCCTGGCCCACGTCCCGCAGGAGAAGGCGGGCCCGCTCCAGCGGTACGCGGCCACGATCCAGTCGCAGCGCGGCGACTACAACGGCAAGGTGCTCTCGATCCGCCAGGACGACCTGCGCACCCTGGCCGTGATCTACGACCAGTCCCCCTCGGTGCTGACCGAGCAGCTCATCAGCTGGGGCGTCCTGGACGCGGACGCCCGCCGCGCGGTCGCGCACGAGGACAACTGATCAACCCCGCGCGCCCCTTCTGAAAAAACGTCACGCCCGGGGGCGGGACCGGTTTGCCGACCGGTTCCGCCCCCGGGCGCTTGCGCGTCCGGGGCACGGAACAGCACCGGGCCCGGGGCGGGAGGATGGTGGTCCTCCCGCCCCGGGCCCGGTGGAAGCCGTCCGGCCGGCCGCGGGGTCAGTCGCGGCGGAGGCTCGGCTTGAGGTCCTTGAAACGGCCCAGCAGGCCGTTCACGAAGGACGGCGAATCGTCGGTGGAGAACTCCTTGGCGAGCTGCACCGCCTCGTCGATCACCACCGCGTCCGGCGTCTCGTCCACCCACACCAGCTCGTACGCGCCGAGCCGGAGGATGTTGCGGTCGACGACCGGCATGCGGTCCAGCGTCCAGCCGACCGCGTACGTGGCGATCAGCTCGTCGATGCGGTCCGCGTGCGCCGCGTACCCCTCGACGAGGTCCATCGTGTACTCGGCGACCGGCGGCTGGCGGTCGTCCGACCGCGCGTGCCGCACCCAGTCCGCGAGGACCGTCTGCACGGACGCCCCGCGCTGGTCGGCCTCGAAGAGGATCTGGAAGGCGCGCTTGCGGGCCTTGTTACGGGCAGCCACGGTTAGCTGTTCACCCGGCCGAGGTAGTCGCCCGAGCGGGTGTCGACCTTGATCTTCTCGCCGGTGGTGATGAAGAGCGGGACCTGGATCTCGTAGCCGGTCTCCAGGCGCGCGGGCTTGGAGCCACCGGTGGAGCGGTCGCCCTGCACACCGGGCTCGGTGTGCTCGATGACCAGCTCGACGGCGGCCGGCAGCTCGACGTAGAGCACCTCGCCCTCGTGCTGCGCGACGTTGGCGGTGAAGCCCTCGATGAGGAAGTTCGCCGCGTCGCCGACCTGCTTGCGGTCGACCATGAGCTGGTCGTACGTCTGCATGTCCATGAAGACGAAGTACTCGCCGTCCATGTACGAGAACTGCATGTCACGGCGGTCGACGGTGGCCGTCTCGACCTTCACGCCTGCGTTGAAGGTCTTGTCGACGACCTTGCCGGAGAGGACGTTCTTGAGCTTGGTGCGCACGAAGGCCGGGCCCTTGCCGGGCTTGACGTGCTGGAACTCGACGACGGACCAGAGCTGGCCTCCGTCGAGCTTGAGCACCATGCCGTTCTTGAGGTCGTTCGTGGAAGCCACGGTTGCGGAATCTCCTGGACTGACGCTGGTGGACGACGAAGTGGCCGCGGGGACGCGCTACAGCGCGAGCAGCTCCTTGGTCGTGATGGTGAGTAGCTCGGGGCCGCCGTCCGCCTCCTGGCGCACGACGAGCGTGTCATCGATCCGGACCCCGCCCCGTCCCGGGAGGTGGACCCCCGGTTCGACGGTGACCGGCACGCAAGCGTCCAGTTTACCCATGGCCGCAGGGGCTAGCTGCGGGTCCTCACCGATTTCCAGCCCGACACCGTGACCGGTGCGGGGCGCGAGGTGTTCGCCGTGCCCGGCGGCGTCCAGCACCTGCCGGGCCGCGTGGTCCACGTCGCGGTACGCGGTCCCCGGCAGCAGCGCCTCCCGCCCGGCGCGCTGAGCGGCGAAGACGAGGTCGTAGAGCTCGATCTGCCAGTCCGCCGGCGAGGTGCCGATCACGAAGGTGCGGCCGATCTCGCAGCGGTAGCCGCGGTAGTTCGCGCCGAGCGAGACCGAGAGGAAATCCCCCTCCTCGACCCGCCGGTCCGAGGGCCGGTGGCCCTGGAGCCCGCTGTTGGGGCCGGTGGCGACGGAGGTGGGGAACGCGGGGCCGTCGGCGCCGTGGTCCACGAGGCGGCGCTCCAGCTCCAGCGCGAGGTGCCGCTCGGTCCGGCCGACCAGGATCGACTCCAGCAGCTCGCCGAGCGCCTGGTCGGTGATCTCCGCCGCGATCCGCAGGGAGGCGATCTCGTCGTCGTCCTTGACGACGCGCTGCTGCTCGACGGCGAGCCCTAGATCGGTGATCCGTACCTGGGGGGCGACCGACGCGACGGCCCGGTGGCGGGCGACGGTCAGATGGTGCTCCTCGACGGCGAGGGCCGCGGTGCCGGTGCCCCGGGCCAGTTCGGCGGCGGCGACGACGGCGTCGGCGGTGCCGGCCGGCAGCACCACCAGCCGGAGCCCGTCGTCCGGCCGCCCGCCCGCGGGATCGCCCCCGGGGCCCCGGGGGCACAGCAGCACGTCCTCGCGGCTGCCGAGCAGCAGGGCCGCGCCGGGCGGGGCGGCCCCGGCGAGGTAGCGGACATTGGCGGGCCGGGACACCAGGACCGCCGCGCTCCCGGCCGCCGCGCAGCGATCACGCAGCCGGCCGCGCCGGACGCCATACACCTCGGACATTCTCCGAGCGTACGAGCCCGCCCCGCACTCGGCCCGGCGACGGACCCGGGCGGGTGTTCCCGCGGGGGCGGGGTTTCCGTCCCGTCCGGCGCGCGATCCCGGACGGCCCGCCGCGAGATCCAGCCCGCCCGGCGCGCGATCCCGGACCGCCCGGCGGGAGATCCCGGACGGCCCGCCGCGAGATCCAGCCCGGCCGGCGCGCGATCCCGGACGGCCCGCCGCGAGATCCAGCCCGGCCGGCGCGCGATCCCGGACGGCCCGGCCGGAGATCCAGCCCGTCCGGCGATTGAGGACACGGCCGCAGGCCGTGCCCACGGACGGCCCGCACGCGGGCACGGACGACCGGCCACCCGCCGGCCGTCGTGACGGCACCACGCTCCGCGCGGTGTCCTCAAACGCCGGACGGGCTGGGAACTGGCCGCCCGGTCCCCAGCAGCCGGACGGGCTGGAACGCGACCCGGGCCCGCACGCGGGCACGGACGACCGGCCATCCGCCGGCCGTCGTCACCGCACCACGCTCCGCGCGGTGTCCTCAAACGCCGGACGGGCTGGAAAGCAGCCGGACGGGCTGGGAAGCGGCCCGGCCTCCAGCAACAGGGCGGGCCGGAAAGCCGCCCGCCCGAGGGCCTACCAGGTCGGGGGGCTGGTGATCGCGCGGGCGAGGACCTCGTCGAGGACGCGGGCCGTCGTCTCGACGTCGTACTTGGAGTTGTCGATGATCGGCAGGCCCGAGCCGTACCACCCCGCCATCCGGCCGTGGATCCCCGCCACCTCCTCGTCGGAGAGGCGGCGGTTGCCGGAGCGCTCCGCGTTCCGTTCGAGGACGATCTCCAGGCCGGGGAGGAGCACCACGGGCAGCAGGCCGGGGCCCACGTGGCGCTTCCAGCCGCCGAGGCCGACGACGGGGCGGTCGGGGAAGACCGCGTCGTCGAGGATGCAGGAGATCCCGTTGGCCAGGAAGTTGCGGGCGGCGAAGCCGCAGGTGCGGCGGGCCAGGCGGTACTGGGCCTCGGAGTGGTCGTTCCAGCCGTCCTGGGGGTCGGCGAACCCCGAGCACACCCACTCGCGGACGTCGTCGAGGCTGATGTGCGCGGTGGGCACCCGCCGGGTCCGGGCCCAGTGGCGGGCGACCGTCGTCTTCCCGGCGCCGGCCGGGCCGATGAGCAGCACGGCGAGCATCGCCGCGCCCGTGCCGTCGGACGGGGGCGGCGCGGGTATGGGGACGGGCTCCCCCGGCGGGAGCTGGACGTGTCCGGTGGTCTCGCGCGGCGGCGGTCCCGCGGAGGGGTGCCGGGGCGCGGGGCCGTTCCAGCCGCCGTTCACGGGCGGCGGGACCGGCGGCGACGCCGGCGGCCCCTGCGGGGGTGGCGGAGGCAAGGGCCCGCCGGGCGGGCCGGGCACCGGCCCGGGGTGGTGAGCGCTGGGTGTCCATGCGGCCGGTCCCCGCCCCGGTCCGTGGGGCGGCGGCAGCGGAGCCCCCACTGCGTGCTGCATCCGGTGCAACTCCGTCTCGTACGACTGACGCTGATGGGCGGCCGTCGGCCCCCCGCCCCCGAACGTTACCCTTTCGCGACCGTTCGGATGTGCGACCGCCTCCGGCCGCCGTCACGACAACGGCCGAAGGCGGCGCAAAGTGCCCCATCGGGCGGGCCCGGCAGGCCCGTTGGCACGGGACGCGGGCCCGCGCTCAGGCGTCCAGCTCCTCCACCAGCGCGCGCAGCGCCAGCCGGTAGGAGCCGATGCCGAAGCCGGCCACCGTGCCGCTGGCGACGGAGCCGACGACGGAGGTGTGGCGGAAGGCCTCGCGGGTGTACGGGTTGGAGATGTGCACCTCGACGAGAGGGGCGGTCCGCTGGGACGCCGCGTCGCGCATCCCGTACGAGTAGTGGGTGAAGGCACCGGGGTTGAGAACGACCGGAATCGACTGGTCCGCGGCCTCGTGGAGCCAGCGGATCATCTCGCCCTCGTCGTTGGTCTCGCGCACCTCGACGTCGAGGCTGAGTTCCCGGCCGAGCTTCCCGCACGCCTCGACCAGGCCCGCGTACGAGGTCGCGCCGTAGACGTCGGGCTCACGGGACCCGAGCCGGCCGAGGTTGGGCCCGTTGAGCACCAGCACGCGGCGGCTCATGCGGACACCTCGCCGAAGGCGGCGAGCAGCACGGCCGGGTCGGGGCCCTCCAGCACGGTCGGCTTGCCGAGGCCGTCGAGGACGATGAAGCGCAGCACGCTGCCGCGCGACTTCTTGTCGACCTTCATGGTCTCCAGCAGCTTGGGCCACTGGTCGCCGCGGTAGGTGAGGGGCAGTCCGACGGACTCCAGGACGCTGCGGTGCCGGTCGGCGGTGGCGTCGTCGAGCCGGCCCGCGAGGCGGCCCAGTTCGGCGGCGAAGACCATGCCGACGGAGACCGCGGCGCCGTGGCGCCACTTGTAGCGCTCGTTCTTCTCGATGGCGTGGGCGAGCGTGTGACCGTAGTTCAGGATCTCGCGCAGCCCGGATTCCTTGAGGTCGCTGGAGACCACGTCGGCCTTCACCCGGATCGAGCGCTCGATGAGCTCGGCGGTGTGCGGCCCCGCCGGGGTGCGGGCGCCCTGCGGGTCGGACTCGACGAGGTCGAGGATCACCGGGTCGGCGATGAAGCCGGCCTTGATGATCTCGGCCATGCCGCTGACGTAGTCGTTGACCGGCAGCGAGTCGAGCGCCGCCAGGTCGCAGATCACTCCGGCCGGCGGGTGGAAGGCGCCCACGAGGTTCTTGCCCTCGGCGGTGTTGATGCCGGTCTTGCCGCCGACGGCCGCGTCGACCATGGCGAGCACGGTCGTCGGGACGGCGATCCAGCGCACCCCGCGCAGCCAGGTCGCGGCGACGAAGCCGGCGAGGTCGGTGGTGGCGCCGCCGCCGACGCCCACGATGACGTCGGTCCGGGTGAAGCCGGTCTGGCCGAGCGCCTTCCAGCAGTAGGCGGCGACCTCGGCGGTCTTCGCCTCCTCGGCGTTCGGCACCTGGATGGCGACGGCCTCGTAGCCCTGGCCGGCGAGATCGGCGCGCAGCGCCTCGCCGGTCTCGGCGAGCGCCTCGGGGTGGACGACGGCCACCCGCTGGGCCTGCGTGCCGATCAGGCCCGGCAGTTCGCCGAGGAGCTGCCGGCCGATCAGGACCTCGTAGGGGTCGGTGCCGGCCGTGCCGCCGACCTGGATGCGGGTCACTGCCTGGTCCGTCACTGCTTCTCCTGCCGGGGGTCCGGGGTCGTCTCCCCCGGTGTTGCGGTCTTCAGCTCCAGTGCGTCGAGGACGGCGTCGGCGACCTCGGCGGGGGTGCGGTCGTCGGTGGCGACGACGGCGCGGGCGACCTCGGTGTAGAGGTGGCGGCGGGCGTCCATCAGCTCGCGCCACTGGCGGCGCGGATTGACGGCGAGCAGCGGCCGGGCCTGGTTGAGCCCGACCCTGCGGGCGGCCTCCTCGGCCTCCATGGACAGATAGACGACCGGCAGGCCGCCGAGCAGCTCGCGGGTGCCGTCGTCGAGGACCGAGCCGCCGCCGAGGGCGAGGACCCCGGTGTGGGCGGCGACCGCGGCGGCGACGGCGGCACGCTCCAGCGCACGGAAGTGCGCCTCGCCCTCGTCGACGAAGATGTCGGAGATCTCGCGGCCCTCGGCGGCGACGATGTCGGCGTCGGTGTCCCGGAACGCCACGCCCAGCCGTGCGGCGAGCAGTTCGCCGACGGTGGACTTGCCGGACCCCATCGGGCCGACCAGGACGATCAGCGGGGCGCTCACCGGATGTGGAGGTTGTCGAGGTACGCGCGCACGTTGCGCCGGGTCTCGGTGACGCTGTCGCCGCCGAACTTCTCGGCCACCGCGTCCGCGAGGACGAGCGCCACCATGGCCTCGGCCACGATGCCGGCGGCGGGCACGGCGCACACGTCGGAGCGCTGGTGGTGGGCGGCGGCGGGCTCGCCCGTCCCGACGTCGATGGTGCGCAGCGCGCGCGGCACGGTCGCGATCGGCTTCATCGCGGCGCGCACCCGCAGCAGCTCACCGGTGGACATGCCGCCCTCGGTGCCGCCGGAGCGGCCGGAGGTGCGGCGGATGCCCTCGTCGGTGGGGACGATCTCGTCGTGGGCCTGGGAGCCGGGCACCCGGGCGAGGTCGAAGCCGTCGCCGACCTCGACGCCCTTGATGGCCTGGATGCCCATGAGCGCGCCGGCGAGCCGGGCGTCGAGCCTGCGGTCCCAGTGGACGTGCGAGCCGAGGCCGACGGGCACGCCGTAGGCGAGGACCTCGACGACGCCGCCGAGGGTGTCGCCGTCCTTGTGGGCCTGGTCGATCTCGGCGACCATCGCCTTGCTCGCGTCGGCGTCCAGGCAGCGGACGGGGTCGGCGTCCAGGCGCTCCTCGTCGGCGGGGACGGGGACGACGCCGTACGGGGCCTTCGCGGCGGCGAGTTCGACGACGTGGGAGACGATCTCGATCCCCGCCGTCTCCTTCAGGTACGAGCGGGCGACCGCGCCGAGCGCCACCCGGGCGGCCGTCTCGCGGGCGCTCGCGCGCTCCAGCACGGGACGGGCCTCGTCGAGGGCGTACTTCTGCATGCCCGCGAGGTCGGCGTGGCCGGGGCGGGGGCGGGTGAGCGGGGCGTTGCGGGCGAGCTGCGCGAGCTCGTCCGGGTCGACGGGGTCGGCCGCCATGACCTTCTCCCACTTGGGCCACTCGGTGTTGCCCACCATCACGGCCACCGGGGAGCCCATGGTCAGACCGTGGCGGACGCCGCCCAGGAAGGTGACCTCGTCGCGCTCGAACTTCATCCGGGCACCGCGTCCATAACCGAGACGCCGCCTGGCGAGGTGGTCCGCCACCATGTCGGTGGTGACGGGGACACCGGCGGGAAGACCCTCCAGCGTCGCCACCAGTGCGGGTCCGTGCGACTCGCCCGCGGTCAGCCAACGCAACCTGCTCAACGGTGCTCCTCATGCTCGCGCCTCGTACTGCGGCGGCCCGGCACCAGGGCCCGCCCGGCGGTGAGACCGGGGGCGCGCGGCCCAGGCCCGCCTCCCCCGATCCTCCCACGTCCCGGCGCGCCCCCCGGCCACCGTCCCATCAGGCGGACGAGGAGCGGGACGGCTCAGGCCCTGTCGTCGCCGCCCGGGCGGGCCGGCGGGGCGTAGGACCCGAGGAAGGCCGCGCCGCCCTGCTGCTGCCCGGCGGGCGCGGCCGGCGGCTGGGCGGGCTGCTGCGCGGCGGGCGCGTAGGGGCCGAGGAAGTCCGCCCCGCCGGGCCCGGCGGGCTGCTGGGCCGGCGGCGCGTACGGACCGAGGAAGTCCGCCCCGCTGCCCCCGCCGGCCGGCGGGGCGGCCACGGGCTGCGGGGAGCGGGCCGCCCGGCGCCGGGCGAGCTTCCCGCGGATGGAGGCGATCCAGCCGAGGACGACGAGCAGGATGATCAGGCACAGGATGGGGATCTGCAGCCAGTCGGGGAGGAAGGAGACGACTCCCTCGAAGATGTTCTTCATGATCGATGCCTGCGGCTGACCGGTGTCCATGGCCGGATCCCCCTGTGCTTTTGTCGTGCCCCTGATTGAACGGGCAGATACTAGCGGGCCCCGAGGGCCTGTTCACCGGCGGTCCGCATGGCCTCGACGGGCACCGGCGAGACCCCCGTCATCTGCTCGCACTGGAGCACCGCCTGGTGCACCAGCAGGTCGAGACCGCCGACGACGGCGCCGCCCCGCTCCGCCCAGGCCGCCGCCAGCCGGGTGGGCCACGGCTCGTAGAGGACGTCGAAGAGCGTGCCGGGCCGCGCCGGCACCGCGGCCGCCAGGGCGTCGGTCGTGCCGGCCGGGGTGGTGGCCACGACCAGAGGGGCGGCAAGGGCCTGTGCGGCGTCCGCCCAGTCGGCGACGGTGACGTCGACGCCGAGCCGCTCGCCCCAGCCGCGCATCTCGGACGCCCGGGCCGCGCTGCGCACATAGGCGGTGACCGGCCCGGTGCACAGGCGCGACAGGGCGGCCAGCGCGGAGGACGCGGTGGCGCCGGCGCCGAGCACGGCGGCGGACTCCACCTTCTCCACCCCCCGCTCGTGCAGGGCGGCGATCATCCCCGGGATGTCGGTGTTGTCGCCGGTCCTGCGCCCGTCCTCGGTGAACACCAGGGTGTTGACCGCCTCCACCGCGGCGGCGGTCTCGCTGATCTCGTCGAGCAGCGGGATGACCGCGCGCTTGAGCGGCATCGTCAGCGACAGTCCCGCCCAGTCCGCGTCGAGCGCGTCGACGAAGCCGGGCAGCGCGGCCTCGTCGACGTCGAACCGCTCGTAGGTACGGCCGGTCAGGCCCATGGCGGCGTAGGCGGCGTTGTGGAGCACCGGGGAGAGCGAGTGGGCGACGGGCGAGCCGAGCACGGCCGCCCGTCGCGCCCCGGGCCTAACTGGCATTGAACTTGTCCTTCAGCTTCAGGAAGTCGGCGTGGGTCTTGGCGAACTCCGTCACCTTCATGCCGTCCGTGGCGACGAAGTACATCCAGCCGTCGTCCGTCGGGTTCAGCGCCGCGGCGATGGCGTCGTTGCCGGGGTTGCTGATCGGTCCGGGCGTCAGGCCCCGCTGGGTGTACGTGTTGTACGGGTCCTGGTTCTTGTTGATCTCGGCCTCGGAGATGTCGATGTTCGACTCCCCCTTGAGATAGTTGAAGGCCGAGTCGAACTGGAGCAGCTGGTTGGTCTCGGTGTTGGTCGGCTTGAGGCGGTTGTAGACGACCTCGGACATCTTGCGGAAGTCGTCGTGCGTCTTGCCCTCGACCTGGACGAGGCTGGCGAGCGTCAGCAGCTCCCAGGGACTCTTGAGCCCCAGTCCCTCGGCCTTGTCCTCCAGGCCCGCCTTCTCGTACTCCTGGTTCGCCCTGGCGACCATCTTCTTCAGGACGGCCTCGGGCTTGGTGCCCTTGGCGACGGGATAGGCGGCCGGGAAGAGGAAGCCCTCCAGCGGGTCCTTCACGTCGGCGTGGCCCCGGGCCCACTCGGGCAGCCCGAGCGAGTCCGCGTTCTTCTCGGCGACGTCGGCGGTGGTGCCGGCCTCCAGGCCGAGGCGCTTGTCGATGTCGGCGTAGATCGTGGCGTTGCGGCGGCCCTCGGCGATGATCAGGTTGTTGCGGCTGGCGTCGCTGAGCATCAGCTCCACGGCGCTCTTGGCCGACATCTCCTTCTTCAGGAGGTAGCTGCCGTCCTGGATGGAGCGGCCCTTGGGGTTGTCGTTCTGGGCCTGGACGAAGGCGTCCACGCTCTTGACGACGCCCTCGCGCTTGAGGATCTGGCCGATCGTGGAGCCGGTCGCGCCCTTGGGGATCTCGACCGACACCTGGCCGGTGCCCGCTCCCGCGAAGTCCTCGACCTTCCCGCGGTCCTGCCAGAACTGGTAGCCGAAGTACCCGACGCCGCCCATTCCGCCGACCAGGACCGCCGCGACCACCAGGCAGGCCAGGCCGTTGCGGCCCTTCCGCTTGCCGCCGCGGCCGCCGCCGGAGCGCGGCCCTTCGTCGTGGTCGTCGTATCCGTCGCCGTCGTCGTCGCCGCCGTCGTCATGGCCGTCGTCGCCGCGCCGGGCCTGCTCACGGCCGCGCCCGCGGCCCTCGCCGCGGCGGCCCGTGCCGGTGTCCTCGCCGGTGAAGAACGGGTGGTCCTCCTCCTGCTCGGCCTCCCGGTCCCAGTCCACGGCGGGTTCCGGTTCGGGCTGCTGCCGACCGCGGCGGCCGGGGGGCTCGGGCGGCGGGTACGCCTCGGGCGTCGCGTAGTAGTCGGCCTCCTGCCGGCTGCCGTAGCCCGGGGGGTGGGCGCCGTAGCCGCCGGTCTGGTCCGGGTTGTACGGCATGGCCGCCTGCTGGCCGGTGTCCCAGGAGGAGTCGTAGCCCTGGCCGCCGTACTGGTGCTGCTGCTGCGCGTACGGGTCCTGCTGCTGCCCGCCGCCCTGCGTGTGCTGCTGGTGCTGGTCGTACTGGCCCTGACCCTGGCCGCCGTACTGCTGCTGCTGCCCGTACTGCGCCTGCGCGTACGGGTCCTGCTGCTGCCCGCCGCCCTGCGTGTGCTGCTGGTGCTGGTCGTACTGGCCCTGACCCTGGCCGCCGTACTGCTGCTGCTGCCCGTACTGCTGCTGCGCGTACGGGTCCTGCTGCTGCCCGTACTGCGCCTGCGCGTACGGGTCGTGCTGCTGCCCGTACTGCTGGTGCTGCCCCTGCTGCTGATACTGCTGGGACTCACCGGTGTACGGAGCGTGACCCTCGGTGGACTGCCGGCCTCCCCATCCCTGGTCCCCGTACAACGGGTCCTCGGGATGCCACGGTTCGGAGCCGGGGCCCCGGCCATACTCAGTCATCGATCCCCTAGGGCCGCGAGACGGCGAAGACGATCCGCCTCTTCTCTGTGCGGCCGCTGTTCGAACACGGCCGCATTGCGCGGAACGTTACCGTATCGCGATCAGACAATCGTTTCGACGCCCTCGCCCGGGGGTTGGCCCGACACCCGTTCGGACTCCAGGGCGTTCTGCAGGATCACCACGGCGGCGGCCTGGTCGACGACGGACCGGCCCTTCTTCGCCTTCACCCCCGACGCGCGCAGCCCCGCGGTGGCCGTCACCGTCGTCATCCGCTCGTCGACCAGACGGACGGGGACCGGCTTGATGCCCTGGGCGAGTGTCCTCGCGAAGGCGCGGACCTTCTTGGCCGCCGGGCCCTCCGTGCCGTTGAGCGAGCGGGGCAGCCCGACCACGACCTCGATCGGCTCGTACTCCTCGACCAGGAGCCGCAGCCGCCGGTGGGCGGCCGGGACGTCCCGGCCGGGGACGGTCTCCACCGGTGTGGCGAGCAGCCCGTCCGGGTCGCACGAGGCCACCCCGATCCGGGCGTCCCCGACGTCGACCGCGAGGCGGCGTCCTCTGCGCATGGCGCTCACTTCCCGTTCCCCGCCGGGGCCGGGGCCGGCCGGACGCGCGCACGCAGGATCCGTGCGCGCGTCCGGCCCTGCCGCGGACCGGCGGCCGTGCTCACGCGGTCTCGGTGACAAGACGCTCGACGGCGGCGATCGCGTCGCCGATGGCGTCCGGGTTCTGGCCGCCGCCCTGGGCGACGTCCGGCTTGCCGCCACCGCCGCCGCCCAGCGTCTTCGCCGCGGCGCGCACCAGGTCGCCGGCCTTGAGACCGCGCTCACGGGCCGCCTCGTTGGTGGCGATGACCGTCAGCGGACGGCCGTTGGCCGTGGTGAAGACGGCCACGACGGCCGGACGGTCGCCCGGGATGCGGCCGCGCACGTCGAGCACCAGCTTGCGCAGGTCGTCGGCGGAGGTCCCGTCGGGGACCGTGCCGGTCACCAGGGCCGTGCCGCGGACGTCCTTGGCGCCCTCGGCGAGACCGGCGGCGGCGCCCAGCACCTTCTCGGCGCGGAACTTCTCGATCTCCTTCTCGGCGTCCTTCAGCTTGCCGAGCATGGCGGCGATCTTCTCCGGGAGCTCCTCGGAGCGGCCCTTGACCAGCTCCTGGAGCTGGGCGACGACCGTGTGCTCCTTGGCCAGGAAGTTGTACGCGTCGACGCCGACGAGGGCCTCGACACGGCGCACGCCGGAGCCGATGGAGGACTCGCCGAGCAGCTTCACCAGGCCGAGCTGGGAGGTGTTGCCGACGTGGGTGCCGCCGCACAGCTCCTTGGAGAAGTCGCCGATGGTCACGACGCGCACCCGCTCGCCGTACTTCTCGCCGAACTCGGCGATGGCGCCCTGCTTCTTGGCCTCGTCGATGCTCATGACCTCGGCGTGGACGTCGAGTTCGCGCGCGAGGACCTCGTTGATCTTCTGCTCGACGTCGGTGAGGACCGTGCCGGGGACGGCGTTCGGGGAGCCGAAGTCGAAGCGGAAGCGGCCCGGGGAGTTCTCCGAGCCGGCCTGGGCGGCCGTCGGGCCGAGGGCGTCGCGCAGGGCCTGGTGGGTCAGGTGGGTGGCGCTGTGGGCGCGGGCGATGGCCCGGCGGCGGCGCACGTCGATGGCGGCGTGGGCGGCGGCGCCCACGGTGACCTCGCCGACCTGCACCACGCCCTTGTGGACGCTGACGCCGGGAACCGGCTGCTGCACGTCGCGGACCTCGATGACCGCGCCGGAGTCCAGCCGGATGCGGCCCTGGTCGGCGAGCTGGCCGCCGCCCTCGGCGTAGAAGGGGGTGCGGTCGAGGACGACCTCGACCTCGTCGCCCTCGGAGGCCGCCGGGGAGGAGACGCCGTCGACGAGCAGGCCGACGACGGTGGACTCGCCCTCCAGGGCGCTGTAGCCGGTGAACTCGGTGGTGCCCGAGTTGTCGGCGACCTCGCGGTAGGCGGAGAGGTCGGCGTGGCCGGTCTTCTTGGCCTTGGCGTCGGCCTTGGCCCGGTCCCGCTGCTCCTTCATCAGGCGGCGGAAGCCGTCCTCGTCCACGGACAGGCCCTGTTCGGCGGCCATCTCCAGGGTGAGGTCGATCGGGAAGCCCCAGGTGTCGTGGAGCAGGAACGCCTTGTCGCCGGCGAGCACGGTGCCGCCGGCGGCCTTGGTCTCGGTGACGGCGGTGTCGAGGATGTTGGTGCCGCCCTTGATGGCCTTGAGGAAGGCGGACTCCTCGGCCACGGCGACGGTCTCGATGCGGCCGCGGTCGGTGACCAGCTCCGGGTACTGCTGCCCCATGGTGTCGATCACGACGCCCACGAGGTCCTTGACGACCGGTCCGGTGGCGCCCATCAGCCGCATGTTGCGGATGGCGCGGCGCATGATCCGGCGCAGGACGTAGCCGCGGCCCTCGTTGCCGGGGGTGACGCCGTCGCCGATGAGCATGGTGGAGGTGCGGATGTGGTCGGCGACCACGCGCAGCGAGACGTCGGAGCCGGCCTCGGCGCCGTAGCGGACACCGGTCAGCTCGGTCGCCTTGTCCATCACGACGCGCAGGGTGTCGGTCTCGTACATGTTCTGCACGCCCTGCAGGATCATCGCGAGGCGTTCCAGGCCGAGGCCGGTGTCGATGTTCTTGCTCGGCAGGTCGCCGAGGATCGGGAAGTCCTCCTTGCCGTCACCGGCGCCGCGCTCGTACTGCATGAAGACCAGGTTCCAGATCTCCACGTAGCGCTCGTCGTTGACGGCCGGGCCGCCCTCCTCGCCGAACTCCGGACCGCGGTCGTAGTTGATCTCGGAGCACGGTCCGCAGGGGCCGGGGACGCCCATCGACCAGAAGTTGTCCTTCTTGCCGAGGCGCTGGATGCGCTCGGCCGGGACGCCGACGACGTCGCGCCAGATCTGCTCGGCCTCGTCGTCGTCGAGGTAGACGGTGATCCAGAGCTTCTCCGGCTCCAGGCCGTAACCGCCCTTGTCCTGGGGGCTGGTGAGCAGCTCCCAGGCGAGCTTGATGGCGCCTTCCTTGAAGTAGTCGCCGAAGGAGAAGTTGCCGCACATCTGGAAGAACGTGCCGTGGCGGGTGGTCTTGCCGACCTCTTCGATGTCGGGGGTGCGCACGCACTTCTGCACGCTGGTGACGCGCGGCGCGGGCGGCTTGACCTCGCCGAGGAAGTAGGGCTTGAAGGGCACCATGCCCGCGGGGACCAGCAGCAGAGTCGGGTCGTCCGCGATGAGCGACGCCGAAGGGACGGCGGTGTGGCCGCGCTCCTCGAAGAAGCTCAGCCAGCGGCGGCGGATTTCAGCCGACTCCATCAGTGGTCCTCATTCCGGTTGTACGAGGTTCCGGTGCCCGGTTCCTCGGTGGTGTTCTCGGTGGTGCGGTGGGTGCCGGCGGTGTTCGGGGGGCCGTCCGCCGCGTGCAGGCGGACGACCGCAGCCGGCCCGCCGCGCCCGACGGCCGGGCGCCGGGAGGCCGGGGGCAGTCCGGGCCTCTCGTTCAGGCCGAGGGCCTCGCCGAGTTCGGCCTCGCGGTGCGCCATCTGCGCCCGGATGTCGACGGCGATCTCCTTGAGCCGGTGCCCCGCGTCGATCGCCTTGTCGGCCGCCTGGGCGGCGAGGCTCTCGGGGGTGAGCTGCTTCAGCTTGCGGTTGACCTTGGTGGTGGCCCACACGCCGGCGCCCACGCCCGCGGTGAACCAGAAGGTACGGCGGAACATGGAGCGTCAGCCTTTCCGCTTCTTGCGCCGTGCGCCCGGTACGGTCCGGCCGACGATCACGGTACGACGGGGGTCGCCGGACGGGGTGTCCTCGCCGCGGCGGCCCAGCGCGCGCCGTACGCCGTAGCCGAAGGCCGCGACCTTGACGAGGGGGCCGCCGAACGTCGACGCCACGGTGGTGGAGAGCGCGGAGGCGTTGGAGGTGACCTCCTGGACGTCGCTGGCGATCGCGTCGACCCGGTCGATCTGGGTCTGCGCGGAGCGGACCGCGTTCGACGCCTCGGCCAGCAGCGGCACGGCCTGTTCGGTCACGTCCGCCACGAGTCGGGTGGTCGCCCTGAGCGTCTGGGCCAGCCTCACCAGCACCACGGCGAGGAAGGACACCAGGATCGCCCAGAAGACGGCCACCAGAATCCCGGCAACCTCTCCACCGGTCACTGCGCACCGCTCTCTGAATCGTCGTCCGGCACTGAATTGTCCGCGTCCCCGACCCTATCGCGCCCGGGGTGGCGCACCGTACCGGATTGCCGCGCCGCGGGCGGGGCCCGGCGCGGGGGCGGTTGTACGCAGCGCACACGCCTCGGTACGCTGCGTGCGCTATGCGCTACCCCGGCCCCGGTGATCCCCACCGCACCTCCCCACCGGCCCCGTGCGGCCTCCCCGCCGAGCTGAACGGCTTCGTCGGCCGGGCCGGCGAGCTGGCCGCGGCGGCACGCGCCCTGGAGGCGTCGCGGCTGGTCACGCTCGCCGGCCCGGGCGGCATCGGCAAGACGCGCCTCGCCCTGCGTGCCGCCGCGACGCTGAAGAATCGGTACGCCGACGGGGTGCGGCTGGCCGAGCTGTCCCTGCTGACGGACCCGGAGCTCGTCGCCCACACGCTGCTGGCGGCGATCGGGGTCACCGACCACACCGGCCGGCCCGCCCGCACGGTGCTGCTGGAGCGCCTGGCCCCCGCCCGGATGCTGCTCGTCGTCGACGGCTTCGAGCACCTGGTCGACGTCTGCGCCGGTCTGCTCCACGACGTCCTGCGCGGTGCGCCCGGCGTCACGGTGCTGGCGGCGGGCCGCAGGCCGCTGCGGCTGGACGGCGAGACGGTGCTGCCGCTGGGGCCGATGTCCGAGGAGGACGCCGAGCTGCTGTTCACCGTCCGGGCGGCGGGCACCGCGGCCTGGCAGCCGGCGGAAGGGGATCCGGCGCGGGTGCGGGAGCTGTGCCGCCGCCTCGACGGGGTGCCGCTGGCGCTGGAGCTGGCCGCCGGCCGGCTGCCCGCGCTCTCGCTGGAGCAGCTGCTGGAGCGGACGGACGACCGCTTCGGGCTGCTGACGGGCGGTGTGCGGGGGGCCCTGCCGCGGCACCGGACGCTGCGCACGACGGTCGGCTGGAGCCATGAGCTGTGCACCCCCGCCGAACGGCTGCTGTGGGCACGGCTGTCGGTCTTCGCCGGCCCCTTCGACCTGGAGGCCGTCGAGTACGTCTGCAGCGGACCGGACCTGCCGTCCGAAGCGGTGCTGGACGTGCTCGGCGAGCTGATCGCCCAGTCCGTGGTCACCCGGGCCGAGGGCACGGGCGGCGCCCGCTACCGGATGCTCGACACCGTCCGCGCCTACGGCGCCGAGTGGCTCGCCTCGCTCGGCGACACGGAGCGGCTGCGCAGCCGGCACCGCGACTGGTTCATGGGGCTGGCCACCTGGTGCGAGCTGGAGTGGTTCGGTCCGCGGCAGTCGGACGTCGCGGCCTGCGCGGACGACGCCCTGCCCAATCTGCGGGCGGCCGTCGAGGTGTGCCTGGAGCGCCCGGACGAGGCCCACCTCGGGCAGCATCTGGTCGGCACCCTCTGGTTCTACTGGGCCGGGTGCGGCCGGCTCTCCGAGGGGAGGCACTGGCTCGACCGGGTGCTCGCCGAGGACACCCGGTACGAGGACGCCCGGCTCAAGGCCCTGTGGGTGCTCGGGTACGTGGCGGTGCTCCAGGGCGACGACGCGGCGGCGGCCGCCGCGCTGCACGAGTGCGGCGAGGCCGCCGAGGCGGCCGGCAACGTGGTGGCGGGCGCGTATGCCACCCACCGCAAGGGCTGCCTCGCCCTGCTGTCCGACGACATGCCGCGCGCCGAGCGGCTGCTGCGCCGGGCGCTCGCCGACTACGACCGGGCCGGGGAGCTCAACAGCAATGTGCTGATGGGCCGGGTGGAACTGGCCATGGCCCTGGTCTTCCAGGACCGGCTGGAGGCGGCCGTCGCGGTGTGCGAGGAAGTCCGGGAGATCTGCGGGACGTTCGGGGAGCAGTGGGCCGGCGCGTACGCGCTGTACGTCCTGGCCTACGCGGCCTGGACGGCCGGTGAGCACGCCCGCGCGCGGGCGCTGCTCGTCGAGTGCATCACCGTGGACCACCGGTTCAACGACCTCGTCGGGCTGGTCCTGGCGATCGAGCTGCTGGCGCTGGTGACCGCCTCCGAGGGCGATCCGGCGGAGGCCGCGGTGCTCCAGGGGGCGGCGGCGCCGGTCTGGGACTCGGTGGGCGTCACCGTCTTCGGCTCGGCGCACTTCGGGGCCCCGCGGGAGCTGTGCGCCCGCCGTGCGCGGGAGCAGCTCGGGGCGCGGCGGTACGAGGAGTGCGTGCGGGCCGGGCGGGCGCTGCCGCTGGACGCGGCGGTACGGCGGGCGCTCACCGCTCCGGAGCGGGTGCGTGTCTTCCGGGCCCGGCAGCGCACCGGCCCGCCGGCCGCCCCGGACACGCGAGAGCCCGCCGGCCTCCCCACCGGGAACGGCGGGGAAGCGGCGGGCTGAGGCGGTGTCCGGCGGTCTCCCGCCGGACACGGCACGCCTGGGCGGCGGGTCTCCCGGCTCTCACCGGGAGGTTTCCGGCCGGATCAGCGGGCGTAGTACTCGACGACGAGCTGCTCGTCGCAGATGACCGGAACTTCCTTGCGCTGCGGGTCGCGGTCCAGGCGGAAGGCCAGGGCCTTCAGGTTGACCTGGAGGTAGCGGGGGGTCTCGCCGTCGGCGGCGAAGCCACCCTCGCGGGCCACCTGGAAGAGGGCCTTCTCGCGGGAGCGCTCGCGGACCATCACGACGTCGTCGGGACGGACGCGGAAGGACGGCTTGTCGACCTTGCCGCCGTTGACCTCGATGTGGCCGTGGACGACCATCTGACGGGCCTGGTAGATGGTGCGGGCGATGCCCGAACGCAGGACCAGGGCGTCGAGGCGGCGCTCGAGCTCGACGACGAGCGCGTCGCCGGTCTTGCCCTCGGCCTTCTTGGCGCGGTCGTAGGCGCGGGCCATCTGGCGCTCGCTGATGTCGTACTGAGCGCGCAGGCGCTGCTTCTCGAGCAGACGGACCTTGTAGTCCGAGTTCTGCTTGCGGCCACGGCCGTGCTCACCCGGCGGGTAGGGGCGAGCCTCGAAGTACTTGACGGCCTTCGGCGTCAGGGCGATACCGAGCGCACGGGACTTCTTGACCTTGGGACGCGACTGGTTAGGCACGTTCTCCAGACCTCCGTAGTAGGTTAGGTTAGGCTTACCTTACTCAAGGAGATCGCATGTCTCGCCCTGGGAACACCAAGCGCATCACGGACAGCACGAATAACGCCGACGCGTCTGTGGACGTCGTGATGACGTCCGGCGTCGAGGTGACGGAGGTCCGATCAGCTCATGGTCAGCCGCGTCCCAGCGGGCTTGAAATCACTCGGATGCCGTCAGCAGCCGAACGCACACGAACTCTCGTACAGAGTACATGCTCAGCGGTGCTGCTCGTTCACGGAGTGGAGGGGGCCCGCCCGGAGCAGCTCGCCCCGCAGGCCCGGGTGGTCGGCCCCGACGGTGAGGTGTACCTGCTGTTCTCCGCCGACTCCCCCGTGGTGCGCGCCGCCACCCACGCCGTCCACGACGAGCTGCCGGCCGTGCTGGAGATCACCGACGTGGCACCGGTCTCCGTTCCCCACCGTATCCGCGGCCGCGCCTGGGTGTCCGGCTGGCTCACCTGCGCCCCCGGGCTCGCGGCGGAGCCCGGGGCCATGATGCTGCGCCTGGAGGTCGGCGAGGCGAGCGTCGACGACCTCTGGGGCACCGGCGGCGTGGAGCCCGAGGACTTCGCCGCCGCGGCCGTGGATCCGCTGGTGGCGCACGAGACCGAGCTGCTCCAGCACCTCGCCGCCGCCCACGGCGACCAGGTGCAGGGACTGTGCGCGCTGCTCGGCGAGCGGGCGCGGGACGCCGGCGGGCGGGAGAGGCGCGCGGTGCCGCTGGCCCTGGACCGGTTCGGGCTGCGGGTGCGGTTCACCGGGGAGCCGGGGGAACCGGGGTTCGACGCGCGCTTCGACTTCCCCGCGCCGGTGCGCGACGTCACGGAACTGCGCCGCGCGATGCACGCGCTGTTCGCTGCGGCGGGGTAGCGCGCCGGGGGCGCGCGGTTCAGGGCTGCGCGGGGTGCCGGTGCGGCCACGGCCCCGTTCCGCCCGGGCCGGTGGGTCCGCCCGGGCCGGTGGGTCCGCCCGGGCCGGTGGGTCCGCACGGCCCCGTTCCGCCCGGCCCCGTAGGTCTGCCCGGGCAGGTGGTCGCGGCACGGCCCGCGGCCGTGTCCTCAATCGCCGGACGGGCTGGAGTTTCCGGCCCGCAGCCGCTCGCGGACCTTCTCGACCACATCCGCGTAGCGGGCCTCCGCGCCGTAGCGGGTGGGCTCGTAGTAGCGGCGGCCGCGCACCGCGTCCGGTGCGTACTGCTGGGCAGCGATGCCGCCCGGGACGTCGTGCGGGTAGACGTAGCCCTGCGCGTGGCCCAGCTTGGCCGCGCCCTTGTAGTGGCCGTCGCGCAGATGGGACGGCACGGGACCGGCCATGCCGTTGCGGACGTCCTGCTGGGCGGCGGAGATCGCGAGCGTCGCCGCGTTGGACTTCGGGGCCAGCGCGAGGGCGATCGTGGCGTGGCTCAGGGTCAGCGCGGCCTCGGGGAAGCCGATCATGGCCACCGCCTGGGCGGCCGCCACGGCGGTGGGCAGCGCCGTCGGGTCCGCCAGGCCGATGTCCTCGCTGGCGGAGATCATCAGCCGGCGGGCGATGAACCGCGGGTCCTCCCCCGCCTCGATCATCCGGGCCAGGTAGTGCAGCGCGGCGTCCACGTCGGAGCCCCGGATGGACTTGATGAGCGCGCTGGCCACGTCGTAGTGCTGGTCGCCGTCGCGGTCGTACTTCACCGCGGCGCGGTCGACCGTCTCCTCGACCGTGGCCAGGGAGATCTCGCCCTCCCCCTTGTCGATGGCCGCCCCCGCGGCGGCCTCCAGCGCGGTGAGCGCCCGGCGGGCGTCGCCGCCGGCGATGCGCAGCAGGTGGTCCCGGCCCCCCGGGGCGAGCTCCACCGCTCCGTCGAGACCCCGCTCCTCGGCGAGGGCGCGGTCGAGCAGCGCGGCGATGTCGTCGTCGGTGAGCGGCTCCAGGGTGAGCAGCAGCGAGCGGGAGAGCAGCGGGGAGATGACCGAGAAGTACGGGTTCTCCGTGGTGGCGGCGATCAGGGTGACCCAGCGGTTCTCCACGGCGGGGAGCAGGGAGTCCTGCTGGGCCTTGGAGAAGCGGTGGATCTCGTCGAGGAAGAGGACCGTCTCCCTGCCGTACCCGCCGGAGGCCCTGCGGGCGCCCTCGATGACCGCCCGGACCTCCTTGACGCCCGCGGTGATGGCGGAGAGCTCGACGAACCGCTTGTCGGTGGCCTTGGAGACGACGTACGCGAGGGTCGTCTTCCCGGTGCCCGGCGGGCCCCAGAGGATCACCGAGGAGGCACCGGCCCGGCCGGTGGCCCCGTCGCCGACGAGGCGGCGCAGGGGCGATCCCGGCTTCAGCAGATGCTGCTGGCCGACGACCTCGTCGAGGGTGCGCGGGCGCATCCGGACGGCCAGGGGGCTGCTGGTCGGGTCGGTCTCCTGGCGCTCTTCGGCAGCGGCGGTGAACAGGTCGGGTTCCACGTCCTGAAGCCTATGCCAGGGGACCGACAGTCTCTTCCGGGCGGGTCAGGAGGTCCAGAAGTCCCACCAGCGGGTCAGGATCAGCATCCCGATCACGCCGATGTGCAGCACCGGCAGGACCCAGGTGAACTCACCGAAGAAGGTGCGCAGCGCGGCGGGCGCGGGCAGCACGCCCTTGCGGACGTTGTGGGAGGTGACGTACCAGAACATGACGATCGTGCCCGTCCACGCGAGGCAGCACCACAGGCACAGGGCGTTGATCTCGTACAGCGACTGCTGCATCAGCCAGGTGCAGAAGCCGACGCCGAACAGGCAGCCGGCGTTCAGCCCGAGCCAGTACCAGCGGCGGTAGCGGGCCCCGGCCAGCAGCGCGACGCCGATCGCGATCACCATCGCGTAGGTGACCAGGCCCAGCATCGGGTTGGGGAAGCCGAAGACGGCGGCCTGGTCGCTCTTCATGATGTTGCCGCAGGAGACCACCGGGTTCAGGCTGCATCCCGGGGTGAAGCCCGGGTCCTGGAGCAGTTTGAACTTGTCGATGGTGATCACCCAGGCGGCCAGCAGCCCGGCCGCGCCGGTGACCACCAGCATCCACGCGAAGGCGCGGCTCGCCCCGATCGTGCCCGCGTCGGGGCGGTCCTGGGTGCCGGTGGGCACGTCGCGGGCTGCTGAAGAGGTCATGTCGCCGTTCCATCGTCTCGCCGGTGGCTGGAGCAGGGCCATTCTGCCCCACCGTGCCCCGCCGTCTCCGTTCGATCCGCATAAGGAACCCCGCCGGGTGACCGCCGCGCACCGGGGCAACGGCGAAGGGGCCCCGGGCAGTTGACGCCCGGAGCCCCTTCGCGCGGCCCGGTCAGGCCAGCTTCGCGCGCAGTTCGGAGACGACGGTCTCCAGCGGGACCGCCCGCTGCTCGCCCGACTCCATGTCCTTGAGCTGGACCACGCCCTCGGCGAGGTCGCGCTCGCCGGCCACCAGGGCGTACGGCGCCCCGGACCGGTTGGCGTTCTTCATGGCGCCCTTGAGGCCCTTGCCGCCGTAGCTGAAGTCCGCGGCGACCCCGGCCCTGCGCAGCTCCGTCACCACGCCGAACAGCACCCGGCGGGCCTCCTCGCCGAGCGGGACGGCGTACACGCTGGTGGCGGCCGGGATGTCGAGGACGACGCCCTCGGCCTCCAGGGCCAGCACCGTGCGGTCGACGCCGAGGGCCCAGCCGACGGACGGCAGCGCGGGGCCGCCGATCATCTCGGAGAGGCCGTCGTAGCGGCCGCCGCCGCCCACCGCGGACTGGGAGCCGAGACCGCCGTGCACGAACTCGAAGGTGGTGCGGGTGTAGTAGTCGAGACCGCGGACCAGCTTCTCGTCGTCCTCGAAGGCGACCCCGGCCGCCGTGATCAGCGCCCTGACCTCCTCGTGGTACGCCTTGCAGGCGTCGCAGAGGTAGTCGCGCAGCATGGGCGCGCCGGAGAGCTGCTTCTGGACCTCGGCGCGCTTGTCGTCGAGGACGCGCAGCGGGTTGATCTCGACCCGGCGGCGGGTGTCCTCGTCGAGGTCGAGGTCGCGCAGGAAGGTCTGCAGGGCCTCCCGGTAGACCGGGCGGCACTCCTTGTCGCCGAGCGAGTTCAGCAGGATGCGGAAGTCGCGCAGCCCCAGCGAGCGGTACGCCTGGTCGGCCAGGATGATCAGCTCGGCGTCCAGCGCCGGGTCCTCGGCGCCGATCGCCTCCGCGCCCACCTGGGAGAAGTGGCGGTAGCGGCCCGCCTGGGGCTTCTCGTACCGGTAGTAGGAACCGGAGTACCAGAGCTTCACCGGCAGGTTGCCGGCCTTGTGGAGGTTGGCCTCCAGCGCGGCGCGCAGCACCGACGCGGTGCCCTCGGGGCGCAGCGCCAGCTGGTCGCCGCCCTTGGTCTCGAAGGCGTACATCTCCTTGGAGACGATGTCGGTGGACTCACCGACGCCGCGGGCGAAGAGCTCGACGTTCTCGAAGCCGGGCGTCTCGACGTAGCCGTAGCCGGAGTTCTTCAGCGGGGTGGAGATCGCGTCGCGGACCGCGAGGAACACTGCGGAGCGCGGCGGGATGAGGTCGTAGGTGCCCCGGGGGGCCTGGAAGGTGTTCACGTCGGAATCTCGTCACATTCCTCGTCGGGGAGCGGGCCGGCCGCTCCCGGGGCCGGAGGCCACTTCGCGCAGATACGGGTTGGTGGCTCGCTCACGGCCGATGGTCGTCTGGGGACCGTGGCCGGAGAGCACCACGGTCGAGTCGTCGAGCGGCAGGCAGACCCGGCCCAGCGAGGCGAGCATCTCGTCCATGTCGCCGCCGGGCAGGTCCGTGCGTCCGATGGAGCCGGCGAACAGCAGGTCGCCCGAGAAGAAGACGGACGGCACGTCCGCGGCCTCGGGCATCCGGAAGGTCACCGACCCCTTGGTATGGCCGGGCGCGTGCGCGACGGAGAACTCCAGACCGGCGAGGCTCAGGGAGGCGCCGTCGGCGAGCTCCTTGACGTCGTCGGGCTCGCCGACCGTCAGTTCGCCCATGAGCGGCATGCCGATGGAGCGGCCGAGGGCCTTCTCCGGGTCGCTCATCATGTACCGGTCGGCGGGGTGGATCCAGGCGGGCACGTCGTGCGCGCCGCAGACGGGGACGACGGAGGCGACATGGTCGATGTGCCCGTGGGTGAGCACCACGGCGACGGGCTTGAGCCGATGCTTCCTGAGCGTTTCCTCGACTCCCTGCGCGGCCTGGTGGCCGGGGTCGATGATCACGCACTCCTCGCCCGCGGCCGGGGCGACCAGGTAACAGTTGGTCCCCCAGGCTCCGGCGGGGAACCCGGCAATAAGCACGATCGTCCTCAGTTCGGTCGTCGAGAGGCTTGTGGCGGGACCGGCGGGCGGCTGACGCGCGCCGATCACGGCTGATCAGAGCCTACCGGCGCTGCTCCTCCCACAGCCAACCCGTATACCGTACGGGGCAAGCTCGGCGGTCAGCATCACGCGACGTGCTCAGCACCCGCGGCGCACGGCCCTTTTCGTCCACGAACCATGTCCACGAACTACAAGGAGAAGACCCGGTGGTCACCAGCGATCAGCGGCGGCGGCAGCTCGCCCGGGAGAAGTTCGAGCGCCAGCAGCAGCGTCGGGAGAAGGCGCGGAAGAAGGCGAAGCAGCGCAACACGGTCATCGCGGCCGTGATCGCCGTGGTCCTCGCCTCCGGTGGCGCCGTGTACGCCGGGGTGAGCCTGGGCGGGGGCGACGACAAGAAGGACGACAACGCCTCGTCGGCCGCGGAGAACTCGCCCGCCCCGGAGCCGTCGGAGACGGAGAGCAAGGCGCCCGAACCCGAGATGGCGATCGACAAGAAGGCCAAGTACACCTTCTCGATCGACACCAACGAGGGCGGGCTCAGCATCGCGATGGACGCGGCGAAGACCCCGCACACCGTGAACTCCTTCAAGGCGCTCGCGGACAAGGGCTACTTCGACGGCACCAAGTGCCACCGTCTGACCACGCAGGGCATCTTCGTCCTCCAGTGCGGCGACCCCAAGGGCGACGGCACCGGCGGCCCCGGCTACACCATCCCGGACGAGAACCTGACCTCGCTCGGCAAGGCCGGCACCGACGGCGCGGTGACGTACAAGGCCGGCACGGTGGCGATGGCCAACACCGGCCAGCCGGGCACCGGCGGCAGCCAGTTCTTCCTCGTGTACAAGGACACCAAGCTGCCCCCGTCGTACACGCCGTTCGGCACGCTCGACGCCGAGAGCCTGAAGGTCGTCGAGGCGGTCGGCAAGGCCGGTGTGGAGGGCGGCGCGACCGACGGGGCGCCCAAGAAGGCGGTCACCATCGAGAAGGCCACCGTCCCGAAGGTGTGAGCCGGGGAATTCGGCGGCGCCGAGTGCGGACAGCCGGGCGGCCGGTCGCCTAGATTGGCGTTGTGCAGCGCGGACTGGATGCGCGTTGCGTACGGCGGGCGAGACCCGTCAAGGAAACTGTGGACGATGCCCGGGGGACCACTCCCCCGCGGACATCAGGTTGAGGAGGCGCTGTGAGCAGCGACCCGTGGGGCCGCGTCGACGAGACGGGCACCGTGTACGTGCGTACTGCCGAGGGCGAGCAGGTCGTCGGTTCGTGGCAGGCCGGAACTCCCGAGGAGGCACTGGCCTACTTCGAGCGCAAGTACGAGGGCCTGGTGGTCGAGATCGGCCTCCTCGAGCGCCGGGTGAAGACCACCGACCTGTCGGCGAAGGACGCCCAGATCGCGATCGACCACCTGCGCCAGCAGGTGGACGAGCACCACGCGGTCGGCGATCTCGCCGCGCTGCGCGAGCGGCTGGACGCCCTCGTGGCGACGGTGGACAAGCGCCGCGAGGAGCGCAAGGTCCAGCGCGCCAAGCAGAGCGACGAGGCGCGCAAGTCCAAGGAGGCGCTGGTCGCCGAGGCCGAGGAACTGGCGCAGAGCGAGCAGTGGCGGTCCGCCGGCGAGCGGCTGCGGGCGCTGGTGGACACGTGGAAGGGCCTGCCCCGGCTCGACCGCAAGTCCGACGACGAGCTGTGGCACCGCTTCTCGCACGCGCGCTCGGCGTTCTCCAAGCGGCGCAAGGCGCACTTCGCGTCGCTGGACGCGCAGCGCGAGGAGGCCCGCAGGACCAAGGAGCGGCTGGTCGCCGAGGCCGAGGCGCTCTCCGGGTCGACGGACTGGGGCCCGACCGCGGCCTCCTACCGCGACCTGATGGCGCAGTGGAAGGCGGCGGGCCGCGCCCAGCGCGAGGCCGAGGACGACCTGTGGAACCGCTTCCGCGGCGCCCAGGACATCTTCTTCGCCGCGCGCAGCGGCGTCTTCGCCGAGCGGGACGCGGAGCAGGGCGAGAACCTCAAGCTGAAGGAGGAGCTCGCGGCCGAGGCCGAGAAGCTCGTCCCGGTGACGGACCTCAAGGCGGCGCGTGCCGCGTTCCGGTCCATCAACGAGCGCTGGGAGGCCGTCGGCCACGTGCCGCGCGACGCCCGCCCGAAGGTGGAGGGCAGGATGCACGCGGTGGAGCGTGCCCTCCAGGAGTCCGAGGAGAACGAGTGGCGCCGGACGAACCCGGAGGCGCGTGCGCGTGCCGCGGGTCTGACGGGGCAGCTCCAGGCGGCCGTCGACAAGCTGCGCGAGCAGATCGACGCCGCCCGCGCCTCGGGCAACAACGCCCGCGCCGACAAGCTCTCCCGGGAGCTGGAGGGCCGGCAGGCCCTGCTCGACCAGGCCCTGAAGGGCCTGGAGGAGTTCGGCGGCTGAGCGGTCCGCCCGCAGCACGTGACGGAGCCCCGGCGGTGATCCCACCGCCGGGGCTCCGGCCGTTTCACGGACCGGACGCGGCACCGTCGCACAGATCGAGCGCGTGCTTGAGGACCTCGCACGCCTGGATGTGGTTGCCGGACTCCTGGAGGAGGTCGGCCAGCCGCCGGCACACCAGGACCGCCTCCGGCCCGTAGGCCTTGTGGACCTGGGTGAACGCGGACTCCAGGACGGTGATCGCCTCCGCGATCTGCCCCGTCTCCGCGAGCATCTCGGAGAGCTCCAGCTGGACGGCGAGCAGATTCCCCTGGTCGCCCGGAGGCTGCTCCTGGAGGGCGAGCCTGAGCACCGGCAGCGCGTCACGGCTGTTGCCCTCGGCGCGCAGCATGCGGGCGATGTTGAGGCCCGTCGCGACGGCGGCCGCACGGACCTCCGTCGCCAGCACGGGCGGCTGGGCACGGGTGCGGCTGCGGGCCGGGGCGGCCTTGTTGCGGGCCAGCGGCAGCGCCCCGACGCCGTTCTCCTGCGAACGCTGGGGCGCCGGGCGGTTCTTGGACCGGAGCCGTTCCCTGAGCACCCGGTACAGGGTGTCGAGGTCGAGGAGGTCGGGGCCGTCCGGTACTCCGTGGCGCAGGATGCGCAGCAGTTCGGCGGTGAAGGCCGTGTTGCGTTCCCCGTCCGGGGAGAGGGCCACCCGGTCGCGCGGTGAGGCGGTCAGCACGTACGCGCCGTCGACGGCCGCCTGCGCGGCGAGCACCTGATCCGCGCCGGCCAGCGTCCGTGCCGCCCGGCCGCTGAAGCAGCAGTCGAGCACGACCACCTTGCGCCGGGCCCGGGCGGTGCGCAGGGCGCCGCGCAGGTGCTGGTATCCGACCGCGGTGTAGCCGAAGCCCTCACGTGAACCGCCGAGCCCGAGGAAGAGGTCGGCGGAGTCCACGTCCCGCATCCCGTGGCCCGCGTAGTAGACGAACAGGGTGTCGGTGGCCTCCTCGGCCGCCTGGTGCACCGGGTCCAGCATCGCGGAGGCGCCCTGGGGGTCGGCGACCACGGTGCAGTGCTGGACGGGAAGTCCCCAGACGGTGGGGTCGCACAGCTCCTGCGCCAGGTCGATCAGATTGGCCTCGACCGCGGGCAGCGGCTCCAGGTGGAGGTACGAGGCCGTACCGATGAGCACCGCCTGGGAAAGGCTCGGGTCAGCGAGGACTGCCATCGCCGTCCGTGTCCAGTGCGGCGAGGAGACGCCTGAGGGCCTCGTCGTCGGCGGCCAGTTCCGCGGACACGTGGACCTCGACGCCGTTGCGGGTCAGGGTGAGCCCGGGCGGCTTGCGCAGCGAGGAGCGCCACTGGAGCACGGAGACGACGACCGCGGCGGCCGACATCCCGCTGCCGACCGCGAACTGCACGAGGTCGAAACCGGTGCCCATGCTGCCGGGCTCGGGTGCCGCGTCCGCCAGGATCCGGCCGCGGACGCGACCGCCGAGGCTCTCGTCCTCGTGCACCCAGCGCGTCAGCGACCGCAGTGCCTCCTCGGCGTCGCCGTCGTCGCCGAGCCGTACCGCGATCTCATCCACGGCTTCCGTCCTTCCGTCGGTCGATCATCTTGTTGACCTGCGCGAACAGTTCCACCGCCTGAGGTCCGGCCCCGAGCCTCGCCAGACAGACGCCGTGCCAGTACTGGCTCGTCAGCGTCGTCGGGTGGTCCGGTCCCAGGGACTCCACGCAGACGGGCACGATCACGGCGAACATCTCGGCGGCCTCGTGGAGCCGCCCGCGGAGCACGAGGTTGACCGCCTCTCGCAGCCGGGAGGCCGCCTTCTGCGGAGTCAGGCTGCTGAGCACCAGGCGGCGGATGCCCACACTGAGGGTGGGCGGGTGCCCCGCATCGGAGCGTTCGTGACCTTCGCGGTCGTCCGCTGCGACCCAGTCGTACTCGGGCACCCCGCCGACGGGCACTTCTCCGGTCGCGGGGCCGAGAGCTCCCCGGATCGCCTGCTCACGGGCGTATCCCGTCAGGAGGTCCGCGAGCAGGCGCTGCCCGCTCGCGGCGAGCGGGCCGAGCACCGTCCCGACGGCGGCGGCCGAGCCCGGCCGCTCGGCAGGCTCCAGGGCGCACAGCTGGTCGATGACCGAGGTCAGTCCCGCCGGCAGACCGCGCCTGCCGTGGGTGCGGGGCATGCCCTTGACGGCGCGCAGGATGATCGCGCCGATGTCCCTGGCGGCGGCGAACGGCGGTTCCCCGACGGCTGTCTGGTAGAGGCAGGCACCCAGCCCGTAGAGGTCGGCCGCGACGGTCGGGTGGCCGCCCTGCATGATCTCGGGGGCCATGAACTGCGGTGTGCCCGGAGAGACGCCCGCCCGGGTGATCGCCTCGGCACCGATCACCTTGGCCACACCGAAGTCCTGGAGTACCACCTGGCCTTCGACGGTGATGCCGATGTTGGAGGGCTTCAGGTCGCGGTGCAGCACATTCGCGTCGTGCACCGCCTGGAGGGCCTGGGCGACGCAGAAGCCCACCCAGGCGACCGCCGGTGCGGGGAGCGCTCCGGCCGAGTCGACCAGCTCCGCCAGATTCAGCCCTTCGACGTACCGCATCACCAGGTAGGGGACGCCGTCGTGCCTGCCGTAGTCGAACAGCGTCACCACGCCGGGGTGAACGACGCGGGTGAGGGCCGTCGCCTCCTGGGCGAAGCGCGCCCTGCTCATGTCGTCGTCCGACATCCCCCGGACCGCGGACAGCAGCTTCACCGCGACGACCCGCCCGAGCCTGAGGTCGGTGGCGCGGTGCACCTCGCCCACCGACCCGACGCCGATCAGCGCCTCCAGCCGGTAGCGGCCGGCGACTAAGCCGTTCTCCCCCATGTGCCCCTCGCCCCCTCGTCTCCCTGCTCCTGCGCCCGCGCCGGCGTCCTACGGCCGGCGGGCCGAGGTGACGCGGTAGACGTCGTAGACGCCCTCGACACCGCGGACGGCCTTGAGGACGTGGCCGAGGTGCTTGGGGTCGCCCATCTCGAAGGTGAACCGCGAGGTGGCCACCCGGTCGCGGGAGGTCTGCACGGCCGCCGACAGGATGTTGACGTGCTGGTCGGACAGGACGCGGGTGACGTCGGAGAGCAGCCGGGACCGGTCCAGCGCCTCGACCTGGATGGCGACCAGGAAGACGGAGGACTGGGTGGGCGCCCACTCGACGTCGAGGATGCGCTCGGGCTGCTGCGACAGCGAGTCGACGTTGACGCAGTCGGCGCGGTGCACGGAGACGCCGCTGCCCCGGGTGACGAAGCCGATGATCGGGTCGCCGGGGACGGGGGTGCAGCACCGGGCGAGCTTGACCCAGACGTCCTCGACGCCCTTGACGACGACACCGGGGTCGGCGCTGCCCCGGCGCTTGGCGCGGCTGCGGGACGGCGGCGCCGACTCGGCGATGTCCTCGCTGGCGGCCTCCTCGCCGCCGAGCGCCTGCACCAGCTTCTGCACGACGCCCTGGGCCGCGACATGGCCCTCGCCGATCGCCGCGTAGAGCGAGGAGATGTCCGGGTAGCGCATCTCGTGGGCGAGGGTGACCAGGGAGTCGCCGGTGAGGATCCGCTGGATCGGCAGGTTCTGCTTGCGCATCGCCCGGACGATGGCGTCCTTGCCCTGCTCGATGGCCTCGTCCCGGCGCTCCTTGGAGAACCAGGCGCGGATCTTGTTCCGGGCCCGCGGCGACTTGACGAAGCCGAGCCAGTCGCGGGACGGGCCGGCGCCCTCCGCCTTGGACGTGAAGACCTCGACCAGGTCGCCGTTGTCCAGCGTCGATTCGAGCGGCACCAGGCGCCCGTTGACCCGTGCCCCTATCGTCCGGTGGCCGACCTCGGTGTGGACGGCGTACGCGAAGTCCACGGGGGTGGCGCCGGCGGGCAGGGCGATGACATCGCCCTTGGGGGTGAAGACGAAGACCTCGTTGCGCGACAGGTCGAACCGCAGGGACTCCAGGAACTCGCCGGGGTCCTCGGTCTCCTTCTGCCAGTCGAGGAGCTGCCGCAGCCAGGCCATGTCGTTGACGGTGTCCTGGCCGGCGCTGCCCTTGGCCGCGCGCGGGACGTCGGTGCGGACCTTGGAGGTGCCGGCGACGGTCTCCTGCTTGTACTTCCAGTGCGCGGCGATGCCGTACTCGGCACGGCGGTGCATGTCGAAGGTGCGGATCTGGAGCTCGACGGGCTTGCCGTTGGGGCCGATCACCGTCGTGTGCAGGGACTGGTACATGTTGAACTTGGGCATCGCGATGTAGTCCTTGAACCGCCCCGGAACCGGGTTCCAGCGGGCGTGGACGGTGCCCAGCGCCGCGTAGCAGTCGCGGACCGTGTCGACGAGGACGCGGATGCCGACCAGGTCGTAGATCTCCGCGAAGTCCCTGCCGCGGACGATCATCTTCTGGTAGACGCTGTAGTAGTGCTTCGGCCGTCCCGTCACGGTGGCCTTGATCCGGGCGGCCCGCAGATCGGACTGCACCTCGTCGGTCACTATGGCGAGGTACTCGTCGCGCTTGGGGGCCCGCTCGGCGACCAGACGCACGATCTCGTCGTACATCTTGGGGTAGAGGATCGCGAAGGCGAGGTCCTCCAGCTCCCACTTGATGGTGTTCATGCCCAGCCGGTGGGCCAGCGGGGCGTAGATCTCCAGCGTCTCGCGGGCCTTCTTCTCCTGCTTCTCCCGCTTGAGATAGCGCATGGTGCGCATGTTGTGGAGCCGGTCGGCGAGCTTGATGACCAGGACCCGGGGGTCCTTGGCCATGGCGACGACCATCTTGCGGACGGTCTCCGCCTGGGCGGCCTCGCCGAACTTCACCTTGTCGAGCTTGGTGACGCCGTCCACGAGCAGGGCGACCGAGTCGCCGAAGTCGCGCCGGAGCTGGTCCAGGCCGTACTCGGTGTCCTCCACCGTGTCGTGCAGCAGACCGGCCATCAGCGTCGCCGGGTCCATGCCCAGCTCGGCCAGGATGGTGGTGACGGCGAGCGGGTGGGTGATGTACGGGTCGCCGCTCTTGCGCTTCTGGCCGCGGTGCCAGCGCTCGGCGACCTGGTACGCCTTCTCGACCTGGCGCAGCGTGGAGGTCTCGATCTTCGGGTCATTGCCGCGCACGATCCGCAGCAGCGGCTCCAGCACGGGGTTGTACGGCGAGGAGCGCTGCACACCGAGGCGGGCGAGGCGGGCGCGTACCCGGTTCGACGAACCGCCGGAGCGGGTGGCCGAGGCCGGCGGCACGGGCTTGGGAGCGGACACGGGCACCGGGCCCGTGCGCTCCGTGACGGCGGGCTGCTGCTTCCGGGCGGACTGGGCCTCGGACACGGCAGGGGCCCCCGCGGGCTTGTCGGCCTGCTGGCCGGGCTGCGCGGCGGCGGCGGACTGGGCCTCGTCTGGCAAGGGCGCTCCTCGTGCGGTCCCGGGCCCCGGTCAGGCCCGGAAAGCCCATGGTATCGATCCGGCCGGGCGGTTGCGCACGAGGCGGTGGCACCGGCCCCGGGACGGCCGCGCGGGAGGGGCCGGGGATGCGGAAGGTGCCCCGGGGAAGCGTCCCCGGGGCACCTTCGCGTGCTGTGCGCGTGTGGCGTCAGAGCGTGATCAGGGCCTCCAGCGGAGCCCCGCGCAGGGCGCCGTCGAGCCGGGCCCGACCGCCGAGGAAGGCGAGCTCCATCAGGACCGCGACGCCCGCGACGTCCGCGCCGGCCCGCCGGATCAGGTCCAGCGAGGCCTCCGCGGTGCCGCCGGTGGCGAGCACGTCGTCGATGACCATGACGCGGTCGCCCGCGCTGAGGTCCTCGGCGTGCACCTCGATCTCGGCGCTGCCGTACTCCAGCTCGTACGCCTGGGACAGCGTCGCCCCGGGCAGCTTGCCCGCCTTGCGGACGGGGACGAAGCCGATGCCCGAGCGGACGGCGACCGGCGCGGCCAGGATGAAGCCGCGGGCCTCCAGGCCGACGATCTTCGTGGCCCCGTACCGCTCGCAGAACCCGCTGAGCTCGTCGGTGAGCGCCGTGAAGGCGACCGGGTCGGCGAGCAGGGGGGTGATGTCCTTGAACACCACGCCCGGCTTCGGGTAGTCGGCGACGTCCCGGATCCGGCTGAGCAGCAGGTCGCGGGTGTCCGCGGCGGTCATCGGCGCTTGCCCGACGGACGGCCGCGGCCACGGCCGCGCTGGCCCACCACGGCGCCCGCGGTCGCGGGGGCCGCCTCGCCGTCGGCCGGCCCGTCGCCGTCGAAGTCGGTGTCGCTCTCGGCGCCCGGCTCCGTCTCGCCCTTGGCCGCGGCCGCCGCGCGCTTGGCGAGCACCCGCTTCTTGAGGGCCTTCATCTGCGGCTCGCGCTCCTTGAAGTCGGCGACGAGCGGCGTGGCGATGAAGATCGAGGAGTAGGCGCCGGCGGCCAGACCGACGAACAGCGACAGCGAGATGTCGTTCAGCATGCCGGCGCCGAGGACACCGCCGCCGATGAACAGCAGGCCGGCGACCGGGAGGAGCGCGACGACCGTGGTGTTGATGGAACGCACCAGGGTGCTGTTGATGCTGCGGTTGGCGACGTCGCTGTAGGTCCAGCGGGTCTGCTTGGTGATGTCCTTCGAGCTCTCCTTGAGGGAGTCGAAGACGACCACCGTGTCGTAGAGCGAGTAACCGAGAATGGTCAGCAGACCGATCACCGTACCCGGGGTGACCTCCAGGCCGACCAGGGCGTACACGCCGACGGTGATGGTGATGTCGTGGATCAGGGCGATCAGCGCCGCGATGGCCATGCGCCACTCGAAGGCGATCGCGAGGTAGATCACCACCAGGAACATGAACACGCCGAGGCCCGTCCACGCCTTGTTGGCGATCTGCTCGCCCCAGCTCGGTCCGACCAGCTCGGCGTTGATCTTCTCCCGGTCGACGCCGAACTCCTCGGCGAGCCGGGTCTGCACCTTGTCGGCCTGCGCGGTGTCCAGCTCGCTGACCTGGATGCGCATACCGCCGGTGCCGAGCTCCTGGACGATGGCGACGTGGCCCGAGGCCTCCTCCGCCACCTCCTGCGCCTGGGAGACCGTGACCTCGGCCTTGGGCGTGGTGAAGACCGCGCCGCCCTTGAACTCGATGCCCATGTTCAGGCCGCGCACCGCCAGGCCCACGATGGCCGTGATGGTGATCAGGATGGAGACGCCGTACCAGATCCTGCGCTTGGCGACGAAGTCGTAGCCGACCTCACCGCGGTACAGACGGGCGCCGAGATTGCCGAGTCGCGACATCTCACGCCTCCTTCGGGTCGGTGGGGACGGAGGTGCGGCGGGAGCGGCGCAGCGGGGGCTTGGCACCGAGCCGCTTCGGGTCGAGCCCGGACCACGGGTGACCGTCCGCGAAGAACTTCCGGCGGGCCAGGATCGTCATGACCGGCTTGGTGAAGAAGAACACCACGACCACGTCGAGCAGGGTGGTCAGACCCAGGGTGAAGGCGAAGCCCTGCACCTTGCCGACGGTCACGACGAACAGCACCACGGCGGAGAGGAACGACACGAAGTCGGAGACCAGGATGGTGCGCCGGGCACGCGGCCAGGCACGCTCCACGGCCGGACGCAGGGTGCGCCCCTCGCGGATCTCGTCGCGGATGCGTTCGAAGTAGACGATGAACGAGTCCGCGGTGATACCGATGGCCACGATGGCACCGCAGACCGCCGGCAGGTTCAGCGCGAAGCCGATGGCCGGGCCGAGCAGCGCCATGAGCGTGTACGTCAGGACCGCCGAGACCAGGAGGCTGAGGATCGCGATCAGCGACAGGCCGCGGTAGTAGACCACCAGGTAGACGATGACCAGCGCCAGGCCGATGGCGCCGGCGATCAGACCGGCCTCCAGCTGCTCGCCGCCGAGCGCGGCGGTGACGGTGGTGACGCTCTGCTCCTCGAAGGTCAGGGGCAGGGCGCCGTAGGACAGGATGTTGCCCAGGTTCTGGGCGGACTCCTGGGTGAAGTCACCGGTGATCTCGGCGCTGGCGCTCAGCGTCTGGTTCACCTGCGGGGCCGAGACCACTTCGCTGTCGAGGACGATGGCGAACTGGTTCATCGGGGGCTGCTGCTGCGACAGGCGGCTGGTGATCGTGGAGAACTTCTTGGCGCCCTTGTCGGTGAACTCCATGGTGACCTTCCACAGGCCACGCTGCTGGTCGAGCTCACCCTTGGCGTCGTCGACGTCCTTGCCGTCCACCTCGGCCGGGCCGAGGATGTACTTCTCCCACTGGTCGGCGCTGTTCTTGCCGCAGGCCACGGTGGTGTCGCTGGGCTTGACGTTGTCGCCGAGCGCTCCGCGGGCCTTGTCGTCGGCGCAGTTCAGCTCGGTGAACTTCTTCTGCAGCGCGGCGGTGGCCGGGTCGGCCGACGGGTCCGGCGCCGGGGTGTCGGACGGCGCGGGGCTCTCGGAGGCCTTCGGCTCACCGGAGCCCGACGGCGACGGGCTGGCGGCCGGGGCCTTCAGGCCCTCGGTGACCGCGCGGCCCTGGGTGGTCGCGGAGGGGGACGGGGAACCGGCCTCGGGCTTGTCCGTCGCCTTGTCGCCGTCCGCGGGCTTCCCGGACTCCGAGGCGCTCGGGCTGGGGCTCGCGGCGGGCTGCTCCTGGTCGGGCGCACCGGCCGCGACCGTCAGCACCGGCCGGAAGTAGAGCTGGGCGGTGGTGCCGACCTGCTCCCGGGCCTGCTGGGAGTTGGTCCCCTTGGGGATGTTGACGATGATGTTCGAGTTGCCCTGGGTCTGAACCTCGGCCTCGGAGACACCCAGACCATTGACACGGCGTTCGATGATGCCGACCGCGGTGTTCATGTTGGTCTCGTTGATGGCGTTCGGGGCGCCCGGCTGGTTCTTCGCCTGGAGCGTGATGGTCGTACCGCCCGCCAGGTCGATGCCCAGGCGCGGCGTGAGCTGACCCGCCCAGAACATGCCGCCCGTGAGCGCGACCATGGCGATCAGGATCAGAGCCAGGGCGCGCCCCGGCTTCCCCTGAGACCCCGTGGGCCTTCGGCCCCTGTTCGGTGCTGCCACCTTCTCGTTTCTCCCTGTCCAACCGCCCCGGCGCCGGGTGTGCGCCGCGGCGGCCACGAAGTGTTGTGGGGCCTGCCCCCGGGTTGCGTCGGCACGACCCGGGGACCGCGCGGCGCCTGTGCGCCGCGACGGTCCCCGATCATGACTACTTCGCGTCGCCCTGGCCGTCGGCCTTGCCGTCGGTCTTGCCGTCCTTGGCCTCGGTCTCGTCGGCGGCGTCCTTCTTGCCCAGGTCGACGCGGTCGTCGTCCGCGGACGCGTCGTCGGAGCCGGCGGTCAGCGAGGAGGCGTCGTCCGGGACGACGGTGGCGCTGTCGTCGCTGACATCGTCGTCACCGTGGACGATGCGGTTGTACTCCTCGTCCGAGAGCACGGCGCCGACGGCGTTCTTGCCGAAGATCAGGTGCACGCCGGGGGCCGCCTCGAGGAGGACCGTGTCGTCGTTGACCTCCTTCACGGTCGCGTACATGCCACCGATGGTCCGCACTCCGGTGCCGGGCTGCATCGAGTCGCGCATGTTCGCGGCCTGCTGCTGCTTCTTCTTGGCGGAGCGGGTCATCAGGAACATGGCCCCGATGAGCACGATGAAGGGGAGGAGGGTCAAGATATCCACGGCGGGGAATTCCTTCGCACGACCGCGCTGACGAACGGCCTGTATACGGGGGTGGGCACGCCGTCCCTGGAAGGGCGGCATCGGCGGAGTCTAAGCGAGTCCGCATCACTGGAACAACGCCCAGCATCCCACCGTGGTTCCGCGGGGCACGACTCTCCTCGCCGTCACGCCCCGAACAACCCCTGTTGTCCGCTTGCGCCCGGCGCCTGCTGCGGCGGGACGAGTCCGAGGTGCGTCCAGGCCGCCGGTGTGGCCACCCGGCCCCGGGGTGTACGGGCCAGCAGACCCTCCCGCACCAGGAAGGGCTCCGCGACCTCCTCCACCGTCTCCCGCTCCTCGCCGACCGCGACCGCGAGCGTCGACAGGCCCACCGGGCCGCCGCCGAAGAGCTTCAGCAGCGCCTTCAGCACGGCGCGGTCGAGCCGGTCGAGCCCCCGGCTGTCGACCTCGTACACGCCGAGGGCCACCTCGGCCACCTCGCGGGTGATCCGGCCGTCCGCCTTGACCTGCGCGTAGTCGCGCACCCGGCGCAGCAGCCGGTTGGCGATACGGGGCGTGCCGCGGGAGCGGCCGGCGATCTCGGCGGCGCCGTCCGCGTCGATCTCCACGTCCAGGAGCTGGGCGGAGCGGTGGATCACCCGTTCCAGTTCGGCGGGCTCGTAGAACTCCATGTGGGCGGTGAAGCCGAAGCGGTCGCGCAGCGGCGGCGGCAGCAGTCCGGCCCGGGTCGTCGCGCCGACCAGGGTGAACGGGGGCAGCTCCAGCGGGATGGCGGTGGCGCCGGGGCCCTTGCCGACGATCACGTCGACCCGGAAGTCCTCCATGGCCATGTAGAGCATCTCCTCGGCCGGCCGGGACATCCGGTGGATCTCGTCGAGGAAGAGGACCTCGCCCTCCTGGAGGGAGGAGAGGATCGCCGCGAGGTCGCCCGCGTGCTGGATGGCGGGGCCCGAGGTGATGCGGATCGGGGCGTTCATCTCGGCCGCGATGATCATCGACAGGGTGGTCTTGCCGAGGCCGGGGGCGCCGGAGAGCAGCACGTGGTCGGCGGTGGCACCGCGGGCGAGGGCGGCCTTGAGCACCAGGTCGAGCTGTTCGCGCACCCGTTCCTGGCCGACGAACTCGTGCAGCGACTTGGGGCGCAGGGCCGCCTCCACGGCCTGGTCCTCGCCGTCGGCCGACGGGCCGACGAGACGCTGCTCGGTGTCGGCGGTGGTGTCGTCGTCCCAGTTCACGTGGTGTCTTCTGCCTTCTTGCGCGGACGGTGGCGGTTGCCCTGTCGGACGGGTGGCCCCCCGAGCCCCCGGGGGGAGGACGGGCGGCTCAGCGGGTGCGGTTCAAGGTCTGGAGGGCGGCCCGCAGCAGCGGCCCCACGGCCGGGGCGGGGCCCATCGCCTCCGCCTGGGGGGCGACCGCGGTGACGGCCTCGTCGGCCTCCCTGGTCGCGTAGCCGAGGCCGAGGAGCGCGGCGTGGAGCTGGTCGCGCCAGGACTGGGTGACCGGGGCGCCGACCGCGGGGAGGGTGCCCAGCGGCTCGCCGAGCCGGTCCTTGAGCTCCAGCAGCAGTTTCTGGGCGCCCTTCTTGCCGATGCCCGGCACCGCGGTGAGGGCCTTCTCGTCGGCCGTGGCGACGGCCACCCGCAGCGCGTCCGGGCTGTGGACCGCGAGCATCGCCTGGGCCAGCCGGGGGCCGACCCCGCTCGCGGTCTGGAGCAGCTCGAACACCTGGCGCTCGTCGTCGTCGGCGAAGCCGTACAGGGTGAGCGAGTCCTCGCGGACCACCAGGGAGGTGGCCAGCCTGGCCTCCTGCCCGATGCGCAGGGCGGACAGGGTGTTCGGGGCGCACTGCACGGCCATGCCGACACCGCCGACCTCGATCACCGCGGTGGTGGGGGCGAGCGCGGCGACGGTGCCGCTCACAAAGGCGATCATGCGGTCGGGCCTTTCCTGACGGGCGGGACGGAGGTGACGGGCCCGGACCGCGCGCCGGCCGCGGGCCGGCCGGCCCGGTGGGCCGTCACCGCCTGCTGGAGCCGGTTCTGCACGGGGGCGCGCCAGATGTGGCAGATGGCGAGGGCGAGGGCGTCGGCCGCGTCGGCGGGCCTGGGGGGCGCGTCGAGCCGCAGCAGCCGGGTGACCATGGCCCCGACCTGCGACTTGTCGGCCCGGCCGCTGCCCGTGACCGCGGCCTTGACCTCGCTGGGCGTGTGCAGGGCGACGGGGAGGCCGCGCCGGGCGGCGCAGAGCATGGCGACCGCGCTGGCCTGGGCCGTGCCCATCACCGTGCGGACGTTGTGCTGGCTGAAGACCCTCTCCACCGCGACGACGTCGGGCCGGTGCTCGTCCAGCCAGTGCTCGATGCCCTGCTCGATGGCGACCAGCCGGCGGCCGAGCTCCTCGTCGGGCGGGGTGCGCACGACGCCGACGGCGCGCATCGTCAGCGGGCGGCCGGCCACGCCTTCGACCACACCGACACCGCACCGCGTCAGCCCCGGGTCCACACCCAGTACGCGCACGCCGCCCCCTTCTCCGGTCACCTGTTCGTGCAGGTTATCCGCTGCCGCCGACAACGCGCGGACGGGCCGACGGGGGTGTCCCCCGTCGGCCCGTCCGGTGCCGCCGATATGAGCAGGCGTCAGGCGTCGACCTTCGCCATGACGTCGTCCGAGACGTCGAAGTTGGCGAAGACGTTCTGCACGTCGTCGCTGTCCTCCAGCGCGTCGATCAGCTTGAAGATCTTGCGCGCGCCCTCCTCGTCCAGTTCGACCTGCATGGTCGGGACGAAGTTGGCCTCGGCCGAGTCGTAGTCGATGCCGGCCTCCTGGAGGGCGGAGCGGACCGCGACCAGGTCGGTGGCCTCGCTGAGCACCTCGAAGGACTCGCCGATGTCGTTGACCTCCTCGGCACCGGCGTCGAGGACGGCGCCGAGGACGTCGTCCTCGGACAGTTCACCCTTGGGGACGATGACGACGCCCTTGCGGTTGAACAGGTAGGACACCGAACCGGGGTCGGCCATCGAGCCGCCGTTGCGCGTCATGGCGACACGGACGTCGGACGCGGCACGGTTGCGGTTGTCGGTGAGGCACTCGATGAGCACCGCGACGCCGTTGGGCCCGTAGCCCTCGTACATGATCGTCTCGTAGTCGACGCCGCCGGCTTCGAGACCGCCGCCGCGCTTGACCGCCGAGTCGATGTTCTTGTTCGGGACGGAGCTCTTCTTGGCCTTCTGGATGGCGTCGAAGAGCGTCGGGTTTCCTTCGATGTCGGCGCCACCGGTGCGCGCCGCCACCTCGATGTTCTTGATCAGCTTCGCGAAGAGCTTGCCGCGCTTGGCGTCGATCACGGCCTTCTTGTGCTTCGTCGTAGCCCATTTAGAGTGGCCGGACATCTGCCTGTCTCCTTCGCGTAACCCTTTACTGAACGAACCCCAGAGATCCTACCGGGATCGGGTCACCTGCCCGCGCGCACCATGTCGACGAAAAGCGCGTGCACGCGGTGGTCCCCGGTGAGCTCGGGGTGGAACGAGGTGGCGAGCACGGCGCCCTGCCGGACGGCGACGATGTGGCCGCCGTGCTCGGCGAGCACCTCGGTCTCCGCGCCGACGGACTCCACCCAGGGGGCCCGGATGAAGACGCCCTCCACGGGACCGACGCCGGCCACCTCGACGGTGGCCTCGAAGGACTCGTTCTGCCGGCCGAAGGCGTTGCGCCGCACGATCATGTCGATGCCGCCGAAGGTCTCCTGGCCCGAGCGCGGGTCGAGGATCTTGTCGGCGAGCATGATCAGGCCGGCGCAGGTGCCGTAGACGGGCAGGCCGGCGGCGATGCGCTCGCGCAGCGGTTCCGCCATGCCGAAGAGGGTGGCGAGCTTGGACATGGTCGTGGACTCGCCGCCGGGGATCACCAGGCCGTCGATCTCGGCCAGTTCCTCGGGCCGCCGGACCGGCCTGGCCACGGCGTCCGCCGCGGCCAGGGCGATCAGGTGCTCCCGGACGTCGCCCTGGAGCGCCAGGACGCCGATCACGGGTGAGGTCATCACCAGCCCCGGTTCGCGTAGCGCTCGGCCTCGGGGAGGGTGTCGCAGTTGATGCCGACCATGGCCTCGCCCAGGTTGCGGGAGGCGTCCGCGATGACCTTCGGGTCGTCGTAGAAGGTGGTCGCCTTGACGATGGCGGCGGCGCGCTTGGCCGGGTCGCCGGACTTGAAGATGCCGGAGCCCACGAAGACGCCCTCGGCGCCGAGCTGGCGCATCAGCGCCGCGTCCGCGGGAGTGGCGACGCCGCCGGCGGAGAACAGCACCACGGGGAGCTTGCCGAGCTCGGCGACCTCCTTGACGAGCTCGTAGGGCGCGCGCAGGTCCTTGGCGGCGGCGTAGAGCTCGTTGTTGTCGAAGCCGCGCAGCCGGGCGATCTCGTTCTTGATCTGGCGCAGGTGGCGGACGGCCTCGACGACGTTGCCGGTGCCGGCCTCGCCCTTGGAGCGGATCATGGCCGCGCCCTCGGCGATGCGGCGCAGGGCCTCGCCCAGGTTGGTGGCGCCGCAGACGAAGGGGGTGGTGAAGGCCCACTTGTCGGAGTGGTTGACCTCGTCGGCCGGGGTGAGGACCTCGGACTCGTCGATGTAGTCGACACCGAGGGACTGGAGCACCTGGGCCTCGACGAAGTGGCCGATGCGCGACTTGGCCATGACGGGGATGGAGACCGCGCCGATGATCTCCTCGATCATGTTCGGGTCGGACATCCGGGCCACTCCGCCGTCCTTGCGGATGTCGGCGGGCACCCGCTCCAGGGCCATGACGGCGACGGCGCCGGCGTCCTCGGCGATCTTCGCCTGCTCGGCGTCGACCACATCCATGATCACGCCGCCCTTGAGCTGCTCGGCCATGCCGCGCTTGACGCGGGAGGTACCGGTCGCCGGGGCGTCGGCGGGCTGCGGGGTGGGGTTGACGGACACGGAGGACCTCACTCGATGACGACGATGCGATGCGTCACCGATGGAACAGCCGCGGACCAGTCCACATCAAGGGCCAATGAACAGGCGGTGGATCGTTTTGGCCCGCTCAGGGGGAGGTCAGGGGGCCGGGCGGGGCCCTTCCGGGCCGCCGGCGCCCGCCCGGAGCAGGCCACATCTCGGAGACCGCCCGGCTGCCGGGCCGACCGCGCGGGCGGTCGGACGGGGGGTCAGGCGGGGCGGTCCGCCAGCGCGGTGGGCGGCTCGTCGTCCATCTCGAACGCGAGGGGGAACGGGGCGTGGCCCGCCAGCCGGAACCAGCGCACCGTGCGGTGCCGGCGCAGCGCCCGGGCCGCGCGCACCGCGTCGTTGTGGAAGCGCCGGGCCATCGGCACCCGGCGCACCGCCTGCGCGAGCTCCGTCGCCGCCTCGTCGCCGCCCGGGACCTCGCGCAGCGCCTCGACCTGCTCCGTCTCGCCGAAGACGGCGCGCAGCGCGGCGCTCAGCTCGCTCTCGGCCACCTCGCGGTGCTCCTCCTCCGACTGCCGGGCGTCGTGCGCGGCCTCGTAGAGGACGATCGACGCGGCGGGATCGAGCACGCCGGAGGTCGCCAACTCCTGGGCCACCGAGGCGCGGCGCAGGAGCTGCGCGTCGAGCGCGGCCCGCGCGGCGTCGATCCGGGCGTGGAGCCGGTCGAGCCGGCCGGCCGTCCAGCTCAGGTACATGCCGATCAGCACGAGGGCGACGACGATCCAGATCAAGGTGCTCACGGGCCGCAAGGCTACCGGCCACGGCCCGGCCCCTCGTCACCCCGGCAGCCTCGCACCGGCCGCCCGGGTGCCGGGCCCCGGGGACGGAGGCCCAGAGCCCCGGCCCCGGCCCCGGCCCCGGCCCCCGGCAGGGGCACGGGCCCGCGGTCTCGGCGCCCGGGCAACGGGACTTGGGGACCCCGGCGCGGGAGCGGGCGCAGTGGCCTCGGCGCCCGGGCAACGGGACGTGAGGACCCCGGCCGCGCGAGCGGGACCGGAGGCCCGTGCCGCCGGAACCCGGCACGGGGACGGGCCGGCGGTCTCGGCGCCCGGAACCAGGCGCGGGAGCAAGCCCGGCGGCCTCGCCGCCCAGGCAACGGGACGTGAGGACCCCGGCCGCGCGAGCGGGACCGGAGGCCCGTGCCACCGGAACCCGGCACGGGCGCGGGGCCGGTGGCCCGTGCCACCGGGTCCCGGCCGCGGGAGCCGCCCCGTGGCCCCGGGCCCCCGGGCCCGGCAGCCCCCAAGTCCCCCGCGTGCGGGCTCAGTCGCGGGCGGCGAGGCCGAAGCGGGCGCGCAGGCCGGTGCGTTCGTCGGCGGCGACCGAGGCGGCGCCGTCCGTCACGGTCTCGTAGACCGCGAGGATGTCCGCCCCCACCGTCGACCAGTCGAAGCGGCGCACATGGGCGCTGCCCCGGGCGCGCAGTTCCGCGCGGCGGGCCGGATCGCGCAGCAGCCGCACCGCGGCGGCGGCCAGCGCGCCGGCGTCCTCGTTGGCGAACAGCTCCCCCGCCGCGCCCTGGTCCAGCACCTGCGCGAAGGCGTCCAGGTCGGCGGCGAGCACGGGGGCGCCGGCCGACATCGCCTCGACCAGGATGATGCCGAAGCTCTCGCCCCCGGTGTTGGGCGCCACGTACACGTCGACGCTGCGCAGCAGCCGCGCCTTGTCCTCGTCGCTGACCATCCCGAGGAACTCGACGCGCGAGCGCATCTCACGGGGCAGCGAGGCGACCGCCTCCTCCTCGTCGCCCCGGCCCGCGACGAGCAGCCGGGTGTCGGGGCACTCGGCGAGGATGGCGGGCAGGGCCTTCATGAGCACCGGCAGGCCCTTGCGGGGTTCGTCGATGCGGCCGATGAAGCCGATCGTGTCCCCCTGCCACTCCTTCTTCGGCTCCGCCTTCTCGAAGAAGCCGACGTCGACGCCGTTCGGGATGACGACCGCGTCGCCGCCGAGGTGCTCGACCAGCGTCCGCCGCGCGTACTCGCTCACCGCGATGCGGGCGCTGATCTTCTCCAGCGCGGGCTGGAGGATCGGATAGGCGGCGATCATGGCGCGCGAGCGCGGGTTGGACGTGTGGAAGGTGGCGACGATCGGCCCCTGGGCCGCCCAGCACGAGAGCAGGCCGAGCGACGGCGAGGCCGGCTCGTGGATGTGGATCACGTCGAACGTGCCGTCGTGCAGCCAGCGCCGCACCCGGGCCGCGGACAGGAAGCCGAAGTTGAGCCGGGCGACCGAGCCGTTGTACGGCACCGGCACCGCGCGGCCCGCGGAGACGACGTACGGCGGCAGGGGCGTGTCGTCGTCGGCGGGGGCGAGCACGGAGACGTCGTGGCCGAGCCGGATCAGGTGGTCGGCGAGGTCCCTGATGTGGAACTGCACACCGCCGGGCACGTCCCAGGAGTACGGGCAGACGATGCCGATCTTCACGCGGGGCGCTCCTCGAGATCGGCGAGCCAGAGCCGTTGCAGCATGTGCCAGTCCTCCGGGTGTTCGGCGATGCCCCCGGCGAAGGCGTCGGCGAGGGCCTGCGTCATCGAGGACGTCTTCTCGGCCCGCGTACCTGACTCGGGCACCTCGACGGGCGGATGGACGCGGCCCTTCATCACCGAGGTCTCGTCGTACCAGAGGGTGACCGGCAGCAGCAGGGCGCCGGTCTGCTGGGCGAGCAGCGCGGGGCCGGCGGGCATCCGGGCGGTGGCGCCGAAGAAGTCCACCTCCACGCCGGACGCCGACAGGTCGCGGTCGGCGACCAGGCAGACGAGCCCGCCCTCGCGCAGCCGCCGGGCCAGGGTGCCGAAGGCCGCTCCCCCGGTGTGGGGCAGCACCTCCATGCCGAGGCTCTCCCGGTAGGCGACGAAGCGGTCGTAGAGGCTCTCGGGCTTCAGGCGCTCGGCGACGGTGGTGAACGGGACGCCCAGCGCGCGCGTCACCCAGATCCCGGCGACGTCCCAGTTGGCGAGGTGGGGCAGGGCGAGGACGACCCCCCGGCCGGTGGCCAGCCCGTCGGTGAGGTGGTGGACGTCCTTGGGGTCGAAGCTGTGCCGGGCGCGCTCCTGGCTCCAGGCGGGCAGCCGGAAGGACTCCATCCAGTAGCGCATGTAGGAGCGCATCCCGGCCTTCGACAGCTCGGCGAGGCGCTCGGGGCCGGCGTCGGGGACGACCCGGGCGAGATTGGCCTCCAGCCGGAGCACGCCCTTGCCGCGCCGCTTCCAGACGCTGTCGGCGATGGTGCGGCCGAGGCGGGCGGCGGCGGGCTCGGGGAGCTTCTTCACCGCGGCCCAGCCGAGGCCGTACAGGGCGTCGGTGAGACGGTCGCGCATCACGGGGTCTCGCCTCCCTGCGGCCGCGCCCCCGCGGTGTCCGTGCCCGGGGCGTCCGGACCGGCGGCGGCCGCGGCCTCCGCCTCGGCCGACTCCCGGCGCACGGTCACGACCCGCTGCCCCAGGGTCACCAGGCTGCCCACCGCGACGATCCACAGCGCGATCGGCAGCAGGACGTCGATGCCCGGCACACCGAAGGCGTGCAGCCCGGCGAGGCCCGCGGCGACCAGGGAGATCACCAGCCGCTCGGCGCGCTCGATGAGCCCGTTCACCGCCACCGGCAGGCCGATCGACTCGCCGCGCGCCTTGGTGTAGGAGACCACCTGTCCGCTGGCGAGGCAGAAGATCGAGACCGCGCACAGCACGTCGTTGTCGCCGTTGCCCGCGTACCAGAGCGCGAAGCCGCCGAAGATCGCGCCGTCGGCGACGCGGTCCAGCGTGGAGTCGAGGAACGCGCCCCAGCGGCTGGAGACGCCCGCCTGGCGCGCCATGTTCCCGTCGACGAGGTCGGAGAACACGAACAGCGTGATGACGATCGTGCCCCAGAAGAACTCGCCCCTGGGGAAGAAGACCAGCGCTCCCGCCATGACCCCCGCGGTGCCGATGAGCGTGACGGCGTCGGGGCTCACCCCGCGGCGGAGCAGAAACGCGGCGAACGGTGTGAGGACACGCGTGAAGAATGCACGCGCGTACTTGTTCAGCATGGCCTTCCCGAGGGCTCGGTGAGCCGCGCGGCCCCTTCGGCCACCGGCTGGCCCATCGTAGTCACCACCCGCGGGACCCGGCGCCGGGACCCGGACAGGGGCCCCGGCGTCCGACGTATGGACGCAACCCCCCGACAGTGGAAAGCTCGAATGACGACCGCGGGCACCGCCGGAGCTGCCCCGGACACCGCCCGGGGCCCGTCCCGGCCTCCCGCGCCCGCGGATTCCTCTCCCCCGTGCCACCGATCGGGAGGCAGAATCATGGGCGCCACATCACGCACACACCCCGGAGCCGCCGGCAGAGCGGTAACGGCCGACCACCCCGCGTCCGTACGGAACGTGGTGCTGGTCGGCCACAGCGGATCGGGCAAGACCACGCTCGTCGAGGCCCTGGCCCTCACCGCGGGGGCGGTGACCCGGGCCGGCCGCGTCGAGGACGGCGCGACCGTCTCCGACCACGACGAGATCGAGCACCGCCAGCAGCGCTCCGTACAGCTCTCCCTCGTGCCGCTCGGCTGGGGCGGGTGCAAGATCAACCTGCTGGACACCCCCGGGTACGCCGACTTCGTCGGCGAACTGCGGGCCGGTCTGCGCGCGGCGGACGCGGCCCTCTTCGTGGTCTCCGCCGCCCAGGAGGCGGACGCCGTCGACGGCGCCACCCGCGCGGTGTGGGAGGAGTGCGCGGCGGTCGGCATGCCGCGCGCGATCGTCGTCACCCACCTGGAGACCGCGCGCACCGGCTTCGACGAGCTCACCGCCGTGTGCGGCCGGATCTTCGGCGGCGACGACCCGGACGCCGTGCTGCCGCTCTACCTGCCCCGCCACGGCGCCCCGCACGCCGACGGGCACAGCCCGGTGACCGGCCTCACCGGACTGCTCAGCCGCAAGGTCTTCGACTACGCGACCGGCGAGCGCACCGAACGGGACCCGGACCCGGAGGAGGCCGCGCTCATCGACGGGGCCCGCAACCGGCTGATCGAGGGGATCATCGCGGAGAGCGAGGACGAGACCCTCATGGACCGCTACCTCGGCGGCGAGGAGATCGACCTCACCACGCTCGTCGGCGACCTGGAGAAGGCCGTGGCCCGCGGGACCTTCCACCCCGTGCTGGCCGCCGCCCCGGCCGGCGGCGACGCCCGCCAGGGACTCGGCACCGTCGAGCTGCTGGAACTGATCACCGGCGGCTTCCCCACCCCGCTGGAGCACCCCGCCCCCGCCGTGACCACCCCCGACGGCGAGGCCCGGCCCGCCGTCGCCTGCGACCCCGCGGGGCCGCTGGTGGCCGAGGTCGTCAAGACCGCCTCGGACCCGTACGTCGGCCGGATCTCGCTGGTGCGGGTGTTCTCCGGGACGCTGCGCCCCGACGAGACCGTCCATGTCTCGGGGCACGGCCTCGCCGACCGCGGGCACGAGGACCACGACGTCGACGAGAAGGTCGGCGCGCTCACCGCGCCGTTCGGCAAACAGCAGCGGCCCCTCCCCCACGCCGTCGCCGGCGACCTCGCCTGTGTCGCGAAGCTGTCCCGCGCGGAGACCGGGGACACCCTGTCTGCCAGGGACGAACCGCTGCTGATGGAGCCGTGGCGGATGCCGGACCCCCTGCTGCCGCTCGCCATCGAGGCCCACAGCAAGGCCGACGAGGACAAGCTCTCCCAGGGGCTCGCACGGCTCGCCGCCGAGGACCCGACCATGCGCCTCGAACAGAACCAGGACACCCGCCAGGTGGTGCTCTGGTGCATGGGCGAGGCCCACGCCGACGTCGCCCTGGAACGGCTGCGCAACCGCTACGGCGTGCAGGTCGACGTCGTCCCGCACCGGGTCCCGCTCCGGGAGACCTTCGGCGCGAACGCCGCGGGCCGCGGGCGGCACGTGAAGCAGTCCGGCGGCCACGGGCAGTACGCGATCTGCGAGATCGACGTGGAGCCGCTGCCCGCCGGTTCGGGGATCGAGTTCGTCGACAAGGTCGTCGGAGGGGCGGTTCCGCGCCAGTTCATCCCCTCGGTCGAGAAGGGCGTACGGGCGCAGGCAGCGCGCGGGGTCGTCGCCGGATATCCGCTGGTCGACGTGCGGGTCACCCTGCGCGACGGCAAGGCGCACTCGGTCGACTCCTCGGACGCCGCCTTCCAGACCGCGGGGGCCCTCGCGCTGCGCGAGGCGGCGTCCCAGACGCGGATCCACCTGCTGGAGCCGGTGGCCGAGGTCGAGGTCCTGGTGGCGGACGAGTACGTCGGCACGGTGATGAGCGATCTCTCCGGCCGGCGCGGCCGGGTCGTCGGCACCGAACAGACCGGCGACTCCCGCACCGTGGTGCGGGCCGAGGTCCCGGAGATCGAGATCGGCCGGTACGCGGTCGACCTGCGCTCGCTCTCCCACGGCACCGGCCGGTTCAGCCGGGCGTACGCCCGCCACGAACCCATGCCGCAGCAGGTCGCCGACCGGATGCGCGCGGAGGTGGGGGCCGGCGCCCGCTGACCGAAAACACCCGTCGGAGCATCCACGGGGCGGGCGCCCCCCGAATGTCCACTGCCGCGCCCGCCCCGCCCCCGATACCCTTCAGGTGCCCAGCTCACCAGGTGTGCGGGGCGCGGCAGTTGGGAACAGGCCGCAGTGCGGACGCTTGCGGCGATGGGGGCGGTAGTGACAGACGGATTCGATTTCTCACCCGGGGCCCAGGTCCCGCTCACGGGGTCGGCCGGACAGACCGCGGCCACGCATGCGCTGGCCTCCGCCGCGTACCGGGACAGCCCGGTCGCCGACATCCTCAAGGCCAACAGCGACTGGCACAAGTCGGACGTGAAGAAGGGCAAGTTCTCCCTCTTCGAGCCCAACCTCGGCGAGGCGTTCTCCCGCGCGGTCCAGGTCAGGATGCTCGGCGGCGGGCGCAAGGGGCTGATCCAGTCCTTCGGCACCGAACCGCAGGCGGTGGTGGAGCACTGCCTCGCCGCCTCCCGCATCCGCAAGGAGCGGGACACCCGGCTCACCGTCGTGATGGCGCTGTGCGGGCTGCTCTTCCTGCCCGGACTGCTGCTGTGGATGGGCGTCTTCCAGCTCCGCCGCACCCTCGCCGGAGCCCAGAACAAGCGCGCGGGCGCCGCCGGCACCGTGCTGCTCGTCGGCCTCGGGGCGCTCGCGGTGATCATGCTGCTGAAGCTGCCGTTCTCCGGGTTCTGGGGCTACTACATCCGCGGCATGATCGTCGCGCCCGTGGTCGGCTGGCTGCTCGCCAAGCGGATCTGCGAGTCCACCGCCCGTGACCTGCGGGAGCGCTGGGACAGCCTGCTGTCCGGCGGCGGCGTCGGCGCCAAGATCCCCGAGGCCGTCCCCGGCAACCCGAACGAGACCGCCCGCGAACAACTGCGCCAGGGCCTGCACAAGCTCACCGCCGAGCAGCACTCCAACGTCGTCTTCTACGCCGGGCCCAAGGGCATACTCGGCATGGGCACCCGCTGGGGAAGCTGGCAGATGGCCGAGGAGCTGGTCTCCAAGGACCCCGGCAAGGAGATCAACCAGTTCCGGAGCTGGGACGTCATACGGGCCATCCACGACAAGCTGAAGCTGCTGGAGCGCGGCCCGCTCAACTCGGGCGGATTCCCCAAGCCGTCCGTCCGCCACTGGATCGTCTCCCCGGTCGGCGAGAACGCGGGCGCCGTCGCCCGGCCCGAGGGCCAGGAGGTCGACAACTTCCAGGTCAAGGGCCACGAGATCCAGCGGATCTGCAACCACCAGCAGTTCGGCGGCGGCAACCGGCACTACCTGGGCGTCCAGTTCACGCTCTGGGACGGCCAGTTGGTGATCACCATGATGATCACCGTCACCGTGCTGCACGAGACCCTGCGTGTGGAGGTCACGGGCCACGCCCTCGGCCCCGTCCACTCGCTGTTCACCAGCAAGCCCGAGCCCAAGACGGTCACCGTGGCCAAGACCGTCCGCTTCTGGGAGACGGTGGACCGGACGCTGCCGCTGATCGACGCCCCCGAGGTGGTGCGCCTCGCCGTGCGCGCGCCCCTCACCTGGTACCCGCCGCTGCTGGACTTCCTGGGCGGCAAGCTCGTCCTGCCGGAGCCGTTCGGCCTGCGCCACGCGTGGGCGGACAAGCCGTGGCGGCACCGGTTCATGGCCGACGACGCGCTGCGCGCCGCGACACCCGTCCTGCGCGCGGCCCACGCCGCCGCGATCCGGGTGCTCCAGGAGAACGGCGTGGACACCGAGCGCTTCGGCAACCGCTCGATGATGGTCAGCGGCGCGGTGCAGGACCCGTCGCCGGGCAGGGCCGACGTCTACGACGCGTAGTGCCCGTACGCCGCGGGGGCCGGGAGGATGTCCTCCCGGCCCCCGCGGCGTGCGGCGGGAGGTCTCAGCGGGGCCAGGCGTCGGACAGCATCCGGCGGGTGTCGCCGAGGAGCTGGGGCAGCACCTTGGTGGCGCCGATCACCGGCATGAAGTTGGTGTCCCCGCCCCATCTGGGCACGATGTGCTGATGCAGGTGCGCGGCGATGCCCGCGCCCGCCGCACTGCCCTGGTTCAGCCCGATGTTGAAGCCGTGCGCCCCGGACGCCACCCGCAGCGCCACCATGGCCTGCTTGGTCAGCCGGGCCAGCTCGGCCGTCTCGGCGTCGTCCAGCTCGGTGTAGTCGGCGACGTGCCGGTAGGGGACGACCATGAGGTGGCCGCCGTTGTACGGGTACAGGTTGAGCACCGCGTAGACGCTCTCGCCGCGGGCGACGATCAGGCCGTCCTCGTCCGACTTCGACGGGATCGAGCAGAACGGACAGCCGTCGCCGGCCTCCGGGCCGGTCGGCTTGTTCTCACCCTGGATGTACGCCATCCGGTGGGGCGTCCACAGGCGCTGGAACGCGTCAGGCGTCCCGACTCCGATCTGCTGCTCCGGCTCAGTCGTCATGCGTGCCAGCATATTCGCCGCGTCCCGCGGGACGCGGCGAGGGGCGGCCCCGGAAAGGGGCCGCCCCTCGTGTCCTCCCCCGCCCGGGGCAGGGGGTCGCGTCACACCTGGACGCGGCGCTCCACCACGTCGGCGAGCTTGGCCAGGGCCTCCTCGCGCGGGATGCCGTTCTCCTGGGAGCCGTCGCGGTAGCGGAAGGAGACCGTGCCCGCGTTCATGTCGTCGTCGCCGACGATGACCATGAAGGGCACCTTCTGCTTCTGCTGGTTGCGGATCTTCTTCTGCATCCGGTCCGAGGAGGCGTCGACCTCGACCCGCAGGCCCTTCTTCTTCGCGTCCGCCGCGAAGGCCTGGAGGTACTCGACGTGCGCGTCGCCGATCGGGATGCCGACCGCCTGGACGGGCGCCAGCCACGGCGGCATCGCGCCCGCGTAGTGCTCCAGCAGCACCGCGAAGAACCGCTCGATCGAGCCGAACAGCGCGCGGTGGATCATGACCGGGCGCTGCTTGCTCCCGTCGGGGCCGGTGTACTCCAGGTCGAAGCGCTCCGGCAGGTTGAAGTCGAGCTGCACGGTGGACATCTGCCAGGTGCGGCCGATGGCGTCCCGCGCCTGCACGGAGATCTTCGGACCGTAGAAGGCGGCGCCGCCCGGGTCCGCGACGAGTTCCAGTCCCTGCTTCTCGGCGACCTGCTGGAGGACGGCGGTGGCCTCCTCCCACGCCTCGTCCGAGCCGACGAACTTCTCCGGGTCCTTGGTGGACAGCTCCAGGTAGAAGTCGTTCAGACCGTAGTCGCGCAGCAGGTTGAGCACGAAGGTGAGCGTGCGGTCGAGCTCGTCGGCCATCTGCTCGCGGGTGCAGTAGATGTGCGCGTCGTCCTGGGTGAAGCCGCGGGCGCGGGTGAGGCCGTGCACCACGCCGGACTTCTCGTACCGGTACACCGTCCCGAACTCGAAGAGGCGCAGCGGCAGTTCGCGGTAGGAGCGGCCGCGCGCGTCGAAGATCAGGTTGTGCATCGGGCAGTTCATGGGCTTGAGGTAGTAGTCCACGCCCTGGTCGAGCTGCATGGGCGGGTACATGCCCTCGGCGTACCAGTCGAGGTGGCCCGACTTCTCGAAGAGCGCGCCCTTGGTCGCGTGGGGCGTGTAGACGAACTCGTAGCCCTCCTCCTCGTGCCGGGTGCGCGAGTAGTCCTCCATGACCCGGCGGATGATGCCGCCCTTGGGGTGGAAGACGGCGAGGCCGGAGCCGATCTCGTCGGGGACGGAGAAGAGGTCCAGCTCGTTGCCGAGCTTGCGGTGGTCGCGCTTCTCGGCCTCGGCGAGGAAGTCCAGGTGGGCCTTCAGCTCGTCCTTCGAGGGCCAGGCGGTGCCGTAGATCCGCTGGAGCATCGGGTTCTTCTCGCTGCCGCGCCAGTACGCGGCGGCGTTGCGCATCAGCTTGAACGCGGGGATGGCGCGGGTGGTGGGCAGGTGGGGACCGCGGCAGAGGTCCTTCCAGCACAGGTCGCCGGTCTTGGCGTCGAGGTTGTCGTAGATCGTCAGCTCGCCGGCGCCGACCTCGACGTCCGCGCCGTCGTCGTGGGAGGCGGCGCCCTTGAGGCCGATGAGCTCCAGCTTGTACGGCTCGTCGGCGAGCTCCTCGCGGGCGGCGTCGTCGCTGACGACACGGCGCGAGAAGCGCTGGCCGCGCTTCTGGATCTCCTGCATCTTCTTCTCGACGGCCTTGAGGTCCTCGGGGGTGAACGGCTTCTCGACGTCGAAGTCGTAGTAGAAGCCGTCCTTGACCGGCGGGCCGATGCCGAGCTTGGCCTCGGGGAAGAGCTCCTGCACGGCCTGGGCCATGACGTGCGCGGTGGAGTGGCGCAGGATGTTCAGGCCGTCCTCGGAGGAGATCTCGACGGGCTCGACCTCATCGCCGTCGCGGACCTCGTGGGCGAGGTCCTTCAGCTCGCCCCCGACGCGGGCGGCGACGACGGTGCGCTCACCGGGGAAGAGCTCGGCGGCCGTCGTGCCCGTCGTCACCACGCGCTCTTCCCGCTCGGAATCGCGTTGGATGATCACACGGACGTCTGACACCGGTCTCTCCTGACTGAAGGCGGATGCGCGGGTGCGTGGTGCACACCGCAGTAAGGAATCGTACCGAGCCCGGGGGGCCGCCCGCGAAACGGTCGCGGGCCCCGGGCCCGGCGGGGCGCCGGGCGGCCCGCTCAGGCGGGGCCGGCGCCGTCGTCCCCGGTCGCGTCCGCCCCGGCGGGCAGGTCGCCGCCCTCCCGGAGCGACTTGATCAGCCGGTCGCGTTCGGCGTCGTCGACCCGCACCGGGACGGGGCTCGTCGCACCGGTCAGCCGCCGGAAGCCGCCCCGGCTCTCCAGCCGTCCCGCCACCCGCACCGGCAGCCCGTCGAGGTGGGCCCGCCCCGCGGTGCGGTACGCCTCCTCGTCGAGGACCACGCGCACATGCGGCACGTCCGCGCCCGCGAGCACCCGCAGCCGCACGGTCCCGGGGCCGGTGGGACCGGAGCGGCGCAGGCGCACCACGGTGCCGGTGAGCTGCACGGGCACCGAGGGCTCGTCGCGCAGGTAGCGCGCTCCGGCGGCGCGCAGCGCGGGGAGGTCCCCCGCGGAGAACTCCACCGGCTCCATCCGGGCCCCGCAGCCCTGGGGCACGCCCGCCGCCGGTGACCACTCCAGGGCGACCCGCGCGCCCTCGGTGCCCCGGACCAGGGCGACGACCGCCTCGGTGAGCTCCCGGCTGACCCCGGCGCGGACCGCCGCGTCGAAGGCCTCGGTCCCACCGGCCGCCCGCTGGTAGTCGATCGCCTCGCGCGCCGCCTGGAGGGCGTGGGAGAGCCGTACGGCGAGGGCGCGGCCGGTCCGCACGGGGACGAAGGCGGTCAGGCTCCGGCCGCCGGGCGCCGGGCCGACCAGGACTCCGGCGAGCCCTGCGGCGGCGGCCCTGCGGTGCCGGGCGCCGTAGTAGCCGGCCCGGCCGCGGACGGCGAGCGCGCCGGCGAGGAGCATCTGGCGCGCCGCGGAGCGGAGCTGTTCCTGCGCCGTCCAGGAGGCGGTGCCCTCGGGTTCGTGGGGGATGTCGCGCCACCAGCGGATCTCGTCGCTGGGCACGGTGAGGGAGACGAGGACCTCGCGCGCGGCGGGTGTCCCGCTGCGCGCGAGGGCGGTGAGCGCCTCGCCGATGAGGTCGTCGCAGTCGGGGAAGGCGCGGCTCACGGGGACCAGCAGGCTGCCGCCGGAAGCGGCGGGGCCGGGCGGGGTCCAGCGGGAGTAGTGCCCCGCGCTCCCGCCGCGGCGGGACCAGCCGTGCCGGGCGAGGAGTGCGCCGAGCACCGCGGGGTCGACCTGGGAGGGGTCCGGTCCGGCGTGGCCGGTCCAGGACAGCGGGTGGGGGTCGGGCGGCTGGGCGTACTCGTCGAAGGACCGGTGCATCAGGGTCTCCCTCCCGCCCCGACGCGCGTCATGATCTCGCAGAGCGCCCGGTCGTCGAAGATCCGCGCGGTCGGGATGCGTACGGTCGTCCGGCGTCTGCCCGTCACCGGGTGGCCTGCCAGATTGGTCCAGTAGCAGCAGTGCCGCAGGTCGAGCCGGTCGTGCCCGGCGCGGAGCCATTCGTCCCGGCTCCGCGGGACGATCATGACGACCAGGATCTTGTGGACGGAGACCGGTGTGCGGGCCAGCTTCACCAGGTGGTCGTTGTCCAGGGTGAAGGAGAACGCCGGTCCCCGCGGGTGCGGCGGCAGTTGGTAGGTGCACTTGAGCTGCACCTTGATGGTCACCTCGTCGTCGACCGTGTGGGCGGGCGATCCGTGGCTGACGTGCCAGTCGATGCCGTTGTCCGGGAACGGCTGGGAGAGCGAGCAGCCGGCCGCGGCGGCGACCGCGTGCAGATAGCCCACCTGGAGGGTCTCCATGCAGGCGGTGGTGGCGAGTGCGCCCCGCAGCGGAACGCTCCGCTGGGGCAGCAGCCCGCCCGGTTCGGGCTGGGCGAGCGCCATGTCGAATGTCCTTCCCCGTCACCTGTGTTGTCACCGCGCGGCGTACGGCGCAAACGGTCCGGGTATCACCGGTTCGGGCAGGGGTTGTCGCCATCTGCCAGGCACGCGCGAGGAGTTCGGGGATGACGCAATGGTTCGACGGCCCGCTGGCCGCATTTGACACGGAGACAACCGGAGTGGACGTCGAGGAGGACCGGATCGTGTCCGCCGCCGTCGTCGTCCAGGACACGCCCGGCGGACGGCCGCGCATCACCCGGTGGCTGGTGAATCCGGGGATCCCGGTGCCGCCCGCCGCCACCGAGGTGCACGGGCTGACGGACGATCACCTCCAGCGCAACGGCCGCTGGCCGTCGCCGGTGATGGAGGAGATAGCCCGTTCGCTGGCCGAGCACTGCGCGGCGTCACGGCCGCTGGTCGTGATGAACGCGCCGTTCGATCTGACGATCCTGGACCGGGAGTTGCGCCGCCACCGGGCGTCGTCGCTCGGCCGGTACCTGGGCGCCACGCCGCTGTGCGTGCTGGACCCGCGGGTGCTGGACAAGCATCTGGACCGCTACCGCAAGGGAAGGCGCACCCTGACGGACCTGTGCGAGCAGTACGAGGTGGTGCTCGACGGGGCGCACGACGCCGCCGTCGACGCGGTGGCGGCGCTGGAGGTCGTGCGGGCGGTGGGCCGGCGGTTCGCGTCCCGGATGGAGCGGCTGTCGGCGGCGGAGCTGCACACCCTCCAGGCGGTGTGGCACGCGGCGCAGGCGCGCGGGCTCCAGGCGTGGTTCGCGCGCAGCGGTACGCCGGAGATCGTGGACCCGTCCTGGCCGCTGCGTCCGGAGCTGCCGGCGGCGGCGTGAGGCACGGCGGGCGCGACACCGCGCCGGAATGCGGAAGGCCGGTCCGTCGTCGACGGACCGGCCTCTCCCGGTGGGCGATACTGGGTTCGAACCAGTGACCTCTTCGGTGTGAACGAAGCGCTCTCCCACTGAGCTAATCGCCCGGGAACGGACTGAACCATACAGGTCGTCGCGCCGTTCGTTCAAACCGCTTCGAGGCGGGCGGCGAGCCCCTTGCGGCCGGCGCGCATCATCACCGCGTGGTTGGCGCGGAACAGCGGGCGGCACGGCAGCGCGAGGCGGCGCATCAAGGGTCTGCGCACCTCCACCTCCTGCTCGTAGAGCGCCCGGGTGCCGTCGCCCGCGGCGGTGAGGCTCCAGCGCGACCACCCCACGAGATCCCCCTCCATGGAGATCTCCAGCACCCGGGCGACCGGGTCGCGCCGCCGCGCGCGGACGGTGACCCGCAGGTCGTACGGGAGGAACGAGCGGAACCGCGCGGTGCCCGACTCCGCCGACGCCGGGGTGACTTCGCGGACCTGGGGCCACCAGCGCGGGTAGTCCTCGGCGCGCTCCAGCACCCGGAAGACCGCGTCGGGCGCGGCGGGCAGTTCCCAGACGCTGCGGAAGCGGTAGCGGCACCAGTCCATGCCCCCAGTCTGCGCCCGGGGCGGTGCGGCGGGGGTGTACTCAGCGCGGAGGTGAGTACCCGCGCCCATGTCCGCGGGGTGTGGCCGCCGCCACACTGCGGCCATGACCTACGTCCCACCGCCCGCCGAGGAACTGGCGATCCTCGACAGTGAGCTGCGCCGACTGGACGCCCGCCGGGCCCAGTTGCTGGCCCGGCGGTCCTGGCTGCTGGCCGCCCTGCGGGGCGCGGGCGCCGTGCCCGCGAGCCCGCCGGCCCCGCCCGCCGGTGCCTGGACCGCCGGATCCCCGCCCGCTCCGCCGAAGCCGGCCGGCGCCCCGCCGGCCGGTGCCTGGCCCGCCCCGCCGGAGCGCGGCGCCGAGACCTCGGGGCCCGGTGTGCAGAACCTGCTGCTGGTGCTCGGCGGGCTGCTGCTGGCGGTGGCCGCCGTCGCGTTCACCCTGGTGAGCTGGGGGCAGATGGGGATCGGCGGCCGCTCGGCGGTGCTCGGCGCCGTCACGGTCGCCGCCCTCGCCGCACCGGCCGCCCTGCTCCGCCGCGGTCTGCGCGCGACGGCGGAGGCGGTGGGCGTGGTGGCGCTGGTGCTGACCGTGCTCGACGCGTACGCCCTGCACCGGGTGGCGTTCCCCGGCGCCGACGGCGTCCTGTACACGGCGGTGGCCGCGACGCTGCTCTCCGCCCTCTGGTCGGCGCACGGCCTGCTGCTGCCCCGGCTGTCCACCCCGCTGCCGGCGGCCGTGCTCACCGCCCAGCTCGCCCTGCCGCTCTGGGCGCTGTCCGACGTGCCGGGCACGCCCGACGTGGCGTGGGCGCTGCTGGCGACGGCCGCCCTGGACGTGGTGGCGGCGCTGCGGGCGCGGCCGGCCGTGCTGCGCGGGATCGCCGGGGTCGCGGCGGCGGTCACCGGGGGCGGCGCGCTGCTGACCGGTCTCCAGCGTTCGGTGGCCGCCGGTTCGCCGGCCGAGGCCGTCCTGCCGGGTGTGCTGCTGCTCGCGGGAGCCGCCCTGGCCCTGTGGTGGGCGTGGCGCGCCCCCGCGGTCGCCGTGGCGGCCGCCCTGGTGGCGGGCGTGTCCGGGGTGGCGGCGGTGGGCGGCGCGGTCCGCGCCGCGGTGCCGCCGGGGTGGGGCGTGCTCGGCTACCTGCTGTGCGGCACGGCCCTGCTCCTGGTGCTGCGGACGGAGCTGCCGGCGGGCGTGCGCCGGGGGCTGGCCGTGGCGGCCGGCACCGTCCAGGCGGTCTCGGCCCTCTCGGCGGTCCCGCTGGTGCTGCTCTCCCTGGTGGGTCCGGCCTCCTGGCCGGCCGGTGTGTGGGAGGGCGCTCCCTCCGGAGCGCGCGAGGCGCTGCCGGTCGAGTGGCCGCTGTCCTCGCTGTGGGCCACGCCGGTGGTCCTGGCGGTGCTGGCGGCGACCGCGGCGGTGGCGGCGTTCCGTCCCGGGGCGCTGCCCCTGCCGGTGGCCGGGGCCGAGGCGGCCGGCCGGCTGCGGCGGGCGGCGGTCTGTGTCGCGGCGGGGCTCGCCTGGGCGGCCCTGCTGGTGGTGCCGGCCGTGGCCGACGTCCCCTGGACGCTCACCGTGGCCTGGCAGCTCGTCACGGCGCTCGGGCTGCTGGCGTGGGCGGCGCACCGGCCGGCCCCGGCCTCGGCGGTGCCGGTGGTGGCCCTGGTGTACGGCCTGACGGCGTCGGTGAGCGTGGCGCTGCTGTCGCTGGCGACCCGCCCGGCGACGTTCACCGTGCTCGGGGTGCTGACGGCGGCACTGGCCGCGGTCGCGCTGCGGGCCGGCGGGACGGTGCGCCCGGCGGTGGCCGCCTGCGCCGCGACGCTGGCGGCCACGGGCCTGGTCGGCGCCGCGGCGGCGGCCTCCGGGCTGCCGGCGCACCAGGCGGCGCTGTTCCTCCTCGCCGTCCCGGCGGCCGCCGCGGCCGTCGGCGCCCGGCTGGGGCGTCATCCGGTGGCCCTGCCGGTGGAGGCGGTGTCGGGCCTGGCGGCCCTGATCGCCCTGGTGCTCGCCGCCGGCCGCCCCGGGCCGCTCTCGCTGGTGCTCGGGCTGTGCGGGGTGATCGCGGCGGCCACCGCGCTGCGGGCCGAGCGCCGGCCGGCCGCCGGGCACCTGGCGGCGGTGCTCCTGGTGCTCGCGGCCTGGACGCGGCTCCTGGCGTGGGACGTGACCTCGCCGGAGGCGTACACGCTGCCGGTGTCGGTGCCCGCGCTGGCCGTCGGCGCGCTGCGCCGCCGCCGCGACCCCGGGACCTCGTCCTGGACGGCGTACGGGCCGGGGCTGGCGGTCACCCTGGTGCCGAGCCTGCTGTGGACCTTCGGCGACACCCACTGGCTGCGGCCGCTGCTGCTGGGCCTGGCGGCGCTCGCGGTGACGCTGGCGGGCGCGAAGGGGCGGCTCCAGGCCCCGCTGGTGCTCGGCGGGACGGTGCTGGCCCTGGTGGCGCTCCATGAGCTGGCCCCGTACGTGGCGCAGGTCGTCGGCGCGCTCCCCCGGTGGATCCCGCCGGCCGCGGCCGGTGTGCTGCTGCTGGCGACGGGCGCGACGTACGAGCAGCGGCTGCGCGACGCGCGGCGGCTGCGGGAGGGCCTGGGCCGGATGCGCTGAGAACGCCGAAGGCCCCGAGGACGGATGTCCTCGGGGCCTTCGGTCCGGGTGGGCGATACTGGGTTCGAACCAGTGACCTCTTCGGTGTGAACGAAGCGCTCTCCCACTGAGCTAATCGCCCGGGCGCAGGGGAAACATTACCCCATGTCAGCGGCTGCCCCGGACCACTTCGTCACTCGTCGATGCTCCAGGGCATGACCAGCCCGAACTTCCAGAGGTAGATCCCGCAGAGCACGGCGACGATCACCAGTCCGACGGTGGTCAGGATGATGTTCCGCCGGCGCACCCTCGGGTCGAGCGCCCGCTGGGCGGCCTCGGTGACCTTGCGCTTGGTCCAGCGCAGGACGAGCTGGGCCCAGACGAACTCGGTCGCCCAGATCGCCATGCCGCCGAAGATCACGACCCAGCCCGGGCCCGGGAGCACGAGCATCGCGACGCCCGCCCCCACGACCGCGAGGCCGACGACGAAGACGCCGACCTGCCAGCTGATGTGCAGCGTCCGCGAACGCTTGATGAAGTGCGGGGCCCTGGACCCCAGCAGCCGCTCCCCCTCGCCGTCGTCCGGCACCGGCGCCACCGCCGGCCCGGTCACGTCCCCCGTCACGGGCCCGGTCGCCGTCGCGGCGACCGCCTTCGCCCGCTCGTCACTCTCCGCATGCATAACGCCCAACCTACCCGATGACGCGTCATTCCGAGCTGTCACCGGAATGGCCGTATTACGCAAAGTAATACGCCGCCGTACGAGGGACCTGAAGGATCACAAAACGGTCAGAGGGGTTTACAACGGCACCGTAGGTGGCATGTCGATTTCGCCGACGTGCGAATCCCCGAGCGCACACTGAGCGAAAGGCCCTGGCGCTTATGAACACCACGGTCAGCTGCGAGCTGCACCTGCGCCTCGTTGTTTCGAGCGAGTCATCACTGCCTGTACCCGCGGGCCTGCGGTACGACACGGCCGATCCCTACGCCGTGCACGCCACCTTCCACACCGGAGCCGAAGAGACGGTCGAATGGGTCTTCGCCCGCGACCTGCTCGCCGAGGGGCTCCATCGCCCCACCGGCACGGGCGACGTCCGTGTCTGGCCGTCCCGCAGCCACGGCCAGGGCGTCGTCTGCATCGCGCTCAGCTCTCCGGAGGGCGAGGCCCTGCTCGAAGCCCCGGCGCGGGCTCTGGAATCGTTCCTGAAGAGGACGGATGCCGCGGTGCCGCCCGGCACCGAACACCGGCATTTCGATCTCGACACGGAGCTCTCGCACATCCTGGCCGAAAGCTGAGCCAGGCGCAGTGCCGCACGGCGCCGTCCGTCTCGGGGAGACGGCGCCGCGCGGACAATCACATACAGGTCGCAATCGGCGCCGTCGTCGCGGAATCCACCGCGTGCGACGGCGCTGCTGCGCTCCGGGCACGAACCGCTAGAGTCGGCGCAATTCGGCGGGCACCGGCCCGCGGCAGGCCAGGGAGCGAATCGTGCTGATTCCCCACGACACCCGTACCGCCCTCGACGCCGTCGTCGATCTGGTGAACACCGCACCGGAAGACGGCCGTCAGGACGGACTTCCGGACGTCGAGGCACTCGGCGCGTTCGTGCGCAAGCACCATGTCAGCGACGTGGGCGAGCTGGGGGCGCGCGACCTCAGGGCGCTCCACGCCGTGCGCGACCGGTTCGGGGAGATCTTCGCCGCCTCCGACGGACGCACCGCGGCGCGGCTGATCAACGACCTGGTGGCCGCGGCGGGCACGACCCCGCAGCTCACCGACCACGACGGCTACGACTGGCATGTGCACTACTTCGCCCCCGGGGCCTCGGTCGCCGACCACCTGGCCGCCGACTGCGGGATGGCCCTCGCGTTCATCGTGGTCCAGGGCGAGCAGGAGCGGCTGCGCCGGTGCGAGGCGCCGGACTGCGGGCGCGCCTTCGTCGACCTCTCCCGCAACCGCTCGCGCCGCTACTGCGACAGCCGCACCTGCGGGAACCGGCTGCACGTGGCCGCCTACCGGGCGCGGCGCCGGGAAGCGGCCGGCTGACCGGCGCCCCGGGGGCCCGCGTCACAGCACGAACAGATCGTGCACGGCGGCCATGAGCAGCAGCACGCCGATCACGGCGAGGAAGATCATCAGGGGCGGCTGGGAGAGCGCGAACAGACAGCCGCGCGGCTCCTGGGTCGGTGCGGGGGGCTGCCCCCGTGAGGTATCGAGCATCTCGGGGAGATGATGACGCAGCCCGCCGCACCATGATCGGGCAACACGCTCCGAAGGCAGGGCAGTTCACCATATTTTGTGGTGTCCCTCCCGGGTCGGGGCACCCGTGGGGACCAGGTCTCGGGGACCAGTTCGACCGGGACCGTGGACCGCTGCGCCGGCACGGTGGCGCGACCTACGGTGGACGGCATGTCCGCCGACCCGGCCTTCGCACTCGACCGCTACCTCACCCGCATCGGCCTGCGCGCGGGGCGCGCACCGGACGCCGCGACACTGCGGGAGGTGTGCAGCGCCCACGTCCACGCGATCCCCTTCGAGAACCTCGACCCGCTGCGGGGGCGGGCCCCCTCGCTGGAGCCCGCCGATGTCGTCGCCAAGCTGGTGCACGGCAGCCGCGGCGGGTACTGCTACGAGCAGAACACGCTGCTCGCGCTCGCCCTGAGGGCGCTCGGATTCCGGGTGACGCCCCTGATGGCGCGGGTGGTCCTCGGGGCGGACTCCCCCGAGAGCCGGCCCCGTACCCATATGACGCTGCTGGTGGACGTGGCGGGCGAGGAGCACCGGTGGCTGGCCGACGCGGGCTTCGGTGTCGTGGGCGGGCTGCTGGAGGCCGTGCCGCTGGTCACCGGCGGCGAGTTCCGGTCCGGGCCGCGCAGGCACCGCTTCGTCCACGCGCCCCACGAGGGCCCGCTCGACCTGTGGGTGCTCCAGGCGATGACGGGCGCCGGGGGCGGGGAGAGCTGGGAGAACCAGTACGCCTTCACCGTCGAGCCCTTCGCGGCGCCGGACTTCGAGGTGGCCAACTGGCACGTGGGCACCAATCCGCGCTCGCCGTTCAGCAGGCGGCTCTACGCCCAGTGCACCCGGCCCGGGGTGCACCGGGGCCTGGACGACCGGCGGTACACCGAGACCCGTGACGACGGAGACGTCACCGAGCGGCTGATCGACACCGACGAGGAGGCCCGCGCGCTGCTGGCGGACGCCTTCGGCATCGTCGCGCCGGCGGACATGAAGCTGCTGTCGTAGCCGCCCGGCCCCGGGCGCCGTGCTTCTCGGCGCCGCGCCCCAGGCGCCGCGTATGCCGCGTCTCAGATGCCGCGTCTCAGATGCCGTGCTTCTTGAGGATCGCCTCGATGTCGCTGAAGTCGTCCGCCCCGGTGTCGGCCGCCTTCTGCGAGCGGGGCGCGGCGGCGGGGCGTGCCGCGCCCAGGGACGGGGCCGACGCGGCGGGGGCCACGGCCTCGCCCCCGGCGGCGGCCGCCGCCTTGCGCTCCTTGCGGCTCTGGCGGGTGCCGCCGGAGCGGCGTTCGACGATACGGGTGGTCATGAAGAGCAGCCACGCACCGCCGAGCAGACCGAAGCCGACCCAGGCGGACGGGCTGAAGGCGGTGTTCACGGCCCACTCCACCGCGCCGGTCAGCACCAGGCCGACGGGCACCAGCGAGTAGGCCGCGATCCGGGTCGCGGCGAGGAACCGCCTGCGGTACGCCGTGATCGCGGCGATGCCCAGGCCCGCCGCGGACACCGCGGAACAAATGGTCTCGGCAAGCATCCGGTCCTCCAGGCTCTGGCGGGCACAAGGTGTGACGTTCCCCTCCATCCTGCACCGTCGCGGCGGGAGGAGGCCACGGAGCGGGCGATCTCAGGGAGATCTCCGGGGCCGTTCTCCTCCTCAGGTCCCCGTCGCGGGAGCACGGGCGCGGCTGGAAGACTGGCCGTATGAACGACTCCTCCTCCCCGCGCCCGGTCGTCGTCGACGTCTGGTGCGAGCTCCAGTGCCCCGACTGCCGCACCGCGCTGGACGACGTCCGCGCCCTGCGCGAGCGGTACGGCGACCGTCTGGAACTGCGGCTGCGGCACTTCCCCCTCGAGAAGCACAAGCACGCCTTCGCCGCCGCGCAGGCGGCCGAGGAGGCCGCCGAGCAGGGCCGCGGCTGGGAGTACACCGAGGCGGTGCTCGCCCGGGTCGGCGAGCTGACCGCCCGGGGCGAGCAGGTCCTGGTGGAGACGGCCGGCGAACTGGGCCTGGACGCCGAGGAGTTCGACACCGCGCTGATCGACGGGCGGCACATCCTCGCCGTCGACGCCGACCAGGCCGAGGGCAAGGCGATCGGGGTGACGGGCACGCCGACGTATGTCGTCGGCGGGGAGCGCCTGGACGGGGGCACGAGCCAGGACGGGCTGCGCGGGCGGATCGAGGAGATCGTCGACCGGCTGCTGTCCGAGGAGGCGTAGCGCCGGCGCCCGCGGGCCGCCTACAGCAGCCGCTTGGCGACGTTGCGGAACGTGGTGCGGTAGCCGAGGGACTCGTAGAGGCGCAGCGCGGTGGTGTTGCCCGCGAAGACGTGCAGGCCGATCAGCGGCAGGCCGTCCCCGTGGGCGATCCGTTCGGCGTGCAGCATCAGGGCCCGCCCGTGGCCCCGGCCCCGGTGGGCCTCCGCCACCTCGACGTCGAAGACGTACGCGCCCCGCTCGCCGGGGCGCACCTCGTGCTCCGCCACCCAGACGTGGCCGACCGGGGTGCCGCCGGCGAGCAGCCGGTGGATGTGGACCCCGGCGGTGGCGAGGCCGTCGGGCAGGAGCCGTTCGTGGACCTCCTCGGAGCGGGCGACGGCCTCGCTCTCGGGCACCCCGCGGTCGATCCAGTCCTGTGCGAAGTGCCGCACCGCGTGGACCCGCCACTCGGCGAACTCGGCCTCGTCCATGGGGCGCGCCGTGAGGCCCGGGGCGGGCGGGGGCGGCGCGGCCGTCTCCTTGTCCATGTTGCGGCCGCGCTCGGTGTAGCCGAGGCCGGTGGCCCAGCCCAGCACCCGGTCGGCGCCGGCCGGGACCGCCGCGCGCACCTCGGTGCAGTCCCAGCCGCGGAGCACCTCCTCCGCGGCGAGCGCGGCGACCGTGCCGCGGCCGCGGCCCCGGTCCGGCTCGTCGACGAGCAGCGACCTGATGTGGCCGACGGGGCGGCCGCCCACGAGGGAGGCGGCCAGCTCCACGGCGCCCACGCGGCGGCCGTTGACGCACACGTCGAAGGTGCGGGCGGTGGCGCCCTGCCCGTCCCGCTGGATCGGCCCGGTCGGCCGCAGGGTAGTGGTCATCGAGGACTTTCTACCTGTCCCGCGGCCGTCCGGCACGGGTTTTCCGGCAGCGGGTGCGGGACCCCCGGTGGGCCGGCCGGGTCCGGCGGCTAGCGGGGGTCCGGCGGCTAGCGGGGGTCCGGCGGCTAGCGGGGGTCCGGCGGCCGGCGGGTGTACGGCGGCTAGCGGGGGTCCGGGTCCGCGGCGGAGCGCTCGGCGAAGACGCGCATGGCCTTGGCCGTCACGGGGCCCGGTTCCGCGGGGAGCTGCCGGCCGTCGACCCGGACGACCGCCTGGACGTCGCGCAGGGTGGAGGTCAGGAAGATCTCCTCGGCGCGGTCCAGCACGTCGAGCGGCAGGTCGGTCTCCCGGGCCCCGGTCCACTCGACGGTCAGCGCCCGGGTGATGCCGGCGAGGCAGCCGGAGGAGACCGGCGGGGTGTGGAGTTCGCCGTCCACGACGACGAACACGTTGGACCCGGTGCCCTCGCAGAGCCGGCCGACGGTGTTGGCGAACAGCGCCTCGGAGGCGCCGTTGTCGTGGGCCCGGGCGAGCGCGACCACGTTCTCCGCGTAGGACGTGGTCTTCAGGCCGGTGAGCGCGCCGCGTTCGTTGCGGGTCCAGGGGACGGTGATCACCGCGGTGGTGTCGGGGCGGCGGGTGGTCCCGCCGAGGGCGACGACCAGCGTGGGTCCGTCGGTGCCCCGGTCGGAGCCGAGCGGGGAGAGTCCGCCGGTGTACGTGATCCGCAGCCGCCCGAGGGGCATCGGGTTGGCCTCCAGCACGGCGGCGCAGGCCCGGCGGATCTCGTCGTGGTCCGGCGCAGGCAGGCCGAGGCCGTCGGCGGAGCGGGTGAGCCGGTCGAGGTGGCGGGTGAGCGCGAACGGCTGCCCGTGGGCCGCCTTGACCGTCTCGAAGATGCCGTCGCCCACGGTCATCCCGTGGTCGAGGACCGACACCCGGGCCTCCTCGACGTCCTTGAGCCCGCCGTTGACCCACAGCTTCATCCCGCAGTCCTTCCGCTCGCCTGGTACGCGCCCGACGCTACCGCGAGCAGCCTCGCCGCCTTCAGCTCGGTCTCCGCCCACTCCCGGTCGGGGTCCGAGCCCCAGGTGATGCCGGCGCCGGTGCCGAAGCGCAGCAGCGGGCCGCCGGGGGCGCTGCGGTCGATCCAGAAGGTGCGTATGCCGACGGCGAGCTCGGCGGTCCCGCGGTCGGCGTCGACCCAGCCGATACCGCCGCAGTACGGGCCGCGCGGGGCGGTCTCCAGCGCGTCGATGATCCCGAGGGCGCTGGACTTGGGGGCTCCGGTGACCGAGCCGGGCGGGAAGGCGGCCGCCAGCAGCCGCGCCCATCCGGCGCCGGGGGCGAGTTCGCCGCGGACGGTGGAGACGAGGTGGACGAGCCCCGGGTGGGGCTCGACGGCACACAGGGAGGGCACGGTCACGGTGCCGGTGGCGCAGACCCGGCCGAGGTCGTTGCGGACCAGGTCCACGATCATCACGTTCTCGGCGTGGTCCTTCTCCAGCAGGTCGGCGGCGGTGCGGCCGGTCCCCTTGATGGGGCCGGACTCCACGGTGTCGCCGGTGCGGCGCAGGAACAGCTCGGGCGACGCGGTGGCGATCTCCACGCCGTGCGCGGGCAGCCGGATCGTTCCTGCGTAGGGGGCCGGGTTGCCGCGGGCCAGCAGCGCGGTCAGCTCGTCGACGTCGTGCTCCCCGGGGCCGGTCAGCGGGGCGCTCAGGACCCGGCACAGATTGGCCTGGTAGACCTCGCCGGCGGCGATGTGCTCGCGGATCCGGCGCACCCCCGCGGTGTAGGCGGCGCGGTCGAGGGAGCTGGTCCACTCCTCGGCCGCGGGGCCGCGCCAGCGTCCCGGGACGGGCTCGGGCACCGCCTCGGTGCGCACGTCGCCGAAGCGCGCGCAGGTCAGCCGCCCCTCGAAGTCCGCGGAGACGGCCCAGAAGCCGGCGGAGTCGAGGGCGGCGGGGTCGCTGGTGACATCCCGGAGATCGGTGGCGACGAGGGAGCCGAATCGGGCCAGAGGAGCGAGGTCGTGCACGTCTGCGAGTGTAGGACCGGCACCGGCCGGGTGCTCAGATGCGGCAGGTGAGCTGCCACGACGGGCCCATACCTCAGCACGCTGCACAAACGCGTTTTTGTCCTGGCCGGGGAATCCGCTAGAGTTCAACACGTCGCCGGGACGCGCAAGCGGAACGGAAACGACAGGCGGACGTGGCTCAGTTGGTAGAGCATCACCTTGCCAAGGTGAGGGTCGCGAGTTCGAATCTCGTCGTCCGCTCGAGAATCGGGGGATCTTTTCCCGACCCCCGCACTCCGGGTGGAGTGGCCGAGAGGCGAGGCAACGGCCTGCAAAGCCGTCTACACGGGTTCAAATCCCGTCTCCACCTCCAAGGACGATTAGCTCAGCGGGAGAGCGCTTCCCTGACACGGAAGAGGTCACTGGTTCAATCCCAGTATCGTCCACTGGTCCGCAAGGATCCCCGCGCGATTAGCTCAGCGGGAGAGCGCTTCCCTGACACGGAAGAGGTCACTGGTTCAATCCCAGTATCGCGCACGCAGTACGCGGTATCCGCAGGTCTGACCTGCGCGATTAGCTCAGCGGGAGAGCGCTTCCCTGACACGGAAGAGGTCACTGGTTCAATCCCAGTATCGCGCACCACCTCGAAGCCCCCGGCCCTTGCGGCCGGGGGCTTCGGCGTGTGGCGGGCGCCGTGTCAGGAGGAGAACAGCATCCGGCCGAAGCCGCGCTGGTGGTGACCGTGGTGGCCGTGGTGACCGCCGTGGTGCTGGGCGCCCCAGGCGGGCGCGGCGGGGGCGGGGGCCGCGGGGTACGCCTGCGGGGGCGGCGCCTGCTGCGCCCACTGAGACTCCAGGCGGGTCAGCGACTCCAGCTCCCCGTAGTCCAGGAATATGCCCCGGCAGCCGCTGCACTGCTCGATCTGGACACCGTTGCGGTTGTACGTGTGCATCGCCGCGTGGCACTTCGGACACTGCATCTCAGCTCAGCCTCTCGCCGTGGGTTCGACGTCGCCGGACGCACGCCCGGCGGCCCGGTCCTCACCCTACGACGGGGTGTCGCACTCCAACTCGGGTGAGAGTGTCCCGATTCGGGTACAGGCGTCGATCACCGCCTGTTCCACATCGTCCGGTTGGCGTCCCTCGGCCGCCGACTTCGCCAGCGCGAGCGCCGCGGTCTGGACGGTCAGCGCCCGTGCGGGGACGTCGAGTTGGGGCCAGGGGTCGTCGGCGTCCGGCACGGCGGGCCCGCCGGCGGCCGTGTACGCGCCCAGGAAGCGCCGCCAGACCGGCGGCGGCAGGATGCCCGCCGCGAACCAGGCCGCGGGGCGTGCGAGGTCCCACGCCGGGTCGCCGATGCCGAGGTCGTCCACGTCGATCAGCAGCCAGGGGCCGTCGGGGACGGGATGGCGCACGAGCTGCCCGAGGTGGAAGTCGCCGTGGCACAGGATCCGGTGACGGCGCGCGTCGCCCTCGCCGCGGGCCCAGCCGGGCAGCCCCCGCCAGGCGCGGCGCACCCCTGCGGCCGCCGGATGGCCGGGGACGGCGTCCTCCATCCTGGCCACCGCGGCCGCCGCCTTCAGCGGGCCCCGCATCGGCGGCAGCGGGCCCGGCAGGACGCCCGCGTCGACCCGGTGCAGCCGGGCGAGCAGGACGGCGGTCTCCTCCCAGGGGGCGGCGTCGGGGGCGCGGGGGTCGACGGGGCTGCCGTACGGCCAGGCACTGCACGGGCGCGCCCCGGCGTCCGCGGCGGCCGGGGGCGGGAGCGGGAGCGGGAGCGGCGGCAGCAGGACGCCGGCGAGGGCGGGATGGGCGGCGACGGCGATCCGCAGCGCGTGGGCGCCCGGGTCGGTGCCGGTGGCGTGGGCCTTGGCGACCGCGTCGCCGTGTCGTACGACGGTGCCGTCGGGCCGGTCCGCGAGGGTCACGGCACCCTGGCCGCAGGCCGGGCAGCTCGACTGGGAGGGGTGGGCGGCGGCCTTGGCCACCTCGGTGAGGTGCCGTACGAGGGGGGCGGTCACCAGGCGAGCGTAACCGCGCCACCCGCCCGTCCGGGGCGGCGCACACGGCGGGCGGGCCCCCGGGGACGGTGCGGGCCGGACCGGCGCAAGCGCCCTCGCGGGCGGTGCGGGGCGCCGGCGGCGGACGGCGGACACGGGTGGCGGGCGCGGCGGGCGAGGAGCCCACGGCCGTGCCCGGGAATGCGCGATGGCCGGTCAGCTCCCCAGCTGACCGGCCAAACGCTGCCGTCCGCCGCACCCCCGTCCCCACGGGGTTGTTGGCCGGATGTCCCCGACCCGGACCGCTCTTCCGGGTCCGGGGCGCTTCTCAGCGCCCCAGCATCACGCCTACGGACGACGCCTGTGTGACCACTGCCTCCCAGCCGCCGAAGACGACCACCAGCAGTGCCGCGAGGGGAAGGACCATGGCCGTGGCCACCAGCGGGTGCCGGGTGCCGGACGGACGGACGCCGAAACCGGCATATGCCTTGCGCGATGCGGTGTCCGCCATGGTCCCTCTCCTGTCGTGGTTGGCAGCGGCGGGTGTCCGACCTCGGGGGACGAGTACTGCACCCGCCGCTTGACCTCAACACTAGGGATCCGGGAGGCCCGGGACGTCATGCCCGCGTACCGATTACCGGGCCTCCCGGAGGATGAGCCCCGCCCCCGTGGCGTACTCCCCTGGGTGGAGACGCGGCCCTGGGGCCCCGGGTCATCCCTTAAGGCCGCACGTCCTCGGGGTCGTCCTCGCGGTCGACGGGCTGTTCGACCAGGGCCAGGACCCTGGTCGCCATGAACCGCGCCGTGCGCACGACCGAGCCGGACCTCGTGACTTCGCTCACTTCGACCACCCCGCGCCGGACCGCCGTCTCCACCCTGCGGCCCGCCCGGCTCGCCACCACTTCGTAGGTGCGCGTCGTGTCGCCCGCGTCGACCACTATCTCCACACGGTCACCCTTCACCGATCCAATCCCCCTTCTGCGACTGATCGTTGAGATCCGGCGCCGGATCAACGGCGCCGGACCGGGGCTCTGCTGACCACTCCTCAAGTCTCCCACCCGGCACTGACAATCCATCCGAGCGCGAGGGCGCGGCCTATGAGCGCACACGCGCGGGGATACGTAAGCTGTGGCACGTCAGACCGATGACCGCGCAGCGGGGTGGGACCTCCCACCGAGGTAGGGGACGGACGATGGCGATGATGCGGCTCCGGCGCGAGGACCCGCGTACCGTCGGCTCGTTCAGGCTGCACCGGCGGCTCGGGGCGGGCGGCATGGGCGTCGTCTACCTGGGCTCGGACCGGCGGGGCCAGCGGGTGGCGCTGAAGGTCATCCGGCCGGACCTCGCCGAGGACCAGGAGTTCCGTTCGCGTTTCGCGCGGGAGGTCTCGGCGGCCCGGCGCATCCGCGGCGGCTGTACCGCCCGGCTGGTCGCCGCGGACCTGGAGGCGGACCGTCCGTGGTTCGCGACGCAGTACGTCCCCGGCCCCTCGCTGCACGACAAGGTGGTCGAGGAGGGCCCGCTGCGGGCCTCCGACACGGCCGCGATCGGCGCCGCGCTCTCGGAGGGCCTGGTCGCCGTCCACGAGGCCGGTGTGGTGCACCGGGACCTGAAGCCGTCGAACATCCTGCTCTCGCCCAAGGGCCCCCGCATCATCGACTTCGGCATCGCCTGGGCCACCGGCGCGAGCACCCTCACCCATGTGGGGACCGCGGTCGGCTCGCCCGGCTTCCTCGCCCCCGAGCAGGTGCGCGGCGCGGCGGTCACCCCGGCGACGGACGTCTTCGCGCTCGGCGCGACGCTGGCGTACGCGGCGATGGGCGACTCGCCCTTCGGGCACGGCAGTTCCGAGGTCATGCTCTACCGGGTGGTGCACGAGGAGCCCCAGCTCCACGGGGTGCACGACGCGCTCGCGCCGCTGGTGGCCGCGTGCCTGGCGAAGGACCCCGAGGAGCGGCCGAGCACGCTCCAGCTCTCCATGCGGCTGAAGGAGATCGCCGCCAGGGAGGCACAGGGTCTGCACGACCCCCGTCCCCCGGCCCAGCGGGACCGGGAGCGCGCCGAGCTGAGCCGTCCGACGGCCCGCTACACCGAGCGCACGGAGCGCACCGAGCCCGCGGAGCGGCGCACCGGCGGGTCCTCGGGGCCCCGGCCCCAGTCCCCCTCGCGTACGGGTGGCGGGTCGCGGCCGCAGCAGCCGCGGGCCACCGGGCCGACCAACGGGCGGCGGAGCGGCACCCGTCCGGGCACCCGCTCCGGCCCTGCCTCGTCGACGGGCCGCCGGCCCGCCAATCCGCGGCTGCTGCGCCAGCGGATCGTGGTCTTCTTCGTGGTGACCCTGATCGTGGCGCTGGGGATCGCGGCGGCGCAGAAGCTGTAGGGCCGCCCCGGCGCGTGCGGCTGCCCGCCGCCCGTCGCGGCGCGGTGGTCGGGCACCCGGCCCGTCCCCGCGGTGGTAGGCCGCCCGGCCCGTCCCGTCCCCGCGGTGGTCGGGCACCCAACCGGTCCCGGCCCCGGTGCTCGGCCGGTGGGGCGTCCCGGCCCGGTGGTCAGGCCGTGGGGCGTCCGGTGGCCACGGCGTAGAAGGCGACCGCGGCCGCGGCCCCCACGTTGAGCGAGTCGACGCCGTGGGCCATGGGGATGCGGACGAGTTCGTCGGCGGCCGCCAGGGCCCTGGCCGAGAGGCCGTCGCCCTCCGCGCCCAGCATCAGCGCCACCTTGTCCAGCCGGTGCGGGGCCGCCTCGTCGAGGGAGACGGCCCGCTCGTCGGGGGTGAGGGCGAGCAGCCGGCAGCCCGCCTCCCGGACCGTCTCCAGCCCGCCGGGCCAGGAATCGAGCCGGGCGTAGGGGACGGAGAAGACCGCGCCCATGGAGACCTTCACCGACCTGCGGTACAGCGGGTCGGCGCAGTCCGGGGAGAGCAGCACGGCGTCCATGCCCAGCGCGGCGGCGCTGCGGAAGATGGCGCCGATGTTGGTGTGGTCGTTGACCGCCTCCATGACGGCCACCCGGCGGGCCGTGCGGAGCAGTCCGGCCGCGTCCGGGAGGGGCTTGCGGGCCATGGAGGCCAGGGCGCCCCGGTGGACGTGGTAGCCGGTGACCCGTTCGGCGAGCGCGGGCTCGACGACGTAGACGGGGGCGTCGGCGGCGTCGATGACGTCGCCCATGGCCTCGGCCCACTTCGGGGTCAGCAGCATCGACCGCATCCGGTAGCCGGCGTCCGCCGCGCGGCGGATCACCTTCTCGCCCTCGGCGATGAACAGGCCCTCCGCGGGCTCGCGCCGGCGCCGCAGCTCGACGTCGGTGAGGCCGGTGTAGTCGGCCACGCGCGGGTCGTCGGGGTCGTCGAGGGTGATGATCTCGGCCACGGGCTGCTGCTCTCTCGGTGGTGCGGTCAAGGGGGCGGCGGGTGCGCCGGCCGCCCGGGAGGCGGGGCCGCCGCTCAGGACAGCGGCGGGACGCCGACGCCGACGACGTCACCGATGACGATGACGGCCGGCGGCCGCACCTCCTCGGCGCGCACGGTCTCGGCGACGGTCGCCAGGGTGGCGTCCACCCGGCGCTGGGCGGCGGTGGTGCCCTCCTGCACCAGGGCGACCCGGGTCGCCGGGTCCTTGCCGTGGGTGACGAGGGCCTCGGCGATGGCGCCGATCTTGTCGACGCCCATCAGGACGACCAGGGTGCCGCGCAGCCGGGCGAGGGACTGCCAGTCGACCAGGGAGCGCGGGTCGTCGGGCGCCACATGCCCGCTGACCACGGTGAACTCATGGGCGACGCCCCGGTGGGTGACGGGGATGCCGACGGCCGACGGCACCGAGATCGAGCTGGAGATGCCGGGGACGACGGTGCAGGGGATGCCGGCCTCGGCGAGCGCCTGGGCCTCCTCCATGCCGCGGCCGAAGACGTACGGGTCGCCGCCCTTGAGGCGGACGACGGCCTTGCCCGCCTTGGCGTGCTCGACGAGGGCGTTGTTGATGGCCTCCTGGGCCATGAACCGGCCGTAGGGGATCTTGGCCGCGTCGATCACCTCGACGTGCGGCGGGAGTTCGTCGAGCAGGTCGCGCGGTCCGAGGCGGTCGGCGATGACGACGTCGGCCTCGGCGAGCAGCCGGCGGCCGCGGACGGTGATCAGGTCGGGGTCGCCGGGGCCGCCGCCGACCAGCGCGACCGACGGCGCCTTGGCGCGGACGTGGGGCGCGGCGATGCTGCCGTCGCGCAGCCCTTCGACGATGGCGTCCCGCACGGCCGCCGAGCGGCGCGGGTCGCGGCCGGTGAGCACGGCGACGGTGACGCCCTCGCTGCGGCCGGTGGCGGGCGTCCAGGCGGTCGCGGCCTCGGCGTCGTCGCTGCGGACGCACCAGATCCGGGACCGCTCGGCCTCCGCGGAGGCGCGGGCGTTGGCCTCGGGGTCGCCGGTGGCGACGAGCACGTACCAGGCCTCCGCGAGGTCGCCCTCCTCGTACCGCCGGCGGGTCCAGCCGATCTCGCCGGTCTCGGCCATGGCCTCGACGGACGGGGTGGCCGACGGGGAGACCAGGGTGACCTCCGCGCCCGCGGCGACCAGGGCGGGCAGACGGCGCTGGGCGACCTGGCCACCGCCGATGACGACGACGCGCCGCCCGGACAGGCGCAGGCCGACGGGGTACGCGGGGTGCTCGGCGGACTCGGGCATGGCGGTGCGGCTCCTCGTGCGGGTGATGCGTGAGCGGGGCCGCTGCGGCGGTGGAGCGGCTGATGGGGACGCCAGGGCCGTGGGGACACGGCCTGGCCACCAGGGTACGGCCGGGCGGCGGCGGGGCCTCGCCCGGCACGGTGCCGTCCGGCCGGGCGGGCCGGACGGCACCCGGAGGCTACTTCTCCGTGACGCCGGCCGAGTCGAAGGTCGCCACCTCGTGCATGGCGCGGGCCGCGCTCTGCACGATCGGGAGCGCCAGCAGGGCGCCCGTGCCCTCGCCGAGGCGCAGGTCGAGGTCGACCAGCGGGCGCAGGCCGAGCTTGCCGAGGGCGGCCACATGGCCGGGCTCGGCGCTGCGGTGGCCCGCGATGCAGGCGGCCAGTGCCTCGGGGGCGATGGCGCGGGCGACGAGGGCCGCGGCCCCGGTGCTGACGCCGTCGAGGACGACCGGGGTGCGCAGCGATGCGCCGCCGAGGATCAGGCCGACCAGGGCGCAGTGCTCCAGGCCGCCGACCGCCGCGAGCACGCCGACGGGGTCGGCGGGGTCGGGGCGGTGCAGTTCGAGGGCGCGGCGCACCACGTCGACCTTGCGGGCGTGCATCGCGTCGTTGATGCCGGTGCCCCGGCCGGTGATCTCCGCCGGGTCGGCCCCGGTGTAGACGGAGATCAGCGCGGCGGACGCGGTGGTGTTGGCGATGCCCATCTCGCCGGTGAGCAGGGCCTTGTTGCCGGCGGCCACCAGGTCGCGGGCGGTCTCGATGCCGACCTCGATGGCGGCGAACACCTCGTCGCGGGTGAGCGCGGGGCCGGTGGTGAAGTCGGCGGTGCCGGCGCGGACCTTGCGGGGCAGCAGTCCGGGGGTGGCGGGCAGGTCGGAGGCCACGCCCACGTCGATGACGCAGACCTCGGCGCCGACCTGGTTGGCGAAGGCGTTGCAGACCGCTCCCCCGCCGAGGAAGTTGGCGACCATCTGGCCGGTGACCTCCTGGGGCCAGGCGGTGACGCCCTGGGCGTGCACCCCGTGGTCGCCCGCGAAGATCGCGACGGCGGCGGGCTCCGGGACCGGCGGCGGGCACATCCGGGACAGGCCGCTGAGCTGCGCGGAGATGATCTCCAGCATGCCGAGCGCGCCGGACGGCTTGGTCATCCGCTTCTGGCGCTCCCACGCCTCGCCGAGGGCCTTGGCGTCCAGGGGGCGGATGTTGGTGACCGTCTCCTGGAGCAGGTCGTGCGGCTCCTCGCCGGGCAGTGCCCGGCGGCCGTACGTCTCCTCGTGGACGACCCAGGACAGCGGGCGGCGCTTGGACCAGCCCGCCTGCATCAGCTCGGGCTCCTCCGGGAACTCGTCGACGTAGCCGACGCAGAGGTAGGCCACCACTTCGAGGTGGTCGGGCAGGCCGAGGGTGCGGACCATCTCGCGCTCGTCGAAGAACGAGACCCAGCCGACGCCGAGGCCCTCGGCGCGGGCGGCGAGCCAGAGGTTCTCCACGGCCAGCGCCGAGGAGTAGGGCGCCATCTGCGGCTGGGTGTGCCGGCCGAGGGTGTGGCGGCCGCCGCGGGTGGGGTCGGCGGTGACGACGATGTTGACCGGGGTGTCGAGGATGGCCTCGATCTTCAGTTCCTTGAACTGCTTGGCCCGGCCCTTGGGCAGCGACTTCGCGTACGCCTCGCGCTGGCGCTGGGCGAGTTCGTGCATGGTGCGGCGGGTCTCCGCCGAGCGGATGACCACGAAGTCCCAGGGCTGGGAGTGGCCCACGCTGGGCGCGGTGTGCGCGGCCTCCAGGACGCGCAGCAGCACCTCGTGCGGGATCGGGTCGCTGCGGAAGCCGTTGCGGATGTCGCGGCGCTCGCGCATCACGCGCAGCACGGCCTCGCGCTCGGCGTCGTCGTAGCCGGGCGCGGGCGGGGTGACGGCCTCCGGGGCGGGCGCGGAGCCGGCCGCGGGGGCGTCCTCCTGCTCCGGGGCGGCGTCGGCCGCGGGCGCCTCGGCGAGCGGCTCGGCCACGGGGGCGGCGGGGGTGCCGGCGGCGTCGGCGGCCGGTGCGACGGGCTCCGGTGCCCCGGGGGCCTCGGCGGGCACGACGGCCTCCGGCTGCGGGACCGTCTCCACCGGGGCGGGAACGGCCTCCGGGGCGGGGGCCTGAGGCGCCTCGGCGGCGACGGGCTCGGTGACGGGCTGAGCATCCGGGGCGTGGGCCTCGGGGGCCTCGGGGGCCGCGGGCGCGACCGGCTCCGGGGACGGGGCCGTCTCCGCCGGAGCGGCGGGCTCGACGGCCTGAGGGGCCTCGGCCTGCGGCTGCTGGACGGGCTCGGGCGCCTCGGCGGGCGCGGGCTGCGCCTCGACGGGCTCGGCCGGGGTCTGCGCGGGTGCCTCGGCCGCCGGGTCGGCGACGGCCTCGGGGGCGTCGGCGGCCGGTGCGACGGGCTCCGGTGCCCCGGGGGCCTCGGCGGGCACGACGGGCTCCGGCTGCGGGACCGTCTCCACCGGGGCGGAGGCGGGCTCGGGGGCCTGAGGCGCCTCGGCGGCGGGCGCCTCCGCCTCGGGCGCCTGGACCGGCTGGGGGTCGCCCTCGCGCGGGGCCGGCACGGCGGCCTCCGGGGCGGCCTGCGGTTCGGCGGCGGGCTGAGGGACGACCGTTTCTGCTGCGGGCGCCTCCTGCTGGGGCGGCTGCGGGTCCCACGGAGCGCCCGCCTGCGGCGGGATCTCCCCGAGCTGCGGTCCCGGCAGCTCCTCCGCGGTCGCCTCGCGCGCCACGTCGAGGTACTCCACCCCCGTGTGCTGGGGGGCGGGCGCCGTGCGCACCGTCATCGGGTGCGGGGGCGTGCCCGCGGGGCCGCGGTCGGCGAGCGAACGCACCACGCCGCTGTTGGCCTCCGGGACGGGCGGGCCCATGTGCAGGGGCCGCCGGGCCGGGGGCGGCGTCGGCATGGCCGAGGTGGCGGCGGCGGGGGTGCGGACGGCACCGAGGTCGACCGAGCCGGAGTCCCGGCCGCCCGCCTCGTGGGCACCGGTCTCGTGGGCGGCCGGTGCGGCGGCGAACGCCTCGGCGGGGGCCGCCTGTTCGGGCGCGGCGGCGAACGCCTCGCCGGGCGCGGGCTGTCCGGCCTCGAAGGCCGGGGGCTGCCCGGCGACGGGCGCGGCACCCTGTGCGGGGGCGTCCGGGAACGCGCCCTGCTCCTGCCCGGCCGGCTGCGGCGCGAACGCGGCGTCCGGCGCGGGCTCCTGGACCGGCGGGCCGGGGGCGATGCCGGGGACGACGGACATGGTCCCCTGCACCTGGGCGAGCGGTTCCGCGGAGAGCCGGTGGGCCTGCTGCTCCGCGGGCGCCGGGGTGCCGTCGAGTGCGTGGAGCGCGCTGTCCGCCGCCGTGGCGACCCGGGTGAAGCCGGGGGCCGGCTCCTGGAAGGCCGCGGCGCCCTCGCCCTGGTGGGCGGCGTGGGCGTAGTCGTATCCGGCCTGCGGGTCCATCAGGTACTCGCCGCTGCCGTGCTGCGGGACGCCGGCGGGCACCGCGTGCTGAACGGCGGCGGGCGCCGGCGCGTACTGGTCGGCGGCGGGCGCCCCGTGGTGGACGGGGGCCGGTGCGGGCGCCGTGTGCTGGTGCTCGCTCCAGGCGCCCTGGGCGCCGGGCATCAGCAGCAGGTCGTCTTCCTCGGAGGTGTGTCCGGAGGGTTCGAGGTAGGTGTAGGCGCCCTGGGCGGGGACGCCCGGCTGCTCCACCATGCCTGCGTTCTCCGGCAGCCCCTCGCCCGAGACCTGGCCGGTGTCAGTCATGCGTACCCCTCGCCCATCGGTTGTGCTCCTTCGCCCATCGCCCGGGACGTCCGACCGGCACACCTGACGCCCGTGAACAACAACGAGCGTGTGCGCCGCGCGGCACGATCGACCCCCGACCCCATTGCATTGTCGCCGTCGTTCGCCACCACGGCAGCAAGATCCGCCGCGGTCCGCTGTGGGCTGCGCCACGTCGCGCGACCCCCCGGTTCCGGCGTACCACGAACAGGGGTCGAAGTGACCCCCTATTTCCGGACATCGGCCGATCGATCGGCAGACGTTCGGGCGCGGTACGACGATCGGCCAGCCTACCCTCCGGCGTGCCGGAAGTGGGGGTTGGGCCCGAGTTGTGAGCAGCGCTACGCCGGTGCTCGGAGTATCCGCGTTTGCGCCGTCAGGACGCGGCGTCGGGGTGCCGGCCGCAAAGGAGGAAGACCACGGTGCGCTCGCTCTCGGTCCAGTCGGCGGTGTCGAGTTCAACGGACTGGAGCAGGGCGCACTCGACCTCGTAGCCGCCCGCGGCGAGCGCGGCGCCGACCGCCTCGGCCTCGTCGCGGGTGGAGGCGTGGGTGACGATGCGCTGCGGCCTGCGGTCGGCGACGGCGGTCACGACGGGCACTCCCCCGCCGCCGATCCGTACGACGTCCGGTTCGGGCAGGCGTTCCAGTACGTGCGGGGCGCGGCCCGCCACGACCTGCACCTGTACGCCGTGGCGGCGGGCCCGTGCCTCCGTGCGCCGGCAGGCGTCGGCGTCCGCGTCGACCGCGATGACCGCGGCGCCGAATCCGGCGGCCTCCGCGGCGAGCGCGCCGCCTCCGCATCCGATGTCCCAGACCAGGTCACCGGTGCGCGGGCCGAGTCGGGCGAGCTGGGCCGCGCGGAGCCCGGCGTACTCGCCCTCGCGCGGCGGCGTGTGGCGCTCGTCCTCCTCCGGCGGCAGGGCCCAGCCGCGCACGGGCGGCGGGTAGCCGGGCTCCCGGCCGGCGATCCAGCCGGCGCCGGAGCGGGAGGTGCCCGTGACGGTCCCGGATCCGCCGACGACGATCACGACGTTGGGATCGCGCCAGACGTGGTCGGCGGCCTTGTCGGAGGTGAGCACGGTGACCTGCTCGCGGGCGGTGCCCAGTTCCTCGCAGATGACGAAGGTGCGGTGGACTCCGTCGAGCAGCAGGGCCAGTTCGGCGGGGCCCGCTCCGGGGGAGGTGAGAACGGCGACCTTGGGGTGGGCGCGGCAGACGTTGACGGCGCGGCGCAGGGTGCGCTGGTGGGCGACGACGACCAGGGCGTCGTCCCACGGCATGCCGGCCCGGGCGAAGGCGGTGGCGACGGAGGAGACGGCGGGGACCACCTCGACCTCCAGCCCGTGTTCGGGCGCCCGCAGGGTGCGGACGACGCCGAAGAAGCCGGGGTCGCCGTCGGCGAGGACGACGGCGCTGCCGCGGTGGCCCGCGATGCGCCGGGCGGCGAGGTCGACGCTGCCGAGGCGGATGCGCTCGGCGTCCCGCGGCACCTCGGGCAGGTCCAGGTGGTGGGCGGCGCCGGCCACCAGGGTGGCCGCGGAGAGCGCGGACGTGGCCGCGCGGGTGAGCGGCGAACCGTCCCATCCGATCACCGTGACCCGGTCGGCCATCGCGTCAGTCTCCTGGTGTCGTCGCAGGCGGGGGGTGTACCGGCGGTGGGTGTTCCGCACGGTGAGGGTACCGGTCCCCGGGGCGGGCCCCGGTGCGGGAAGGATTCGGCGGACGGCCGTCCCGGTGGACGTCAGTTCCAGTCGGTGTAGGAGGCGTAGCCGGCCTCCACCATGCGGTCGGCCTCCAGGTCCTCCGGGAGGAGGCTCCACACGATCAGATCGGTGCGGACCTCCGTCCAGCCGCCGGTGCCGTCGTCGGGGCGGGTGCGCACGGTCCAGGCGTTGCGGAGCACGCCCTCGCTGATGCAGCCGGCCTTCTGGGCGACCTGCTGGGAGGCGGTGTTGCCGGCCGCCGTGCGCAGTTCCATGCGCTCGAAGCGGCGGTCCCGGAAGAGCCACTGCGCGACGGCGAGCACGGACTCGGTGGCGTACCCCTCACCGCGCGCCCACGGCGCGGTGACGTAGGAGACCTCGGTGGCGAGCAGGCGCCAGTCGGTGTTGCGGAGGTGGACGATGCCGACGAGCCGCTGGGTGAGGAACTCGGTGACCGCAAAGACGATTCCTCGCCCTTCGGTGCGCTCCGCGGGCGCGTGGTCGCGGACCCACCGCTCGGCGTCGCGGGCGGTGTACGGATGGGGCGCCGTGGTCCACGCGGTGACCATCTCGTCGTTCATCATCTCGGTGTGCGCCGGGATGTCGGCGTCCTCGAAGGGGCGCAGCACCAACCGCTCCGTGCTGATGGACACGTCCGGGAAGGTGTGAGTCATGCGCTGCTCCATGCCGGGACCGTCGGTGGTCGTTGCTCGTTGCTGGTTGCCGTGGGCGCGTGCGGGCCGTAGCCGTAAGAAGCTGTTGCCCAACTTCCGCCGGACAACAGCTTCCAGGACACAGCATGCAACATCGGTCGCGGGCCGTGCATGGCCGGGTGCGGTACGGCGCCGGCCCCGGACGCCCGCGGGGGCGTCCGGGGCCGGCGCCGAGCGGCCTCGCGGTCCGTCTACCGGGCGGCGCCGAAGGAGGCGACGACGGAGCCCTGGTAGCTGTCCTCGATGAACTTCTTCACCTCGGGCGAGTTCAGCAGCTTCGCGAGCTTCTGCACGCGCGGGTCGTCCTGGTTGCCGTCCTTCACGGCGAGGAAGTTGGCGTAGGGGTTGCCCTCCGCCTTCTCCAGCACCAGCGCGTCGGTGGCGGGCTTGAGGTCGGCCTCGATGGCGTAGTTGCCGTTGATGACGGCGGCGTCGACGTCGTTCAGGGCGCGGGGCAGCGTGGCGGCCTCCAGCTCCTTGAACTTCAGGCCCTTGGCGTCGGCGATGTCGGAGAGCTTGGCGTCGGTGCCGACGCCGTCCTTGAGGGTGATCAGGCCGTTGTCGGCGAGCAGGTGGAGCGCGCGGCCCTCGTTGGTGGTGTCGTTGGGGACGGCGACGGTCTGCCCGGCCTTGATGTCGGCGACGGCACCGGCCTTCTTGGAGTAGAGGCCGAGCGGCTCCAGGTGGACGTTGACGACGGGGGCGATGGTCGTCTTGTTCTTCTTGTTGAAGTCGTCCAGGTACGGCTTGTGCTGGAAGTAGTTGGCGTCGACCTGGCCCTGCTGGGTGGCGGTGTTCGGCAGGACGTAGTCCGTGAACTCCTTGACCTCCAGCTTGAGCCCGGCGTCGGCGGCCAGGTTCTCCTTGACGAAGTTCAGGATGTCGGCGTGCGGCGTCGGGGACGCCGCGACGACCAGGGCCTTGGACTCGTCGGCCTTGCCGCCGGCGTCGCCGCCGGAGTTCGGGTCGGACGCGGTGCCGCAGGCGGTCAGGCCGAGGGCGAGCGCGGCGGTGGCCGCGGCCGCGGCGGTGAGCTTGATGTTCTTGCGCACGAAGAGTGCCTCTTTCCATTGGTGGTGCGACGCCCGGACAAGGAGTGCGGGCGCTGGGGGTGGAGCGGGTCAGCCCGCGGCGCGACCGCGCCGGGCGAGGAGGCGTACGACGCCGTCGCCGAGGAGCTGCACGATGGTCACCAGAGCGATCAGGATCACCACGGTGATCAGCATGAACTGGGTCTCGAAGCGCTGGAATCCGTAGGTCACGGCCTTGGAGCCGAGCCCTTCGCCGCCGACCGCGCCCGCCATCGCCGAGTAGCCGACGAGGACGATCACGGTGGTGGTGACGGCGGCGACCAGCGAGGGCAGGGCCTGCGGGAGCAGCACCTTGCGGACGATGGTGGCCACCGATCCGCCCATGGACTGGACGGCTTCGACGAGGCCGTGGTCCACCTCGCGGATGGCCGTCTCGACCAGCCGGGCGAAGAAGGGGATGGCGCCGACGGCGAGCGGCACGATCATGGCGGTGGGGCCGATGAAGGTGCCGACGACCAGCGTGGTGAATGGGATCAGGGCGATCAGCAGGATGATGAACGGCAGCGAGCGGCCGATGTTCACGATCACGCCGACGACCTTGTTCACCGGGGTGTTCTGGAGCAGGCCGCCCTTGTCCGTGAGGACGAGCAGCACACCGAGCGGGAGTCCGCCGGCCACCGTGACGACGGTGGACCACAGCACCATGTAGAGGGTGTCGAGGGTGCCCTGGGTGAGCAGGGGCTGCATCTGGGACCAGGTCACTTCGCGACCTCCTCGGCGAGCGCGGGGCCCTGGGCGGGGACGGCCGCCGCGGCGGGGTCGCCGGCCACGTCGACCTGGAGGCCCTGTTCGCGCAGGAAGCCGATGGGCACGACGTTCTCCTCGTAGCGGCCGGGCAGCTCGATGCGCATCCGTCCGATCTGCCGGCCGCCGACGGTGTCCATCGCCGCGCCGAGGATCGATATGTCGATGTTGTAGGTGCGCGAGAGCTGGGAGATCACCGGCTGGGTGGCCGCCTCGCCGTGGAAGGTGACGTCGACGACGGTCCGGTCCGGGCCGGTGGCGTCACCGCTCACGGGGAACAGCTCGTGGGCGAGTTCGGAGCCTGGGGTGGCGAGCAGTTCGCTCACGGTGCCGGATTCGATGATCCTTCCCTTCCTCATCAGGGCCGCGGAGTCGCAGACCGTCTTCACGACGTCCATCTCATGCGTGATGAGCAGCACGGTCAGGCCGAGCTGGCGGTTGAGGTCGCGCAGCAGCTGGAGGATGGAACGGGTGGTCTCGGGGTCGAGGGCGCTGGTGGCCTCGTCGGAGAGCAGCACCTTGGGGTCGCCGGCGAGGGCGCGGGCGATGCCGACGCGCTGCTTCTGACCGCCGGAGAGCTGACCGGGGTAGGCGCGGGCCTTGTCGGCGAGGCCCACGAGGTCGAGGAGTTCGAGCGCCTTGCGGGAGCGTTCGGCGCCGGAGACGCCGAGGATCTCCAGCGGGAGTTCGACGTTGTCCTTGACCGTGCGCGAGGACAGCAGGTTGAAGTGCTGGAAGACCATGCCGATGCGGGTGCGCGCCTCGCGGAGGTCCTTCGGGGCGCGGCGGCCCCGGCCGGCGAGCGCGGTGAGGTCCCGGCCGTCGACGGTCACGGTGCCGGAGGTCGGGCGCTCCAGCAGGTTGACGCAGCGGATCAGGGAGGACTTGCCGGCGCCGCTCTGTCCGATGACGCCGAAGACCTCGCCCTCGCGGACGTGCAGGTCGACGCCGTCCAGGGCGGTGACGTCGCGGCCTCGCGATGAGTAGACCTTGGTCAGGCCCGTAGTGGTGATCACAGGGTTTCCGTCACTGTCGAGTGCGCGGCGCGGTGTCCGCCGGGCACGGGGCATTTCGGGTCGGACAGTCCTCTGCGGGCACGGCTGTCCGGCTGGTGGCCGGGGTCAACGCGTGCGCGGGGCAGGCTCGCTCCGAGACGTACTCCGTGGTTCCGGGGACGGTCGGACGCGGCGCGGCTGTCGGTCTCGCTTCGGGGCGCGAGGCTCAGGCAGGGGCCCTCAGAAGGCGCGCATTCGACACAGACAACGAGCACCGGGCGTCGTGTTCGCCTCGGTCGCAAGGGTGCGGCTGCTCGTCGTGGTCATGGCTGCAAGTAAAGCAGACAGGCATACGAGAGAACCGGCCACGTCCGCTATTCGGACATCGGGTGTGCGACATGTGGACGCGGGCTGCTGCCGGCACGCGGCGCCCACACCCGCTCCCACCTGCGCGGACGCGCCCCGTCGACCCCTTCGGGGGTCGGCGCGGGGGTGCCCCGCTGTGGCCGATACCACCCACCGGACCGCCCGGGAGGCCGATCGGCACCTCGCGGCGGGACAGCGGGGGTCGGCGGGCCCGGGCGGGGCGGGCCGGAACCGGACGGGCCCCGCGCGGGGGCGGGCGCGGCCGGGGGTGCGGCGCGTAATACGCTCGAGCCCATGCTCGACGCCCTGACGATCGCGGTGGCCGTGACCGCGCTCGCCCTCGCCGCGTGGTGCGGCCACGCCGCCTACCGCGACCAGCCCACCAAGGACTGGCACTTCATCGGCATCGCCGTGGTGTCGGTCCTCGCCCTCGCGCAGCTGGTCGTGGGCATCGTGCAGCTGGCGCGCGGCGAGGAGCCCGCCGAGTCCGTCGCGATCTTCCTGGCGTACCTGATCGGTTCGGCCCTGGCCGTGCCCGCGGCCGGCTTCCTGTCGCTCGGCGAACGCACCCGCTGGGGCTCGGCGACCGTGGCCGCGGGAGCGGTGGTCCTCGCCGTCCTCGAAGTACGGCTCCACGACATCTGGGGAGGCTGACGATGACAGGGACGACCACCGACCCGAACGCCCCCGCCGCGGGGCGGAGCAGGCTGGTCACCGGGCCGGGGCTGCTGCTGGTCTGGCTCTACGGCGTGATGTCGGTCGGCGCGGTGTCGCGCTCCGTCTACCAGATCCTGACCGACTTCGGCAGCGCACCGCTCGCCCATGTGCTCTCGGCGGTCGCCGCCGTGGTGTACGCCTTCATCACCTACACGCTGGTGCGGGGCGGCGAGAAGGCCCGCAGGGCGGCGCTGGTGTGCTGTGCGGCGGAGCTGGCCGGTGTGCTGATCGTCGGGACGTGGACGCTGGTGGACCCGTCGGCCTTCCCCGACTCGACCGTGTGGTCCGAGTACGGCATGGGCTACGTCTTCATCCCGGTGCTGCTGCCGGTGACCGGGATGGTCTGGCTGCGGCGGGCCCGGAACGCCTGAGCAGCCGCCGCCCGGCGGCGGCTGCCCGGGCACGGGCCCGGCGGGTCAGGCGCTGGCCGCGTACGCGCCCCGCGAGGACTCCTTCTCCAGCGTGACCAGGGTCAGCCGCGGGCCGGCCTGCTCGGTCGCGACGGGGACGTAGCCGCGGCTGCGGTAGAGGCGCAGGTTGCTCTCGCTGCGGTGACCGGTGAACAGCCGGAAGCGCTCGGCCCGGGCGTCGCCGGCGAAACGCTCCTCGATCGCGTCGAGCAGCCGGCCGCCGAGACCGTGACGCTGCATCCGCGGGTGGACGATGAGCTTGGCGATGCTCGCCGTGCCGCTGTCGTCGACCCGGCCGCGGACGGAGGCGACCACCTCGCCGCCGAGGCGGGCGACCAGCGCGTGCCCCTCGGCGAGCTCCCGGCGGAGGTCGGCGAGCGTCTGGGTGAGGGGCTCGATGCCGTAGTCGCCGTAGAGCTCGGCCTCGCTCTGGTAGCACAGAAACTGCAGTTTGAGGATGTGCTCCGCGTCGTCCTCGGTCGCCGCTGAGATGGTCACGCTCATGCCCATGTGCGCATGCCTCCCGCTCACCTGTTCCACCGGTTGTCTACCGCTCCCTTCCCCGATGTTCAGGAGCTGCAACCTCTGCCGCGAGCATTCTGCGCAGACATCCCAGGCATCGGGAACGCATCGGCCCCAGACTCCCCTGTGAGATACCCAACGTCCCTGCGATTTCCCGGTAGGTGGGGTCCTCGGGGGCGAGCATCGCGGTGAGCAGGCGGGGGCAGTTCCCCGGGGTGCGGGCGACGGCCGCCCGCACCACGCGCCGCCGTTCCGAGCGCAGCGCGGCCCGCTCGGGGCCCGCGGCCGGGTCGGCGGCGGGCTCGTGACGGTACGGCAGTTCCCGCGCGGCGGTGCGGCGGGCACGGCGGGCCTCCGCCCGTACCGTCGCCCTGACCCACCGGGCGGCGTCCGGCGGCGGCCCCGCGTCGGCGTCGAGGCGCTCCAGGAGCCGCAGCCAGACGGCCTGTTCGAGGTCGCGGGCCTCCACCGCGGCGCCGGGTGCCTCGGCGGTGGCCTCGGCGCTCACCAGGTCGCGCAGGGCGCCCACGACACCGGCGACGGGGGCGGGTGCGGGTGCGGCGGCGGGAATCTCGGCAACGGTCATACCCGGCGTGACGTACGGCGGTGGCGCGGTGGTTTCCGCGCGCGGCCGGCCTCACCCGGACGAGTGGGAGGCGCCCCGGCGTTGCCGGGGCGCCTCGGGCTTCCGCCCGGATCAGGGCGGAGCGGGCCGTGCGATCACGCGCGGTGGTCGGCGGCGGCCAGCAGGCCGGTGTCCGGGTTGTCGGTGAAGATGCCGTCGATCCCGGTGGCGAAGTAGACCCGGTAGGCGCCGAACACGTCGCCGTAGGCGTTCGGGTCGGTGCCGCGGCGGAAGTCGGCGGGCAGGAAGCTGTTCTCGTTGCGCAGGGTGTACGGGTGGACGAGCAGGTCCCGCGCGTGGGCGTCGCGCACCAGCGAGGTGGGCTCGGTCAGCCGGCCGGACGCGTCCCGGGGGACGACCAGGTCCAGGGTCGGGCCGATGCCCTGCGCGAACGAGGCGATCCACGCCAGCCCTTCGGGGCGGACGAGGTCCGCGACCGTGCGGGGGTCGCCCGACCGGACGAAGTCCCAGGGCCGGGAGGCCGGTCCGGAGAGCAGGACCACCCGCGGCGAGGACACCAGGCGCGCCATCCGGCGCATGCTGGTGGGCTCGAAGGACTGGAGGAAGACCGGGGAGTCGCGGCGGTCGCGCCCGTACCGCCGCAGCAGCCTGGCCAGCGGCTCCTCCAGGCCGAGGCCGATGTCACGGAAGTAGGTGGGGTGCTTGGTCTCGACGTGCAGCCACACCGGGCGCCCGCGCCGGCGGCCCTCCCGGTCGGCCCAGCGCAGCACCTCCTCGAAGGTCGGCACGGCCCAGCGGCCGTCGTAGAGGGTGTTCTCCTGCCGGGTGCCCGGGATGCGCTCGGTGGCGCGCAGGGTCTTGAGCTCGGCGAGGGTGAAGTCCTCGGTGAACCAGCCGGTGAGGCTGACGCCGTCGACGGACCTGGTGGTCCTGCGCCCCGCGAACTCGGGGTGGTCGGCGACGTCCGTGGTCCCCGTGATGTCGTTCTCGTGACGGCATACGAGATGGCCGTCCCTGGTGGGCACCAGGTCCTGCTCGATGACGTCGGCGCCCATGTCGAGCGCGAACTGGTAGGCGCCGAGCGTGTGCTCGGGCCGGTACCCGCTCGCTCCCCGGTGCGCGATCACGGCCGGCACGGGCAGGCCGCGGCCGGCCGGCCGGCCGCCCCGGCCGCTCCCCGCCTCCGCGGCGTGCGCCGCGCCCGCGCCCGCGACGACGCCCGCCGCCGCCGTGCCGAGAACCGCCGCACCCAGCACCGACCGGCGTGCCGGACCGCTGCTCGTCCCCTGTGTCATGAAACGTTCCTCCATGTGATCTCCCGCACCTGTCGAGCGACGCCCGATGGTAGGCAGCCCTGCCCTACGGGCGGCAGACCGCGTACGAACAGGGCGGGAACACACGTCAACACCGCGTATCGGCTCGGTGAACCCGATGTGCGGGCGGGCACGACCCGCGAGTATCGTCCTCACCTGCACCGAACCGGACCGGCAGCCCACCGACCCGGCCCCATGGCCCGTCCCACGACACGGAGGACCCGTTGTCCCGCTTGACGCTCATCAAGGCAGTGCTCGGGCCGATCCTGCGTCTGATGTTCCGCCCCCGGGTGGAAGGCGCCGAGAACATTCCGGGGACCGGTCCGGTGATCCTCGCCGGCAACCACCTCACCTTCATCGACTCGATGATCCTGCCGCTGGTGACCGACCGCGCCGTGTACTTCATCGGCAAGGACGAGTACGTGACCGGCAAGGGCCTCAAGGGCCGCGCGATGGCGTGGTTCTTCACCGGCTGCGGCATGATCCCCGTCGACCGGGACGGCGCCAACGGCGGCGTGGCCGCCCTGATGACCGGCCGGCGGGTGCTGGAGGAGGGCAGGGTCTTCGGCATCTACCCGGAGGGCACCCGCTCCCCCGACGGCCGCCTGTACCGGGGCCGCACCGGCATCGCCCGGCTGACCCTGATGACGGGTGCCCCGGTGGTGCCCTTCGCGATGATCGGCACCGACAAGCTCCAGCCCGGCGGCGCCGGTCTGCCGCGGCCGGGCAAGGTCACGGTGCGCTTCGGCGAGCCGATGGAGTTCTCCCGCTACGAGGGCATGGACCGCGACCGCTACGTGCTGCGCGCGGTGACCGACTCGGTGATGAGCGAGGTCATGCGGCTGTCCGGGCAGGAGTACGTGGACATGTACGCCACCAAGGCCAAGGCGGCCTGACACGGGCGCATGCCGACGGGCCGGGGTCGAGAAGACCCCGGCCCGTCGGCATGCGCGCGCACGCGCGCCCGGCGCGCGGAGGCGCGCGGAGGCGCGCGGTGTCCGGCCCGCCCCGGCGCGCGGTGTCCGGTGACGGCGCCCCGGTGCGCGGCGCACGGCCGGGCCCCGGTGCGCGGTGCCGCCGGCGCCCCCGTCAGTGCTCGACGGTGTCGCCCAGCTTCTGGCCGCGCAGCAGGAACCAGGCCGCGACCGCCGTGGCCAGCAGGACCGCGGAGCCCACGCCCGCGGCGACCCGCAGGCCGTCGGTGAAGGCGTCCTGGGCGGCGGCCAGCAGGGCCGACGCCTGTTCGCCCGGCAGCGCGCCCGCCGCCTCCACCGCGCCGCCGAGGGACTCGTGGGCCGCCGACGCGACGTCCGCCGGGGTGCCGGCCGGGGTGGCGAACCCCCGGTAGACGCCGGTGACGATGGAGCCGAGCAGCGCGATCCCGAGCGCGGCGCCCAGTTCGTAGGCCGTCTCGGAGACCGCGGAGGCGGAGCCCGCCTGCTCCGAGGGGACGCTGGAGAGGATCACGTCGGCCGTGACGGTGAACGAGAACCCCGCGCCCGCGCCGACCACCAGCAGCGACACCCCGAGCAGCGGGTAGCCGGTCGACTGGTCGATCAGGGTGAGGACGCCGAGCGCGACGCCGACCGCGGCGAGCCCGCCGGCCACCACCGCGCGCACCGAGAACCGCCGGGCCATGACGCCGGCGACGAGTCCGGTGGCCACCGCCCCGACGGCGGCGGGCAGTTCCGCGAGCCCCGCCTCGAACGGCTCCCGGCCCTGGACGAGTTGCAGGAACTGCGACAGGAAGAAGACCAGTCCCGACAGTCCGAGGATGGTCAGCAGGTCGGCGAGGACGGCGCCGGAGAAGCCCCGGTGCCGGAACAGCCGCATGTCGAGCAGCGGCGCGGCCAGGGTGAACTGGCGGCGGACGAAGCCGTACAGCGCGGCGACGCCGACGACGGCCGCCGCGCCCGCGCCCCAGCTCGGCCCGTGGCTCGCCGCCTCCTTGATCGCGTACACCACGCCGACCATGCCGACCAGCGACAGGCCGACGCTGGCCAGGTCCCAGGGGCCGCGCGCCGGGTTCTTCGACTCGGGCAGCAGCTTGACGCCGACGACCACGAGGACGGCCATCACGGGCAGGTTGATCAGGAAGACGGAGCCCCACCAGAAGTGCTCCAGCAGGAATCCGCCGACGACCGGTCCGACGGCCGCGCCGGCGGAGGCGGCGGCGCCCCAGATGCCGATCGCGAGGCTGCGCTCCCTGGGGTCGTGGAAGATGTTGCGGATCAGCGCCAGGGTGGACGGCATCAGAGTGGCACCGGCGACACCGAGCAGCGCCCGCGCCACGATCATCATCTCGGGGGTGGTGGCGTACGCGTTGAGCACGGACACCGCGCCGAACGCGACCGCGCCGCAGAGCAGCAGCTTCTTGCGGCCGATGCGGTCGCCGAGGCTGCCCATGGAGACGAGCAGGCCCGCGATGACGAACGAGTAGACGTCGCCGATCCACAGGAGCTGGTTGCCGGTCGGCTGGAGGTCCTCGCTGAGGAACGGGGTGGCGAGGCCGAGGACGGTGGCGTCGACGGCCACCAGCAGCACGGCCAGCACCAGGACGGCCAGGGCCAGCCAGCGCGCCGGACGGCTCAGTTCCTGCGCCGCCTCGGGTCCGGTGAGGGTCCTGCTCATGTGTCCACGCTCCGTCGTGCTCCGCCGAGCAGCAGCTCGGCGATCATGTACTGGAAGTCCTTCTGGGCCACCCGGCCGTCCATCACGGCCCAGGCTCCGGAGCCCACGAGGCCGTAGAGCGCCTCGGTGAGCCAGGCGGGGGTGAGGTCGATACGGAACTCGCCCCGCTCCTGGCCCCGCCGGAAGAGGTCGGACAGCCGGGCGTCGAGCCGGGCCCAGCCCTCGTCGACCTCGCCCTCGAAGAGCTGGTTCTCGGTGTAGAGGAAGGCCAGCAGATCCGCGGCGGGCTGCACCTCGCCGATCAGGCGCCGCAGCGCGTCGGCCGCGGGGCCGTCGTCGAGGCGCGACCGGTCCAGGGCGCCCTCCAGTTCCCGGATGCCGAGCGCCTCCAGCGCCCGGACGAGAGCGTCCCGGCCCGCGAAGTGGCGGTGCAGGGTGGCGCGGCCGATGCCGGCCGCCCGGGCGACCTCGTCCATCGTGGCGGTCGATTTGCGGGACAGCACGGCGGCGGCGGTGCGCAGCACCTGTTCACGATCCATGGCCATGAGACAAGACTAGCCCATGTGAGACATCAGTGTCTCATTCAATGCGTGGCTGTCCCGGCTCCGCCGCAGGTGCGCAGGCTGCACCACCGGCGGCGGCCGCTCTCGTCGAGGAAGAGCCAGCCGCACCCCTCCCCGGGGCAGGCCCGGACCAGCAGCCGCCGCGGCTCCGCGAGCAGCCCGGCCGCGCTGCGGGCCACGGCGTACAGCGGCAGCTCCAGCCCGGCCGCGGGCCTCGTCCGCCAGTGCCCGAGGCCGTCGTCGCCGCGGACGAAGACGCCGTGCGCGGCGGCCTCGTCCACGACCGCCGCCACCTCCTGGAACGCCCGCACGTCGTCGGGGGCGGTGAGGCACGCGTACAGGCGCTCCCGGAAGCCGCGGGCCCTCGCGAGCGCGCCGGCCGCCTCCCGGGGCCGCTCGGCCGCCGTGCGCAGCAGGCCGGCCACGGCCCACTCCTCCGCCAGACCGTGGTGCCCGGCCCAGACCGCGAGCGTGCCGAACCTCCGCAGCCACTCCGAGCCCGGCAGCGGCGGCGCGCCCCAGCCGGCGAAGGTGTTGCAGAACTCCAGGGCGGGGTGCCCGCTCGTCGTCCAGGGCAGCCACTCGCCGCCGACCCGCACGGCGTGCAGCGGCGCCGCGGGGCGGTCGAGGCCGGGGTCGCCGTGGAGGATGCGCCCGTGCAGGCTCCGGAGCACGCTGCCGGGCTCGATGCCGAGCCCGTCCACCAGCGCCAGCCGGGTCCTTCGGTACAGCTCCAGGGCCTGTGCCTGGCGCCCGGCGCGGTGCAGCGCCGTCATCAGCGCGGCAACGAGCCGCTCCCGGTCCGGATGCTCCGCCGCCGGCGCGGTCAGGTCGCCGATCACCCGGTCGTGCAGGCCCAGTCCGAGGTGCTCGGCCGCGCGCTCCTCCAGGGCCGTCAGCCGCAGCCCCGCGAGGCCCTCGCCGAGGCGCTGGCGCAGCGCGCCGTCGGCGGTGTCCGCGAGCAGCGGCCCGCGCCAGAGCGCGAGGGCCTCGTCGTAGAGCCGCACCCGGCGGACGGGCTCCGCCGCGCGGCCCGCGCGGCGCACGAGGCCGGTGAAGTCGTGGACGTCGACGGTGTGGGGGCCCGTGTCCACCCGGTAGCCGTCCCCCACCGTCTCCAGGGCGACTCCGTACGGGCCGAGCGCGCCGCGCAGCCGGCCGACATAGGTGTGGACCGTGCCCCGCGCCGACGCGGGCGGGGCGCCGCCCCACAGCAGGTCGATCAGCCGGGCCGTGGTCACCATCCGGCCCGCGTCGAGCAGCAGCACCGCGAGGAGGCACCGCTCCTGCCTGCGCCGCCCGACGGACACCGGGCGTCCGTCGTGGCGGGCCTCGAAGGGCCCGAGCAACTGGAACTCCATGGGACGGGGAGCCTACGGCCCGGTCTCCCGCCCCGGCGTGGTGAGCACGTGGTGAGCGGGGGACGCGAGGCTCCTGCCGACCCATCCGGTACCCACGGCTCGGAGTTGTTCATGGGACGTACGCTCATCGCCCTCACGGCATTCGCCGCCCTCGCCGCCGGCGGCGCGGCGCCCGCGGCAGCCGCCCCCGCGTCCGGCCTGCCCGGCTGGGAACCGGCGCCGTCCGCGCCGTGGGACGTGGCGGCCGGTGTGCGCTGCGACTTCGCGGTGCACGGCGAACCGTTGGTGGACGAGGTGGTCCGGCGGGTGCTCACCCGCCACCCGGACGGCTCGCCCGAGACCGTCGCCTACCGGGGCGACCTCGTCGTCCGTGTCACCAACACCGCGAGCGGCGCCTTCCACGACGCGGACGCGAGCGGCTCCGCCCTCGTCGGGTACGGCACCGACGGCTCCCAGTCCTGGAAGGTCCTCGGCCCCGTCCTGGTGGGCGTCGGCGAGGGTCTGGGCAATCTTCCGCGCGGGCTGTACATCGTGGACGGCGTCTACACAATGGAGATCGGCCCCGACGGCCACAAGTCCGTGACCATGGCGCACGGTTCGCGCACGGACATCTGCGCGCAGATCGACTGACCGTCCGGGCACCGCCGCCACGGCCCGCTCGGGGCCCATGGCCCCCTGCGAAGGACACCCGGTGAAACCGCTGCTGCTGATCGACGTCGACGGACCGCTGAACCCCTATGCCGCCCAGCCGGAACGGCGGCCCGGGGGCTACACCACCCACCGGATGCGGCCCACCGGCTGGACAGACGGCAAGCCGCTGCGGGTGTGGCTCCACCCCGGTCACGGGGCGGAGCTGCTGAAGCTGACGCGCTGGTACGAGCTGGTGTGGGCGACGACCTGGAAGGACGAGGCCAACACCTGGATAGGACCCCGTATCGGGCTGCCCGAACTGCCCTTCGTCGACTGGCCGCAGATGCACGGACGGGCGCCGCGGGGGACGTTCTGGAAGACGCAGTACATCCTCCGGTACGCCCCCGGGCGCCCGTTCGCGTGGATCGACGACGACATCACGGACCTCGACCGCGAGTACGTCGGGCAGCACCACCTCGCCGAGGCGCTGCTCCTGCGCGTCGACGAGCGGATCGGGCTGACCCGGCCCGACTTCGACGCACTCGCCGACTGGGGGGCGGCGCTGTAGGGCCCGCCCCCGCGGAGGCTACTTCTTGGCGTCGGCCCAGGCGTGCTGTATCACCAGGTCGGCCTTGACCTCGTTGAGCTGGACGGCCACGGCCGAGGGGGCGGTGCCGCCGCGGCCGCTGCGGGAGGCGAGGGCGCCGGGGACGTCGAGCACCGTGCGCACCTCGGGCGTCAGGTGCTCGGAGATCTTGGCGAACTGCTCGTCGGTGAGCTGGTCCAGCTCGATCCCGTGCCGCTCGCACTCCTTGACGCACCCGCCGGCCACCTCGTGCGCCACCCGGAACGGCACACCCTGCTTGACCAGCCACTCGGCGACGTCGGTGGCGAGCGAGAAGCCGGCCGGGGCCAGCTCCTCCATGCGCTCCCGGTGGACCGTGAGCGTGGCCATCATGCCGGTGAAGGCGGGGAGCAGGACCTCCAGCTGGTCGCAGGAGTCGAAGACGGGCTCCTTGTCCTCCTGGAGGTCGCGGTTGTACGCGAGGGGCAGCGCCTTGAGGGTCGCGAGCAGCCCCGTGAGGTTGCCGATCAAACGGCCGGACTTGCCCCGGGCGAGCTCGGCGATGTCGGGGTTCTTCTTCTGCGGCATGATCGACGAGCCGGTGGAGAAGGCGTCGTGGAGGGTGACGAAGGAGAACTCCTTCGTGTTCCAGATGATGACCTCCTCCGCGATCCGGGAGAGGTCGACACCGATCATCGCCGTGATGAAGGCGAACTCCGCGACGAAGTCGCGGGAGGCCGTGCCGTCGATGGAGTTGCCCGCCGAGCCGCGCTCGAAGCCGAGGTCCCTGGCGACGGCCTCCGGGTCGAGCCCGAGCGAGGAGCCGGCCAGGGCGCCGGAACCGTACGGGGAGACGGCCGTGCGGGTGTCCCACTGCCGCAGCCGCTCGGCGTCCCGGGACAGCGACTGGACGTGCGCGAGCACATGGTGGGCGAAGAGCACCGGCTGGGCGTGCTGGAGGTGGGTGCGGCCGGGCATGGCGACGTCCGGGTGGGCCTCGGCGAGGGAGACGAGGGCGTCCTGGAGCTCGGCGATCAGACCGCCGATGACCCGGGCGTGGTCGCGCAGGTACATCCGGAAGAGCGTGGCGACCTGGTCGTTGCGGGACCGGCCGGCGCGCAGCTTGCCGCCGAGGTCCGGGCCGAGGCGCTCCAGCAGTCCGCGTTCGAGGGCGGTGTGGACGTCCTCGTCGGCGACGGTGCCGGTGAACTCGCCGGAGGCGACGTCCGCCTCCAGCCGGTCGAGCCCGTCGAGCATGCGCGCGAGCTCGTCGTCGGTGAGCAGGTCCGCCTTGTGCAGGACCCGGGCGTGCGCGCGGGAGCCGGCGATGTCGTACGGGGCGAGGCGCCAGTCGAAGTGCACCGAGGCGGACAGCTTGGCCAGCGCCTCTGCGGGGCCGTCGGCGAAGCGTGCGCCCCAGAGCCGGACGTCACCGGTGTTGCTGCTCACAGTTCAAGCTCCTGGAAGGTTCGGGTGTGCCACCGCCTCCCCGTGCCGGGACGGAGCGGGGAGGCGGTCTGTACAACGTCTGCGGGTCACGCGGGGTCGCGCCCGGCGGCCCCGTGCGGCATCAGGCCAGGTCGCGCTTGGCGGCGATCTTCTGGGACAGGCCGAAGATCTCGATGAAGCCCTGGGCCTTCGACTGGTCGAAGGTGTCGCCCGAGTCGTAGGTGGCGAGGTTGAAGTCGTACAGCGACTCGTCGGACTTCCGGCCGGTGACGACGGCACGGCCGCCGTGCAGGGTCATCCGGATGTCGCCGGAGACGTGCTGGTTGGCCTCGTCGATGAAGCCCTCCAGGGCGCGCTTGAGCGGGGAGAACCACAGGCCGTCGTAGACCAGCTCGCCCCAGCGCTGCTCGACCTGCCGCTTGTAGCGGGCGAGTTCCCGCTCGACGGTGACGTTCTCCAGCTCCTGGTGGGCGGTGATCAGCGCGATGGCGCCGGGGGCCTCGTAGACCTCACGGGACTTGATGCCGACCAGCCGGTCCTCGACCATGTCGATCCGGCCGATGCCCTGGGCGCCGGCCCGCTCGTTGAGCTGCTGGATCGCCTGGAGCACGGTGACGGGCCTGCCGTCGATGGCGACCGGGACGCCCGCCTCGAAGGAGATGACGACCTCGTCGGCCTCGCGCTGCTCGGCCGGGTTAGAGGTGTACTCGTAGATGTCCTCGATCGGCGCGTTCCAGATGTCCTCGAGGAAGCCGGTCTCGACGGCACGGCCGAAGACGTTCTGGTCGATCGAGTACGGGGACTTCTTGGAGGTGGCGATCGGGAGCTGCTTCTCCTCGCAGAAGGCGATCGCCTTGTCCCGGGTCATGGCGTAGTCACGGACCGGGGCGATGCACTTCAGCTCGGGCGCGAGGGCGACGATGCCGGCCTCGAAGCGGACCTGGTCGTTGCCCTTGCCGGTGCAGCCGTGGGCGACGGTGGTGGCGCCGTGCTTCTTGGCGGCGGCGACGAGGTGCTTGACGATCGTGGGCCGCGACAGCGCGGAGACCAGCGGGTACCGGTCCATGTAGAGGGCGTTGGCCTTGATCGCGGGGAGGCAGTACTCCTCGGCGAACTCGTCCTTCGCGTCGGCGACCTCGGCCTCGACGGCACCGCAGGCGATGGCGCGCTTGCGGATGACGTCCAGGTCCTCGCCGCCCTGGCCGACGTCCACGGCGACGGCGATGACCTCGGCGCCCGTCTCCTCGGCGATCCAGCCGATGGCGACGGAGGTGTCCAGGCCGCCCGAGTAGGCGAGTACGACGCGCTCGGTCACGGGTTTCTCCTTACGGCGCAAACGCTGATGGGTATAACTATGCGGTCCTCCGTATGTTTTGTCAATCGAGCGGGAAACTCGCTGGTCAGGGGTGTGGGATGACATCTAGGCTCCGACCGTCGACAGCGAGGGGGCACGGATGAGCGGGCACGCGGAGACAGGACGGGCGGCGGCACGGCTGCTGCTGGACGGCGGCGCCGCCCCGGTGCTCCCGTCCGGCGACCCGGCCTGCTGGACCGCCTTCGACGAGGAGATCCGCGACCGCCTCCGCCGGGGCCCCCTGAGCGGCGCGTCCCGCGCGGCCTCGCTGCCCGAGGCGGCGCTCTGCCACCCCGACGGCCGCACCCGCGAGGCGGCCCTCGCCCACGGGCCCCGCACACCCGCCTTCTGGCAGCTCGCCGTGATCCGCTGCGCGGACTGGGCGGAGCCGGTACGGCTGCGCGCCCGCGCCCTGCTGGCGGAGCGCCTGCGCGCCGAGCCGGGCGACGCGCTGCGCACGCTCACCCCGCTGGTGCTGCGCACCGGCCGGCGCGCGGAGGGCGCGTGGGCGCTCGGCCTCGTCACCGCCGCCTGCGAGGCCCGCCCCGACCTGGCGGCCGCCCTGCTGGACGGCACCCGCGACACGGCCACCCGGCGGCTGGCCGCGCGCGTGGTGGTGGCCGGACGGCGGCCGGGCGCGCGGGAGCTCGCCCGGCGGGCCGCGTCCGAGTCCGACCCCGTCGTGTGCCGACTGTGGTCGGAGGCAGCCCTCGCCTCGATGGCGGCCGACGGGGCGGACGACGCCGCCGTCGACACCCTGCTCGGGGCCCGGGCGCCGATGGTCCGCGCCGCGGGGGTGACGGCACTGCGCCGCGCCGGACGCACCGGGGAGGCGGCCGGGGCGCTCACCGACCGGTCGGCACTGGTCCGCGCCTGCGCGCGCTGGGCGTACGCACAGGGCGGCGGCGACGCGCACGCCCGCTATCTCCGGCTGTGCGCCGACCCGGCGTCCCTCGGCCCCGGGGCGGTGGCCGGGCTGGCCGAGTGCGGCCGGCGGGAGGACGCCGCGCTGCTCCGCCCCCTGCTGGCCCACGCCTCGGCAGCGGTGCGCGCCCGGGCCGTCGCCGGGCTGCGGTCGCTGGAGTGCGCGCCGCCCGCGCTGGTGCTGCCGCTGCTCGACGACCCGTCGCCCGCGGTGGTGCGCGAGGCGACGGGGGCCCTGCTGCCGCACGCGGCCGCCCTGCCCGCCGGAGAGCTGGCGCGGCGGCTCGCACCGGACCGGCCCACGCCCGTCCGCCGGGCGGCGTTCCGGCTGCTGCGGGCCCGGGGCGGTCTCGACCAGCTCCGGGCCGCGGTCGCGCTGCTGGCGGACGAGGACCCGGGCCTGCGGGGCAACGCCGAGTCCGCGGTGCAGTTGCGGCGATGGGTCCACGAGGTGCCGCAACGGAACGCGGAGGTCGGCGAACTGCTCGACGCGTGCGCCCACTTGTTCAGCGACTACGTGATGGCGTCGACACGGCGGCGGGTCGGGCTGCCGGGCTGAGACGGCGCCGGCGCCGGCGGCGACGGACCGGGCCGGGGGCGGGAGGAGAGAATCAGCCCATGGGGAAAGTCTATGAACACATCGACGACCGGCTCCGGGCGTTCATCGAGGCGCAGCCGGTCTTCTTCACGGCGACCGCGCCGCTCGACGGCGACGGGCACGTCAACCTCTCGCCCAAGGGGCGCAGCGGGACGCTCGTCGTCGTGGACGCGATGACGCTGGCCTATCTGGACTTCGGCGGCAGCGGCGCCGAGACGCTCGCGCATGTGCGCGAGGAGGGCAACGGGCGGATCACGCTGATGTGGTGCGCCTTCTCGGGGCCGCCGAAGGTGCTGCGGGTGCACGGCAAGGGCGAGGCGGTCTTCCGGGACGACCCGCGGTGGGCCGAGTGGATCGGGCACTTCGCCGAGGTGGACGGGCCGGCGGCCCGCGCGATCGTCGTCGTCCGCGCGGTGCGGGTCAGCGACGCCTGCGGGTTCGCCGTGCCGTACCTGGACTACCGGGAGGAGCGCACCCAGCACGCGGAGCACTTCGGGCGGAAGTCGGACGCCGAGTTCGCGGCGTACTGCGCGAAGAAGGACCACGTGGGCGTGAGCCTGGACGGGCTGCCCGCCCTCCCCCTCCCCCTGCCGGCCCGCGCCGACGACCCGCTCGGCACGGCCTGAGCACCCGGTCCGCCGCCGCCCGTGGCGGGCGGCGGCGGACCGGGGACGTCAGCGGTCGTTCTGGGCGAGGCGCAGCAGGTGGTCGGCGAGGGCCTGGCCGCCCGCCGGGTCACGGCTGATGAGCATCAGTGTGTCGTCCCCCGCGATCGTGCCGAGGATGTCCCGGAGTTCGGCCTGGTCGATGGCCGAGGCGAGGAACTGGGCCGCGCCGGGCGGGGTGCGCAGGACGACGAGGTTCGCCGATGCCTCGGCGGAGATCAGGAGTTCGCCGGAGAGGCGCCGCATGCGCTCCTCCTTGGCCGACTCCCCCAGCGGGGCCTGCGGGGTGCGGAAGCCGCCCTCGCTGGGGACCGCGTAGATCAGCTCGCCGCCGGTGTTGCGGATCTTGACCGCACCGAGCTCGTCGAGGTCCCGGGAGAGCGTCGCCTGGGTGACGCTCAGCCCGTTGTCCGCGAGCAGCTTCGCCAACTGGCTCTGCGAGCGCACCGGCTGCCGGTTGAGGATGTCCACGATCCGGCGGTGGCGGGCCGTACGGGTCTGCGGCACGGCGGGCCCGCCGTGCTCGGTGTCCTGCGCCTCGGTCATCGTCGTCTCATTCCCCGGATCGTCCTTCCCCGTCGCCGGCGGTGGCGAGGATGCCGGGCAGCGCCCGGAGGAACGCGTCCGCCTCCTCGTCGCCGATGATCAGGGCCGGCATCAGCCGGATGACGTCGGGAGCGGGGGCGTTCACCAGGAAGCCGGCACCCTGGGCCGCCTGGCGCACCTGCTGTGCGTGCGGTCCGGTGAGCACGATACCCAGCAGCAGCCCGCTGCCGCGGACGTGGGACACCCAGGGGTGGCCCAGCGCCTCGACGCCGTCCCGGAGCTTCTCGCCGATCCGCTTGACGCGGTCGAGGGCGCCGTCCGCGGCGAGGGTGTCGATGACGGCGAGACCCGCGGCGCAGGCGACCGGGTTGCCGCCGAACGTCGTGCCGTGGTGGCCCGGGCGGAGCAGGTCGGCCGCCGGCCCGAAGGCGACGGTGGCGCCGATCGGCAGGCCGCCGCCGAGGCCCTTGGCGAGCGTGACGATGTCGGGCTCGACGCCCTGGTGTGCCTGGTGCTCGAACCAGGTGCCGGTGCGGCCGATGCCGGTCTGCACCTCGTCGAGGACGAGGAGGGTGCCGGTGGCGCGGGTGATCTCCCTGGCCGCCTCCAGGTATCCCTTCGGCGGCACGGCGACGCCGATCTCGCCCTGGATGGGCTCGATGATCACGAAGGCCGTCTCCTCGGTGACGGCCGCCCGCAGGGCCTCGACGTCGCCAAAGGGGACGTGGGTCACGTCGGAGGGCAGCGGCAGGAACGGCTCGCGCTTGCCCTGCTGGCCGGTGAGCGCCAGGGCGCCCATGGTGCGGCCGTGGAACGCGCCGTCGGTGGCCACCATGTGCGTGCGGCCGGTCAGCCGTCCGATCTTGAACGCGGCCTCGTTGGCCTCCGCGCCCGAGTTGGAGAAGTAGACCCGGCCGGGCCGGCCGAAGAGCTGGATCAGGCGCTCGGCGAGCGCCACCGGCGGTTCCGCCACGTACAGGTTGGAGACGTGGCCGAGGGAGGCGATCTGACGCGAGACGGCCTCGACGACCGCGGGGTGGGCGTGCCCGAGCGCGTTGACGGCGATGCCGCCGACGAAGTCGGTGTACGCCCGGCCGTCCTCGTCCCAGACGGTGGTGCCCCGGCCGCGGACGAGCGAAAGACCCGGCGTGCCGTAGTTGTCGGTCATCACGCCCTGCCAGCGTGCGCCGAGCGCGGGCCGGTCCTGGTCGGCGGTCACTGTTCCCCCTGTCCGTCCGGCACCACCATGGTGCCGATTCCCTCGTCGGTGAAGATCTCCAGCAGGATCGAGTGCTGCACCCGCCCGTCGATCACGCGGGCGGTGGTGACGCCGTTGCGGACGGCGTGGAGGCAGCCCTCCATCTTGGGCACCATGCCGCTGGAGAGGTCCGGCAGCAGCTTCTCCAGCTGGGTGGCGGTGAGGCGGCTGATGACCTCGTCGCTGTGGGGCCAGTCCTCGTAGAGGCCCTCCACGTCGGTGAGGACCATCAGCGTCTCGGCGCCCAGCGCAGCAGCGAGTGCCGCAGCCGCCGTATCAGCATTGACGTTGTAGACATGTCCGTCGTCCTGTGAGCGTGCGATCGAGGAGACGACCGGGATCCGGCCGTCGGCGAGCAGCGCCTCGATGGCGCCGGTGTCGATCGCGGTGATCTCGCCGACCCGGCCGATGTCGACCAGTTCGCCGTCGATCCGCGGCTGGTGCCGGGTGGCGGTGATGGTGTGGGCGTCCTCGCCGGTGAGGCCGACGGCGAGCGGGCCGTGCTGGTTGAGCAGCCCGACCAGTTCGCGCTGGACCTGTCCGGCCAGCACCATGCGGACGACGTCCATGGCCTCGGGCGTGGTGACCCGCAGCCCGGCCCGGAACTCGCTGACCAGTCCGTGCCGGTCGAGGGCCGCGGAGATCTGCGGGCCGCCGCCGTGGACCACGACCGGCTTGAGGCCGGCGTGCCGCAGGAAGACGACGTCCTGGGCGAAGGCGGCCTTCAGGTCCTCGTCGACCATGGCGTTGCCGCCGAACTTGATGACGACCGTCCTGCCGTGGTGGCGGGTGAGCCAGGGCAGGGCCTCGATGAGGATCTGCGCCTTGGGGAGCGCGGTGTGCTTCCGCGTGGCGCCGGTCATGAGCTGTACGCGCTGTTCTCGTGGACGTAGTCCGCGGTGAGGTCGTTGGCCCAGATGACGGCGGACTCCGCGCCGGCGGCGAGGTCGGCGGTGATCCTGACCTCCCGGAAGCGCATGTCGACCAGCTCGCGGTCCTCGCCGACGGAGCCGTTCTTGCAGACCCAGACGCCGTTGATGGCGACGTTGAGCTGGTCCGGCTCGAAGGCGGCGGCGGTGGTGCCGATCGCGGACAGCACCCGGCCCCAGTTGGGGTCCTCGCCGTGGATGGCGCACTTGAGGAGGTTGTTGCGGGCGATGGAGCGCCCCACCTCGACGGCGTCGTCCTCGGTGGCCGCGCCGACGACCTCGATGCGGATGTCCTTGGAGGCGCCCTCGGCGTCGCCGATGAGCTGCCGGGCGAGGTCGTCGCAGACGGTCCGGACGGCCTCGGCGAAGGCGGCCTCGCCGGGGGTGACGCCACTGGCGCCGGAGGCCAGCAGCAGCACCGTGTCGTTGGTGGACATGCAGCCGTCGGAGTCGACGCGGTCGAAGGTGGTGCGGGTCGCGGCCCGCAGCGCCCGGTCGAGGGCGGCGGCCTCCAGGTCGGCGTCGGTGGTGAGGACGACGAGCATGGTGGCGAGCCCGGGGGCGAGCATGCCCGCGCCCTTGGCCATCCCGCCGACGGTCCAGCCCTCGCCCTGGGCGACGGCGGTCTTGTGCACGGTGTCGGTGGTCTTGATGGCGATGGCGGCCTTCTCACCGCCGTGCTCGGAGAGCTGGGCGGCGGCCTGCTCGATGCCGGGCAGCAGCTTGTCCATGGGGAGCAGGACGCCGATCAGCCCGGTCGACGCGACGGCGACCTCGCCGGCGCTGTGGCCGAGCACCTCGGCCGCCTTCTCGGCCGAGGCGTGGGTGTCCTGGAAGCCCTTGGGGCCCGTGCAGGCGTTGGCGCCGCCGGAGTTGAGCAGCACGGCGGTGACCTCGCCGCCCCTGAGGACCTGCTCGGTCCACAGGACGGGCGCGGCCTTGACGCGGTTGGAGGTGAACACTCCCGCGGCGGCGCGGCGCGGACCGCGGTTGACCACGAGGGCCAGGTCCGGGTTGCCGTTCTCCTTGATCCCGGCGGCGATGCCCGCCGCCGTGAATCCCTTCGCTGCGGTCACGCTCACGGCGCAACTCCAATCGTGGAAAGACCCGTGCTCTCGGCGAGCCCGAGGGCGATGTTCATGCTCTGCACCGCGCCGCCCGCGGTGCCCTTGGTGAGGTTGTCGATGGCGCTGATGGCGATGATCCGGCCGGCGGCCTCGTCGTGGGCCACCTGGATCTGGACCGCGTTCGAGCCGTGGACGGAGGCCGTGGCGGGCCACCGGCCCTCGGGGAGCAGGTGGACGAACTCCTCGTCCGCCAGGGCCTTCTCGTACGCCTCCCGTACGCCGGCCGCGGTGGTGCCGGGCCGCGCCTTGGCGGAGCAGGTGGCGAGGATGCCGCGGGACATGGGGGCGAGCGTCGGCGTGAACGAGACGGTGACCACCTCCCCCGCGACGGCGCTGAGGTTCTGGATCATCTCGGGGGTGTGGCGGTGGCCGCCGCCGACGCCGTAGGGGCTCATGGAGCCCATGACCTCGGATCCGAGCAGATGCGGCTTGAGCGCCTTGCCCGCGCCGGAGGTGCCGGTGGCGGCGGTGATCACGGCCTCGGGCTCGGCGAGCCGTGCCGCGTACGCGGGGAACAGCGCGAGCGAGACGGCCGTGGGGTAGCAACCGGGCACCGCGATGCGCTTGGACCCCTCCAGCGCGGCGCGGGCGCCCGGCAGTTCGGGCAGGCCGTACGGCCAGGTGCCGGCGTGCGGGGAACCGTAGAAGGCCTCCCAGTCGGACGCGGACGCCAGCCGGAAGTCGGCGCCCATGTCGACGACGAGGACGTCCTCGCCGAGCTGCTCGGCGACCGCGGCGGACTGGCCGTGCGGCAGCGCGAGGAAGACGACGTCGTGCCCGGCCAGCACCTCGGCGGTGGTCGCCTCCAGCACCCTCCCGGCCAGCGGCAGCAGATGCGGCTGGAGCGCGCCGAGCGGCTGCCCCGCGTTGGAGTTCCCGGTGAGGGCGCCGATCTCGACCTCGGGGTGGTTCAGGAGCAGGCGCAGGACTTCCCCGCCCGCGTACCCGCTCGCACCGGCCACTGCTGCTCGTACCGTCATCGAACCCTCCTCGTCGATGGCATGACTATACGCAGTGGCGTAGTTTTATGCAATGACGGGCGGGGGGCTCCGGGGTCGCCGCCCACGAGGGGGCGGCGCGAGGGCGGGTCGGGCGGCGTGCGCAGGTCGGGCGGCGTGCGCGGGGCGCGTACGGTGCCTGGGTCGGGCGGGGCGCGTGGGTCAGGTGCGGTGCGTGGGGCCGGTGCGGTGCGTGGGGCCAGTGCGGTGCGTGGGGCCGCTCAGGCCGCCGCCTCCAGGCACAGGTGCCAGCGGCCGGGCCGGCCGGTGAGGGTGACCGTGGAGAGCGGGCGGACGTCGACGTGCCAGTACATGGCCGGATGGGCCCGCAGCGCGTAGACGAACGCCGCCCGGACGACCGCCGGTTCGGCCACCGCGACGATCGAGCCGCCGTCGTCGGCGGGCCGGGTGTCCAGCCAGTTCCCTATCCGCGAGATGAAGGCGAGCAGCGGCTCCCCGCCGTGCGGGGCGCTGCGCGGGTCGGAGAGCCAGGCGTCGACCGCGGCCGGTTCCCGCGCGGTGATCTCGGACAGCGTCCAGCCGCGCCAGCGCCCCATGTCGCAGTCGCGCAGCGCCGGCTGGGCGAGCGGGGCGAAGCCCAGCGCCTCCCCGGTGGCCCGGCTGCGGGCGGTCGGCGAGCAGTAGCGCAGCTCGGCCGCGCTCAGCGGGATCAGGGCGTGCGCGGCAAGCTGGACCTCGTGCCACCCCGCCTGGTCCAGCGGCCGGTCGTCGTCGAACCGCTCGGTGAGCAGCGAGGAACTGCGCGCGGCGGCGACCATGGTGACCCGGACACTCATGGCGTGATGGTGCTGGCGAACGCCCCCGGGGTCAAGGGGTCACCCGAGGGGCAGTACCAGCCAGTTTCCGGGGGTGTCGAGCGGCCGGAAGCCGAGCTTCTCGTAGACGCCGTGGGCGTCCTCGGTGGCGAGCAGGATCCGGCGCAGTCCGAGCGGCGCGAAGTGGTCGCGGACCGCGGCGACCAGCGCGGTGCCCAGCCCTTCGCCCCGGGCGGGACGGTCCACGTAGACGTCGCAGAGCCAGGCGAAGGTCGCGTGGTCGGTGATGGCGCGGGCGTAGGCGGCCATCTCGCCGGTCCGTGTGTCGTAGGCGCCGAAGTTGAGCGAGCCGGCGATGGCGGCGTCCTGCTTGGCCCGGCTGCGGCCCAGCGCCCAGTAGGCATCGGTGGACAGCCAGTGGTGGACCCGCGCCGGATCCAGCCGGTCCGGGTCGGTGGAGAGGGTGTACCTGCCGTGGGTCGTCTCGCTCATCCCGCGAGGGTGGCACGGCAGCCGGACGGCTGTCACAGGGGATTCGGGCGTGCGGGCGCGGGAGCGGGGGGCCGCGCCGGTCACCCGGGAGGAGGCGGGCACGGTGTGACCGGGACCGCCGGCTGGCACCAGGGCCCCACGAGCGTCCCGCGTCCGCCGAGCGCGGGACGCCAGGCCGCGGCGGCGCCACCACGACGGCAATCCGCCCACGTCCGCCGGACCCGGGAACCGGGGCGCGGGCCCCGACCGGCCCGGCCCTGTTCGGGGGCCGCGGCGGCCGGACGCCGGGCGCGGGACGGCTGGTTCGAGGGCCGCGGCGGCCCGGACCGGCCGCGTGCATCAGGGCCGCACGAGCAGGGCCGCGTCCGACGGCCGGGCTCCGGGCCCGGTTCGGATGCCGCGGCGGCCCGATGCGGGGCCGGGCGCGGGCCGGCGCAGCGGCGGCCGGAGGCCGGGCGCGGGACGCCCGGCGGGTGCGTCAGTACGGGAGTTCCGCGCAGGCGTCGCGCAGGCGCCGTACGCCCTCGGTGATCTCGGCGGCCCCCGCCACCCCCGCGAAGCTGAGGCGGATGTGGCCGGCGGGCGGTTCGGCGCTGAAGTACGGGCGGCCCGGGGCGACCGCGACGCCGGCCCTCAGGGCGGCGGCGACCAGGGCGGACTCGTCCAGGTGGTCGGGCAGGCGCAGCCACAGGTGGTAGCCGCCGGAGGGGATGTGGGCCAGCGCGAGGTGGGGCAGATGCGTCCGGACGGCGGCGGCCATCACCCCCCGGCGGGTGCGCAGTTCGGCGGAGACGGCGCGCAGATGCCGGTTCCAGGCGGGCGAGCCGACGAGTTCGAGCGCAGCCTCCTGGAGCGGCCTGGGCACGAAGAAGGTGTCCACGACGTGGATGGCCCGCAGCCGTTCGAGCACCGGGCCGCGCGCGGCAAGCATTCCGACGCGCAGACTCGGCGAGGTGACCTTGGTGAGCGAGCTGACGTGGACGACGACCCCGTCGTGGTCGTCCGCGGCAAGCGGTCCGGGCAGCGCCCCGGCGTCGTCGTGGACGAGGCGGCGGGCGAAGTCGTCCTCGACGACGAACGCGCCCGCCTCGCGGGCGATGCGCAGCACCTCGGGCCGGCGGCCGGGGTCGAGCACGGCGCCGGTCGGGTTCTGGAACAGCGGCTGGCAGACGAAGACCCGTGCCCCGCTGGCGCGGAAGGCGGCCGCCAGCAGCTCGGGGCGCACCCCGTCGGCGTCCACCGGGACGGGCACCGGCCGCAGGCCGGCCGCGCGGGCGATGGCGAGCATGCCCGGATAGGTCGGCGACTCGACGAGGACCGGCGCCCCGGGCGGTGCCAGCGCGCGCAGCGCGGTGGTGAGCGCGGCCTGCCCGCCGGCGGTGACCAGGACGTCGGCGGGGCCCGTGGTCGCGCTGGCGCCCCGGGCGAACCATTCGCGCAGCTCGGGCAGTCCGTCGGTGGGCGGGCGGGTCCAGGCGCCGGGGCGGCGGCCCGCGCGGGCGAGGGCGTCCGCCATGGCACGTTCGGGCTGGAGCGAGGGGTGGAGGTAGCCGCCGTTGAACTCGACGACCCCGGGCGGCGGGGCGGCCAGGGTGACGAGGACGCCCGCGGCGTCGACGGCGCGCGGCACCACCTCGGCGGCGGCGTCGGCGCTGAGCGTGACCTCCTGCCAGGAGGTGTCGCCCGCGGGCGGGGCGGCGACGGCCTCGGCGCGGAAGGCGCCGGATCCGGGACGGGTGACGACGAGCCCCTCGGCGACCAGCCGGGCGAGCGCGCGGGAGACGGTGACCGGGGAGACCCGGTAGCGCTCGACGAGGGCCCGGCTCGACGGCAGCTTTCCTCCCGGTGAGTAGCGGTCGAGGTCACGCCGCAGGGAATTCGCCAGCTCCGTCACGCTGCTACTCTCGTGCATGACAGCACAGGATAGCGCTACCCGCCCCAGGACGATAGCGGTCGGCAGCGGCACCGTACTCGCCGCGCTGGGCGTGGTCGCCTTCTCGCTCACCTTCCCGGCCACGGTCTGGGGCATGGACGGCTTCGGGCCGTGGACGCTGGTCGGCGTGCGCGGTGTGCTCGCCGCGCTCCTCGCGGGCTCCTTCCTGCTGGCGCTGCGCGTCCCCGTCCCCGAGCGCCGGCACTGGGCCGGGCTCGCCGTCGTCGGCGGGGGCGTCGTACTCGGCTTCCCGCTGCTGACGACCCTGGCCCTCCAGACCTCCACCTCCTCGCACGCGGCCGTGGTGGTGGGCCTGCTGCCGCTGACGACGGCCGTCTTCGCGGCCGTCCGCACCGGCCGCCGCCCGTCGCGGGCGTTCTGGGCCGCCGCGCTCGCGGGGGCCGCGGTGGTGATCGGGTTCACCGTGCAGCAGAGCGGCGGGGCGCTGCACACGGGCGACCTCTACCTCTTCGGCGCCCTGCTGGTGTGCGCGGCGGGCTACACGGAGGGCGGGCGGCTGGCAGGCGTGATGCCGGGCTGGCAGGTCGTCGGCTGGGCGCTGATCATGTGCCTGCCCCTGTGCGCCGCGGCCTCCGCCGTCGCCCTGGCCGTCGAGCCGGTGCACCTGACGGCGAAGGGGGTGGCCGGGCTGCTGTGGGTCGCGGCCGGGTCGCAGTTCTTCGGGCTCTACGTCTGGTACCGGGGCATGGCCGAGATCGGCATCGCCCGGGCGAGCCAGCTCCAGCTCGCCCAGCCGCTGCTGACCCTGGTCTGGTCGGTGGCCCTGCTCGGGGAGCACCTCACCCCGGCCGCCCCGCTGGCCGCCGTCGCGGTCCTGGTGTGCATCGCCATCACTCAGCGCGCCCGCGCCTGAAGCCGCTGACCTGCGGCGACGTGCCAGAGATGCGGTGGGCACCCCCCGCCGTAGACTCGAAACGACCACCCAGACGGACCACCGCTTCGAGGAGGTCTCCTTCGGATGCAAGCGAACGTGGGCGACACGCTGCTGGTGCACGGGAGGACCGTGGGACAGCACGACAAGGTCGCCGAAGTCCTCGAGGTGCTGGGACAGGAGGGAAATCCTCCGTTCCGCGTCCGTTTCGACGACGGGCACGAGGCCGTCCTGTCCCCGGGCCCCGACTGCACAGTCCGGCACCACACCGAGAACGCCTGAGGCCGTGGGCCGGGCCCGGCGCGCCGTCTGCGCGCCGGGCCCGGCCCCCGAGCGGTGGCGCTTCTAGGCCGTGTCCGGCGCATGGGGCCGTCCGCCCGCAGGGCGGGGCGCGCGGGCCCGGGCCGGGTAGTGGTCGGCGACCACCCGGCTCATCGCGCCCAGCGGGTCGGCCGTGACCTCGCGCGCCGAGAAGAAGCAGTGCCCGCCGACCTCCGCGTACCGGTCGGCGAAGGCGAGGTGGCGCGACAGCTCGGCCGGGTCCTGCCACGGGGCGGGCTGGCCCTCGGCCCCGGCCTTGTAGAGCGCCTCCCCGATGTACAGGTCGACGCCCGTGCCCGCGGCCACCCGGGCCCACCAGGGCACCAGCTTCTCGTAGTCGGCGGCGGCGAAGCCCATGTTCCAGTAGACCTGCGGGATCACGTAGTCGATCCAGCCCTCGCGCACCCAGGTGCGCACGTCGGCGTGGAGGTCGTCGTAGGTCTGGACGCCGGCCCGGGTGTCCGAGCCGAGCGGGTCGGTGGCGGCGTTGCGCCACACCCCGAACGGACTGATGCCGAACGGCACGTCCTTCTTGACGGCCCGGATCCGCTCCCGCATCTCGCGCACCAGCAGATCGATGTTGGCCCGCCGCCAGGCCGCCCGGTCGCTGTGGCCGGAGCCGTGGGCGGCCCAGGCGTCGTCGTCGTCGAAGGTCTGCCCGGCCACCGGGTAGGGGTAGAAGTAGTCGTCGAAGTGGACGCCGTCGATGTCGTAGCGGCGCACCGCGTCCGTCATCGCGTCCTGGACGAAGGCCCGCACCTCGGGCAGGCCGGGGTTGTAGTAGAGCTTGCCGCCGTAGGGGACGACCCATTCGGGGTGGCGGCGGGCCGGGTGCGAGGACACCAGCCGGGAGGGGTCGTCGTGGATGGCCACCCGGTACGGGTTGAACCAGGCGTGCAGGTGGAGGCCCCGCGCGTGGGCCTCGCGCACGGCGGTGCCGAGCGGGTCCCAGCCGGGGTCGCGGCCCTGGGTGCCGGTGAGGTACTCGCTCCACGGTTCGTGGGGTGAGGGCCAGAGCGCGTCGGCGGCGGGGCGGACCTGGAAGATCACCGTGTTCAGCCGGCGCTCCACCGCGGTGTCCAGATGCGCGCGCAGCTCGGCGCGCTGGCGGGCCGCGGACAGTCCGCGTGCCGAGGGCCAGTCCCGGTTGTCGACGCTCGCCAGCCACATGCCGCGGAACTCGCGCACCGCTCTCCCCCGCCGTCCGGATCCCCGCGCGGGCTGCCCCGCCGAGGCCGCCGCGTCGCCGCCGGCGGTCATGGCCGCCAGCGCCCCCGCGGCCGTCACGACAAATCCTCTTCTCCCGATCCGTGCCAAGGTTCCCACCTTCGTCGCCGTCGACGTCGTCAGCCGTACCCGCAGAGCATGCCCGCCCCGGATGCCCGGCCACCCACACATCCGGAGTAACGTCGGGGGGTCGGTGGGCGCCGGAACCATACGGGGGACCCACCGGGCGAAGACCATCGAAAGGCATGAGGTGACGGAGTCAATGGCCGACATTGCACGCGTCGGAGTGGTGGGCTGCGGCCAGATGGGCGCCGGCATCGCCGAGGTGTGCGCCCGCAGCGGCCTCGAGGTCATGGTGGCCGAGACCACGGGCGAGGCCCTGGAGATCGGCCGCACCCGGCTGCACAACTCGCTGACCAAGGCGGCCGAGCGCGGCAAGATCACCGAGGAGGAGCGGGACGCCACCCTGGCCCGGCTCTCCTTCACCACCGACCTCGGGGAGTTCGCCGACCGCGACCTCGTCATCGAGGCCGTCGTCGAGAACGAGCAGGTCAAGACCGAGATCTTCCAGGTGCTCGACCAGGTGGTGACCCGGCCGGACGCCATCCTCGCCTCCAACACCTCCTCCATCCCGCTGGTGAAGCTGGCCGTCGCGACCTCCCGCCCGGACCAGGTCATCGGCATCCACTTCTTCAACCCGGCGCCCGTGCAGAAGCTCGTGGAACTCATCCCCGCGCTGACCACGTCGGAGGAGACGATCAAGCGCGCCGAGGCGGTGGTGCTCCAGGTGCTGGACAAGCACCCCATCCGCGCCCAGGACCGCTCCGGCTTCGTGGTGAACGCCCTGCTCATCCCGTATCTGCTCTCGGCGATCCGGATGTTCGAGTCGGGGATCGCCAGCCGTGAGGACATCGACAACGGCATGGAGATGGGCTGCGCCCACCCGATGGGTCCGCTGAAGCTGTCCGACCTGATCGGACTGGACACCGTGGCCTCGGTGGCGGACTCGATGTACGCGGAGTTCAAGGAGCCGCTGTACGCCGCTCCCCCGCTGCTCCAGCGGATGGTGGACGCGGGCCGGCTCGGCCGCAAGACGGGCTCCGGCTTCTACGTCTACTCCTGACGGGCTCCCGCCCGTCCCTGGCCCCCGTCGGGCCCCGGCCGCGGCGCGCCTGCCCGGCCGGCCGCCGGGCAGGCGCCCGGTGCGTCAGCCCAGGCGCATGTGGTGCAGCATCAGCAGCCCGGCCGCCATGTTGGCGGCCGGGACCTCGCCGCGGGCGATCATGTCGGGCACCAGCTTGAGGGGCACCCACTCGCGGCGCGAGGACTCGAAGTCGTCCTGCGGGTGACCGACGCGGGTCGCCTCGTCGGTCCAGTAGAGGTGGTGCCGGGCGTCGCTGAGGCCGTTGGACGGTTCGACGGTGAGCAGGTGCCGCAGGGGGCCGGGACGCCAGCCGGTCTCCTCCTCCATCTCCCGCGCCGCCGCGGCGGCGATCTCCTCGCCGTCCTCGACCACGCCGGCCGCGAGTTCCCACCCCCAGCTGTCGGTGATGAACCGGTGCCGCCAGAGCATCAGGACCTCATTGGCCTCGTTGACGGCGGTCGCGACGGCCACGGGACGCAGCCGGATGAGGAAGTGGTCCAGGTGCCGGCCGTCCGGGAGCGCGACATCCGCGAGGTTGACCCGGAACCACGGATTCTCGTACACGGTTTGTTCGCTTAAGTTCGTCCACTGCACGTTTCTGCCACCTTCCGACAAGTAGGTGACGACATCGCAGCAGGAGCGGGCTCAGAGGGGAACGCGCAGAGCCCCGTCGATCAGGGCGACCGCGCTCCGCGCGTCGGCGCAGCCGCTCGTCGCGAGATGCTCGCGCACCGCCCGCAGCCGGTCCCGCAGCCGGCGCGACTCCATGCCCCGGGCGGTGTCCACCATCTCCGTCGCCGTCCGCGCCGCGCGGTCCGCCTCGCCCTGCCGCAGCTCGATCTGGGTGAGCATGGCGAGCCGGTGCACCCGGCCCCGGTCGTGCGCCGGAGTGCCCACGGCCGCGGTGGCGTGCTGCCGGGCCGCCGGGAGGTCACCGAGGCTCAGCAGCGCCTCCGCCACCTGCACGTCGACCAGCCCCGGCTGCACATAGCCGGTCTCGTCGGGCTCGTGACCCGGCCGGATCCGCCCCGCCTCCGCCTCCGCGCTGCGGATGCACGCCAGGGCGCCCGCCCCGTCGCCGAGGTGCGCGTACGCCTTGGCCTGCATCGCGTACAGATCGGCCGCCAGCGCGGGCGTGATGCGCCGCCCCGCCGACCGCAGCGCGGCCTCCGCGAAGGCCACCGCCTGCCGGTGCTCCGACATGAACAGCGACTGGTTGACCAGCAGCGCGACCACGTAGGCGCCGAGACCCCGGTCGCCGCTGGCCTTCGCCAGGCGCAGCGCCTGGTGGAAGTAGCGCTGGGCCAGTCCCTGCGCGTCGGAGTCGTACGCGCAGATCCCCGCGACCGCGACCAGCGCGCCGGTGGCGCGGTGGAGCTGGCGCCCGAGGGCGTCGCCGTAGGAACCGCGCAGCAGCGGGGCGGCCTCGGCGTTCAGGAAGCCGACCACCCGGGCGCGCGTGGCGATGCCGCCCGTCCTGCGGTACATCAGCTCGTAGTGCGCGCGGGCGGCGCGGAGCATCTCGATGTCGGCCATGCGGACCCGGGCGGCACCGTCCCGGGACACGTCGGAGTCCTCGGGAGGGTTCTCCCACTCCCAGACGGGCATCACCGCGGGCGTCCCGGTGACGGCGGGCACGCCGGCGACGTGCGGCCGCTGCTGCTCGTCGGACCGCCACAGCGCGCTCGCCCGGTCCACGAAGCCCGACAGCGACGAACTGGGCGCCGCGCCCGGACCCCCGGCGCCGAGCCCGACGTCCCCCAGCGTCACGGGCCGCCGCAGCCGGTCCGCGAAGACCTCGCAGATCAGGTCGGGCACCTGGCCGCGCGGGCGCTGCCCCTTCAACCAGCGGGCCACGGCGGTGTGTTCGTACCGCAGGGACAGTCCGCGCGCCCGGCCCGCCCGGTTGACCCGGGCCGCGAGGCCGGCGTGGGAGATGCCCGCTTCGTCGAGCAGCGCGTCGAGCAGGGTGTTGGGCTCCATGGGCCCCCTCCGGGGTGCTTCGGTCGCCTCAGCGTAGTAGAGGACGATTCGCACGGGGTGTGAAACAAGTGCGCTTTTCCCCTGCTTGCGCACGCTCCCGGTGGACGGCCGGCGCCGCTTGACTGAACTGCCTCCTTCTCGAGGCGTCCGGGCCGCCGGCTCCCCCTCGTACAGTACGGCGGCCCCTCCCCGCGCCGCCCGCCCTGCCGGATCTGCCCGACACTCCGCGGCAGGACGGGCGGCGCCCCGGCCGGCCGCCGCAGGGCCGCGGCCACCGGCCCGCCCCGGTGACGGGCACTCCTCGGGGGGTGCCGGTCACCGGGGCGCTTCCCCGCGCTGCCGGCGAATCCCAGCCCCGGCGTGCGATGAAGGCGCGGGGCACGCGCGCCCCGGCGGAACCCAGCCCCGCCGGCGATCGAGGCGCGGGGGCCCGCGCACCCCGGCGGCGGTGTCCACACCCGCCGGACAGACGGCGAATCCCAGCCCCGCCGGCGATTGAGGCGCGGGGGCTCGGGGGCAGCGCCCCCGCGAAGGCGCCGCGCACACGGGCAGCGCACCGCACGGGAAGCCGAGCCCCGCACGAGCGACGCACACCGCGCGGACCGGTACCGCGCTCCGCGCGGCGTCCTCAAACGCCGGACGGGCTGAAAGGAACAACCCCACCGCACAGGAGCCGAGCCCCCGCACAAGCAACGCACACCACGCGGACCGGAACCGCGCTCCGCGCGGCGTCCTCAAACGCCGGACGGGCTGAAAGGAACAACCCCACCGCACAGGAAGCCGAGCCCCCGCACAAGCAACGCACACCACCCGCACCGCACAGAACACCACCCGCACCCGTACCGCTCCGCGCGGCACCCCCACACGCCGCCGGACGGGCCGGCAGGCCCCGCAGACGCCGAAGGCGCGCCCGGTCGTGAGGACCGGGCGCGCCTTCGGCGGCACAGCGGGCTGGGTTCAGGCGCCGCGGAGGACCGCTCCGGTGCGCTCCGCCGCCAGCGCCACCGCCGCGTCCCGCGCGGCCGACGCCTCGTCGACGGTCAGCGTGCGGTCCGGTGCGCGGAAGCGCAGGGCGTAGGCGAGGGACTTGCGGCCCTCACCGATCTGCTCACCGGTGAAGACGTCGAACAGCCGCAGGGACTCCAGCAGTTCACCCGCCCCCTCGCGCAGCGCGGTCTCGACCTCGGCGGCCGGGACGTCGTCGGCGACGACCAGCGCGACGTCCTGGGTCGCCACCGGGAAGGTGGAGATCCGCGGCGCCTGCAGGGCGCCGTCCGCCGCCCGCTCCAGGCGGTCGAGCTCCAGCTCCATCGCGCAGGTGCGCTCCGGCAGGTGCAGCGCCTTGACGACGCGCGGGTGCAGTTCGCCCGCGTGGCCGAGGAGGATCTCCTCGCCGTTCGCGCGGGCGTACAGCGCGGCGCAGCGTCCCGGGTGCCAGGGCGCGTGCTGATCGGCCCGCACGTCGAGCTCGACGCCGGCCTCGCGGGCGACGACCCGCGCGGCCTCGACGGCGTCCGCCCAGTCGGCCGGCCGGCCCTTGCCCCACCAGCCGTCGAGCTCGCGGGCGCCGGCCAGGACGACGGCGACGCGGCGCGGCTGCGGCGGCAGCGAGGCGTTCAGTTCGGCGATCTCCGCGTCCGTGGGACGGCGGTCCACGGGCAGGGTGACCGCGGGCCGCTCCTCACCGGTCGGCCGGAAGACCAGACCGGTCTCGAAGAGCGCCAGGTCGTGGCTGCCGCGGCCGTCGTTGCGGCGCAGGGCGCCGAGCAGCCCGGGCAGCAGCGTGGTGCGCAGCGCCGGCTCCTCGTCGGAGATCGGGTTGGCGAGCTTGACCGTCCTGCGGCGCGCGTCGTCCGCGTCGAGGCCGAGCTGGTCGAGCACCTGCTCCCCGATGAAGGGGTAGTTCAGCGCCTCGACGTACCCGGCGCCGGCCAGCGCGCGGCCGACCCGGCGGTGCAGCCGCTGGCGCGCGGTGAGCCCGCGGCCGGACGGCGGGGTGGGCAGCGTGGAGGGCAGGTTCTCGTAGCCCTCCAGCCGGATGACCTCTTCGGCGAGGTCGTTCGGCGCCGCGAGGTCGGGCCGCCACGACGGGACGGTGACGACGAGGTCGTCCTGGCCCTGGACGTCGCAGCCGACCTCCTGGAGGCGGCGGACGACGATCTCGCGGCCGTAGGCCACGCCCGCCACCCGGTCCGGGTGGTCCGCGGGCATCGCGACGGTGCGCGGCGCGCGCGGGGCGGTGATCTGGGTGACGCCCGCCTCGGCGGTGCCGCCGGCGAGCAGCACCAGCAGGTCGACGGTGCGCTGCGCCGCGGCGGCCGCGGCCTGCGGGTCGACACCCCGCTCGAAGCGCTTGGACGCCTCGGAGGAGAGCCGGTGCCGGCGCGCGGTGCGGGCGATGGCGACGGGGTCGAAGTGCGCGGCCTCGATGACGACCTCGGTGGTGGCACCGGCGGTGTCGTCGTGGTCGGCGATCTCGGTGTCGGCTCCGCCCATGACGCCCGCGAGGCCGATGGGGCCGCGGTCGTCGGTGATGACGAGGTCCTCGGCGTCGAGGACCCGCTTGGCGCCGTCGAGGGTGGTGAGCTTCTCGCCCTGCTCGGCGCGGCGGACGCCGATCGGCCCGTCGAGACGGCCGCGGTCGTAGGCGTGCAGCGGCTGGCCGAGTTCGAGCATCACGTAGTTGGTGATGTCCACGGCGAGCGAGATCGGCCGCATGCCGGCCTTCTGCAGCCTGCGCCGCAGCCAGATCGGCGAGCGCGCCTCGGGCTCCAGGCCGACGACGGTGCGCGCGGTGAAGCTGTCGCAGCCGACGGGGTCGGTGACCTTGACGGCGTAGCCGTGCGCGTTGGGCGCGGGGACGTCGAGCAGCGCCGGGTCGCGCAGCGGCAGCCCGTAGGCGGTGGCCGCCTCGCGGGCGACGCCGCGCATCGACAGCGCGTAGCCGCGGTCGGGCGTGACGGCGATGTCGAGGACCTCGTCGACGAGTTCCAGCAGCTCGATCGCGTCGGTGCCGGCCTCGTGCTCCGGCGGGAGCACGATGATGCCGCCGCTGCCGTCGTCGCCCATGCCCAGCTCGTCGCCCGAGCAGATCATGCCGTGGGAGGTCTTGCCGTACGTCTTGCGCGCGGCGATCGCGAAGTCGCCGGGGAGCACGGCGCCGGGCAGCACCACGACGACCTTGTCGCCGACGGCGAAGTTGCGGGCGCCGCAGACGATCTCCTGCGGCTCGCCGGTGCCGTTGGCCGCGCCGACGTCGACGGTGCAGAAGCGGATGGGCTTCTTGAAGCCCTCCAGCTCCTCGATGGTCAGCACCTGGCCGACGACGAGGGGGCCCTTGAGGCCGGCGCCGAGCTGCTCGACGGTCTCGACCTCGAGCCCGGCGGCGATGAGCCTGGCCTGGACGTCGCGGCCGGTCTCCGTCGCCGGCAGGTCGACGTACTCCCGCAGCCAGGAAAGCGGGACGCGCATCAGATCTCCATCCCGAACGGCCGGGTGAACCGGATGTCACCCTCGACCATGTCTCGCATGTCGTCGACGTTGTGGCGGAACATCAGCATCCGCTCGATGCCGAACCCGAAGGCGAATCCGCTGTACTTCTGGGGGTCCACACCACAGGCGACCAGCACCTTGGGGTTGACCATGCCGCAGCCGCCGAGCTCGATCCAGCCCTCGCTGGAGCAGGTGCGGCAGGGCCGGTCCGGGTTGCCGACGGACTCGCCGCGGCAGACGTAGCAGACCATGTCCATCTCGGCGGACGGCTCGGTGAACGGGAAGAAGTTCGGCCGCAGCCGGGTCTTCATGCCCTCGCCGAACAGCGCCTGGACCATGTGGTCGAGGGTGCCCTTGAGGTCGGCCATGGTCAGGCCCTCGTCGACGGCGAGGAGCTCGACCTGGTGGAAGACGGGGGTGTGGGTGGCGTCCAGCTCGTCGGTGCGGTAGACGCGGCCGGGGCAGATCACGTAGACCGGCGGCTCGCGGTCGATCAGCGAGCGGATCTGCACGGGCGAGGTGTGGGTGCGCAGCACGACGCCGGAGTCGGCACCGCCCTGGGCGTCCTGCACGAAGAAGGTGTCGTGCTCGCCGCGGGCCGGGTGGTCCGGTCCGATGTTGAGCGCGTCGAAGTTGAACCACTCGGCCTCGACCTGCGGGCCTTCGGCGACCTCGTAGCCCATGGCCACGAAGACGTCCTCGATGCGCTCGGAGAGGGTGGTCAGCGGGTGGCGGGCACCGGCCGGGACGCGGTCGTGGGAGAGCGTGACGTCCACGGCCTCCTCGACGAGCACACGGGCGTCGCGCTCGGCCTCCAGCTCGGCCTGGCGGGCGGCGAGGGCCTTGTTGACGGCGCCGCGGGCCTGGCCCACGCGCTTGCCGGCCTCGGCCTTGGCCTGCGGCGGCAGGGCGCCGATCTCGCGGTTGGCGAGGGAGAGCGGCGAGGTGCCACCGGTGTGCGCGGTCTTCGCGTGGGCGAGCGCGTCGAGGGAGCCGGCGGCGGCGAAGGCGGCGAGCGCCTCGTCCCGCATGCGCTCGATCTCTTCCGGTTTCAGTGCCTCGACCTCAACGGGGTCGTACGACTTATTGGGTGCGGACATCTCTTCCCGTACTTCCGAATGGGCTGGCTGGGGACCCCGCACGTCGACCGGGGACGACCGAGGACGCAAAGGTGCCAAAGGCCGAGTCTAACGGGGTGGGGAGTGTCGAATGAGCCCGTGGGCCGCCCGGCCCTCGCTAGAGGAGGTGGGCCGGAGTGCCGACGGGCAGGATAAATCGGAACTCGGCACCGCCGCCGGGTCCCCGGCCGACGGTGATCGTCCCGCCGTGCGCCTCGACGATGCCCTTGACGATGTACAGGCCCAGGCCGGTGCCGCCGCGCTTGCTCCCCCGCCAGAAACGGGTGAAGACACGGGCCATCGACTCCTCGGGGATGCCGGGACCCTGGTCGCTCACGGTGACCGCCGTGCCCTTCTCGTCGTCGTCCGCCGATGCCGGCGCCACCTCGATGGTGACGGTTCCCTCGCCGTGGCGCACCGCATTTTCGAGGAGGTTGCCGAGCACCTGGTCGACCTTGTCGGGGTCGGCCCACAGCTCGGGCAGTGCGGTCCGGATGCGGACGGCGAAGCGGTCGGGCGCCTTGCCGCCGGCGATGTGGGCCTGGACGTGGCGTGCCACGGCCGCGGGCATGTCCACGGGCTGGCGGCGCACCTCCAGCCGGCCGGAGTCGATGCGGGAGATGTCGAGGAGCTCGGCGATGAGCCGGGAGATCCGGCCGGCGTCCGCGTCGACGGTCTCCAGCATGAGCCGCTTCTGGTCGTCGGTGAACCGCTCCCACTTGGCGAGCAGGGTCGCCGTGAAGCCCTTCACCGAGGTGAGCGGGGAGCGCAGCTCGTGGGCGACGGTGGCGATCAGTTCCGCGTGGCTGCGCTCGGTGCGGCGGCGCGCCTCGGTGCCGCGCAGGCTGACCACGAGCCGGCGCACGGGGCCGGTGGGCACGTCCCGGACGTAGCGTGCGGAGACGAGGACCTCCCGGCCGCCGGGCAGCAGCAGATTGCGCTCGGGCTGGCCGGTGCGGGTGGCGAGCCCGCCGTAGGGGTCGGTCATGGTCCACCAGCGGCGGCCCTTGAGGTCCTCCAGCGGCAGGGCGTGTTCCAGGGGTGCGCCGATGGCGTCGGCGCGGGCGACGGCGGTGATGCGGGCCGCGGCCTCGTTGAAGCAGACGACCCGGCCGCTCTCGTCGGCGACGACCAGCCCGTCGGGGAGGTCGTCGGGGTCGATCGCGGACGCGCCGGTGGTGCCGGCGCGGCGCGGGCCGGCCTCCGCCGGCCGGCCGGGCGTGCTGGTCCCCACGGTCATGCCCCGTATCCCACCTCTCCGCTGCCGAGTGGGCCCCGAGCCCGTCACACTACTAGCTGAAAGTGACGTGGCGGACCCCCTGAGCGAGTGGTCTCGTTCAGGCCGTCCCGCGCCCGGCGCGCTGTGCCCGCGCCGAGGCGTAGAGACATACGGCGGCGGCGGTCGCCAGGTTCAGGGACTCGGCCTTTCCGTGGATGGGCACCCGCACCACGGCGTCGGCGAGCGCGCGGGTCTCCTCGGGGAGGCCCCACGCCTCGTTGCCGAAGATCCACGCGGTGGGGCCGCCCATGGTGCCGCCGTCGAGTTCGTCGTCGAGGTCGTGGTCGCCCGCCCCGTCGGCGGCCAGCACGCGCACCCCGGCGTCCTTCAGGCCCTGGACGGCCTTCTCGACGGGGACGCCGACGGCGACCGGCAGATGGAAGTGGGAACCGACCGAGGCCCGCACGGACTTGGGGTTGTACAGGTCGACGGAGGCGTCGGTGAGGACGACGGCGTCGGCTCCGGCGGCATCGGCGCAGCGCAGCACGGTGCCGGCGTTCCCGGGGTCGCGGACGTTGGCGAGGACGGCGACGAGCCGGGGGCCCGCGGCGAGGATGTCCTCGAAGGGCGAGTCGAGGAAGCGGCAGACGCCGACCAGGCCCTGCGGGGTGACGGTCTGGGACACCTCGGCGAGGACGGCGTCGGAGGCGTGGTGCACCCGGGCGCCCGCGTCGAGCGCGGCCCGCACGATGCCGTCGTACCGCTCGGCGGCCTCCACGGTGGTGAACAGCTCGACCAGGGTGGGCTCACCGGTGGGACCGCGGTGGGCGACGGCCTCGCGGACGGCCTGGGGCCCCTCGGCGATGAACAGCCGGTCCTTGCCGCGGAAGTTCCGCTTGGCGAGCCGCCGTGCGGCGGTCACTCGGGGGGAGCGCGGGGAGATCAGCTCGGGGGTGGGCATCTGCGCCTTGGGCTCTCTCACTGGTCGGGCTGGTCGGGCACGGGGCTGCTGGGGCCAAACGCGCCGGACCCGCAGGCGGGCGGCCTGCGGGTCCGGTCGGCTCGACGAAGCGTCAGGCAGCCTTGGGGGCGTTGACGTCGCTCGGAAGCGCCTTCTGGGCGACCTCGACGAGAGCCGCGAACGCGTTGGCGTCGTTGACCGCGAGCTCGGCGAGGATCTTGCGGTCCACCTCGACGTTGGCGGCCTTCAGACCCTGGATGAAGCGGTTGTAGGTGATGCCGTTGGCGCGGGCAGCGGCGTTGATGCGCTGGATCCACAGCTGACGGAAGTCGCCCTTGCGCTTCTTGCGGTCGTTGTAGTTGTAGACCAGGGAGTGGGTGACCTGCTCCTTGGCCTTGCGGTACAGGCGCGAACGCTGACCGCGGTAGCCGCTGGCCTGCTCGAGGATCGCCCGGCGCTTCTTGTGGGCGTTGACTGCCCGCTTGACGCGTGCCACTTGTTAACTCCTTGTAGCGGGGCCGTGGTCGGTGATCACACGGCCCGGAAACGAATAGGTCCCGGTCCCGGCGTCCCGTCCCCGTGCGGGGACGGATGACGTCACTTGCCGAGAAGCTTCTTGATCTTCGCGGCGTCGCCCGGGGCCATCTCGGCGTTGCCGGTGAGGCGGCGCGTCAGACGGGACGACTTGTGCTCGAGCAGGTGGCGCTTGCCGGCGCGCTCGCGGAGCACCTTGCCGGAGCCGGTGATCTTGAAGCGCTTCTTGGCACCGCTGTGCGTCTTGTTCTTCGGCATCGCGCCGTTATCTCCTCATCAGTGGCGCTCCCCCGGTGCGGACACCGGACAGCGGGAGCGTCAGATCGTGGTTGGGGTTCCGGGCCCGACCGGGGCCGCCGCCGGGCGGCCCCTCGGGTCACGCCTCGGAGGGTGTGTCGGCCGGGGCGTCGGTCTCGGCCGGGGCGTCGGCCGGGGCCTCGTGGCCCTGGTCCGGCGATCCCTGGCGTTCGGCCTTGCGTGCGGCCTGGGCCTCACGCGCCTCGGCCATGGCCTCGGTCTTCTTCTTGTGGGGGCCAAGAACCATGATCATGTTCCGGCCGTCCTGCTTCGGGTTCGACTCGATGAAGCCGAGGTCCTCGACGTCGGCCGCGAGACGCTGCAGCAGACGGAAGCCGAGTTCGGGGCGGGACTGCTCACGACCACGGAACATGATCGTGATCTTGACCTTGTCGCCCTGCTTGAGGAACCGGACGACATGACCCTTCTTGGTGTCGTAGTCGTGCGGATCGATCTTCGGCCGGAGCTTCATCTCCTTGATGACCGTGTGCGCCTGGTTCTTGCGCGCCTCACGGGCCTTCATGGCCGACTCGTATTTGAACTTCCCGTAGTCCATGAGCTTGCACACGGGCGGGCGGGCGTTCGCCGCGACCTCGACGAGGTCGAGGTCGTACTCCTGCGCAAGCTCCAGGGCCTTGGCAAGCGGAACAATCCCGACCTGCTCGCCGCTGGGACCGACAAGTCGCACCTCGGGAACGCGAATCCGGTCGTTGATGCGGGGCTCGGCGCTGATGGATCCTCCTCGGTAGCACCACACGACTGCCTGGCAGACAGCCGCGTAACGTCTGTTTCGTCAGACCAACCGCACCGGAACACGAAAAATGCCCCGGACGGGACACAGGCGGATGCTCCATCGAACCGGAACACCGCCGCGAGTCGTCGCGGGGCGCACATCGGGCGGCTTCCATCGTCCGTACGGAACGATGGGCGCCGCCTGACCGGTGACCCGCCGCCCGGAAGGGGCGGCCAGGTGGGAGATCGGAGCCTCCACTTGTGGGCCGGACACACAGATGTCCAGCCGGTCGTCACACAAGGTTAGCAGCTCCCGGGGGATGGGGCTAACCGGCGGCCGGGGCGGGCCCGCGGGCGGGCGGCGCATATCGTGTGCGTCATGAGTGACGCGACCTCCCCCAATGAACCCACCGGAACGCCGGAATCTCCCGACTTCGACGCCATGACGCGCGACATCGCCGAGGTCCCGGCCGTCGAGGTGATCGTCACGGTCGCGGTCAACCTGATGAGCGCGGCCGCCGTCAAGCTCGGTCTGACCGAGGACGCCGAGGACCACAAGGACCTCGACGAGGCCCGCAAGCTGGTCCACGCGCTGGCCGGGCTGCTGGACGCCAGCACCACCGAGATCAGCTCGTTCCACGCGGCACCGCTGCGGGACGGCCTGAAGTCCCTGCAGCTCGCGTTCCGCGAGGCGTCGCTCGTCCCGGACGAGCCCGGCCAGGGCCCTGGCGAGAAGTACACCGGACCGGTCTACGGCTGAACCGTCCGGGCCGTCGCGGTCCCGGAGCCGCGGTCCCGGACGGGACCGCGACGGCCCGGGACGGCGTCAGCTCCGCACGTACAAGGGCTCGCCCGGAGCGGCGGCCTCGGCCGGCAGCAGTGCCAGGTCGAGTCCCCGCACCAGGCGGGCCCTCAGTACGTCGTGGGACGCCAGCGCCTCGGCGACCCGGCGGCCCGCCTCCGCGGGGACCGCGTCAGGGGCGAGGACCAGCGCCAGCGTGCCGTCGCTGTCCCGGCCGGGCACGAAGTGCGCCCGCAGCACGTCCGGGTGGGCGGCGAGCGTCTCGCGCACGGCACCGGTGACCGCCGGGTCGGCGAGCGGGTCGGTGCTGGTGCGGCCCTCCGCGAGGGCCAGCAGCGCGGGACCGCGGAGCTGGTACGGGACGGGGCCGGCCAGGTCCAGCAGGAGGGTGTCCGCCTTCTCGTGGGCGGCCGCCTGGAGCGCCTGGTGCAGCGGCACGGCGACGGGGCGGGCCTCGGGGTCCCAGCGGGCGAGCGAGGCGGTCGAGGTGAACGCGGGCAGCGCCCGCCGGCCGCCCGCGGTGAGCGTGGGGACGGCCATGTCGCTGGTCTTCTCGCGGCGCAGCCCGTTCTCGTCGGTCTCGACCTCGCCGAGCACGGCGACGACGGGGACGAGGAGACGCGCGCCCTTCAGCGCGGTGAGGACGGCCTGCTCGGCCGTGCCGTCCGCCGCCCAGGCGGCGAGCGCCGCCTCCAGGGCGGGGTCGGCGGTGCCGTCGTCGTCGGAGAAACCAGGGTCCGGGATGTTCTTGAGCGCCACACGTCGAGCCTAGCCCTCGCCCCGCACCCCTCCGGCCCCGGGCCGGGCGGGGCCGGAGGGGTGCGCGGGCGGAGGGTGGGCGGGGCGGCGGGGCCGGTCAGGCGTGGGCCGGGCGGGGCGCCGGGGCCGTCGGGCACGGCCGGGGGCCACCCGAGGCGGTCAGGCGTAGGTGTTGTGGTCGCTGCGGGGGGGGGGCGCCGGGGCCGGGCAGGCACGGGCCGGGCGGGCCGCCGGGGCCGGGCAGGCACGGGCCGGGGGCCACCCGAGACGGTCAGGCGTAGGTGTTGCGGTCGCTGCGGGGGCGGGGCGCCGGGGCCGATCAGATGTGGGCCGGGCGGGCCGCCGGGGCCGTCGGGCACGGCCGGGGGCCACCGAGACGGTCAGGCGTAGGTGTTGTGGTCGCTGCGGGGGCGGGGGCCGGCGGGACGGGACGGGCCGCGGCCGCCGCGCCACAGGGCGACCGCCGCCACCAGGGTCAGGATGCCGAGTCCGCCGGCGGCCGGGGCGAGCAGGGCCGACGCGTCGCCGTCCCCGCGGTCCGGATCGGGGCCGGTGCCGAAGTAGCGCTCGTCGTAGCCGGCGGCTGCCGCCGCCAGGTCCGCGGGGCGCAGCGAGCGGCCCTCGGCGATCGCCGCCGCCGGGTCCACGAAGCCGTAACCGTAGGTGTCGTCGCGGCCGCCCTCGGGCGCGTCCCGCGCGGTGTCCCGCAGGAGCTTCTTGATCTGGGCGGGCGTCAGGCCGGGGTGTGCCGAGCGGACCAGGGCGACGGCGCCCGACACGAACGCGGCGGCAGCGCTGGTGCCCCAGCCCTGGTAGTACTTCTGGTCCGGGTCGGCGATCACCACATCCACCCCGGGGGCGCTGACCGTGGCGTACCAGCGGCGGGTGGAGAAGGCCGCGTGGGTGCCGAACCGGTCGACCGCGGTCACGGCGATCACCCCCGGGTAGGCGGCCGGGTACGAGACCCGGTCGCCCTTCTCCCCGCCGTTGCCCGCGGAGGCCACGACGACGGAGCCCTTGGCGAGGGCGTACTGCACGGCGGCGTCCTCCCCGGGCTCGGGGTGGGCGGACTCGCTGTCGTCGCCGAGGGAGAGGTTGATGACGTCGGCGCCCTGGTCGGCCGCCCAGCGGATGCCCTGGGCGAGCGCGGTGCCGCGCGACTTGCGGGCCCGGTCACGGGCCTTGTCCTTGCCCTCCAGGATGACCCGCACCGGAAGGATCTTCGCCTCGGGCGCGATGCCCAGCACCCCGGACTCCCGCCCGGGGCCGTGGCCGTGGGCGGCGATGATGCCGGCCATCGCGGTGCCGTGACGGGCCCAGTACGCGTCGCCGCGCCCCGCGCCGAAGCCGATCAGGTCCTTGCCGGGCAGCACCGAGCCGGCGAGGTCCGGGTGCTGGTCGTCGACCCCGGTGTCGAGCACCGCGACGGTGATGCCCTTGCCCTTGGTCGTCTGCCACGCCTGCTCGGTGTGCATGGCCTCCAGGCCCCACTGCTGGGCGCGTATCGCGTCGGCGTGCGCGGGCGTCGCGGCGGGCAGGACCGTGAAGGCGGTGGCGAGGAGCGCGGCGGTGAGGCGGGCGCGGCGGGGCAGCAGGCGTCTCATTCCGACTTCTCCGTGGCCCGGGACGCGGCGGCGCGCAGTCCTTGTTCGATGCGTTCGGCGATGCCGGTGGTGTCGTGGCCGAGCCCGGACTGGGCGGCGGCGGTGGTGGCGCCGTCGGCGGTGGCGTCGCCCGCGGGCTGCGGCTCGCGGATCTCGCGCCCGTCGGCGAAGCCGGAGACGGCGAAGACCACGACGGGGGCCTCGGTCACGACGTCGACGGTCCAGCTCGCGCGCTGACCGTCGCCGAACCCGGCGGCGACGGTCCCCTTGGCGGGGAGGGCGCGGGGCATCAGGTCCCTGCGGTCGCCGAGCCCTTCGGTGGTGAACCGGTTGTGGAGGGCGAGCATGCCGTCCCGCTCGGCCTCGGTGAAGACCATGCCGACGGTGGTCACGCTGCTGGCGGTGGCGTCGGTGTAGGTCGCCCGGACCACCCGGACGCAGCCGACCTGCTCCATGGTCCTGGCGAGCAGCGGGTCGAGGGCGCTCGCGCAGTCGGAGTCGGGGGCGACGCCGACACGGGTCCAGACGCGGTCGGCACCGCCCGGGCCCGCGTCGTCGCCGCGCAGGGTGCGCGGGAAGAGGGTGTCCACCGGGAGGCTGTGCCACAGCGTGCGCACCTCGGCGTCGCGCGCGCGCTCGCTGTCGGCGGCTCCGGCGTCCCCGGTCAGCCAGGTACCGGCGGCGGCTCCGCCGATCAGGCCGACGCCGAGGACGACGCAGGCGATGGCACCGGCGGTACGGGCCGGGTGGCGGGCCTTGACGGGCCGCAGCCGGGTGGTCATCTCGGCCGGGGTCTCCGGCGGCGCCCAGGCGTGGACGGGGGGCCGGGGCGCGTCGGGCCGCGGCGTCATGTCGACGGACCCGACGGGCCTGCGCCGCGGCGGGGGCGGGACGGGCGGCGCCTGCGGAGGCACGCCGGGAGCGGCATCCCGCCGCCCGGGCGGGACGGAGGGCCGGGGGGCCGGGCTCTCGTCGCGGGGCGCCGGCGGGACGGAGGGCCGGGCCGGGGCGGCCGGGCTCTCCGAGGTCGCGCTGCGCGGCGCGGGCGGGGTGGGGCGCAGCCGCGTGGTCGTCTCCGTCTCGGGGACGCTCCGCGCGACGTCGCCCGCGGGCGTGCCCGGGGTGGAGGTGGGGCGCGCGGGGGCGGGGCGCGCGGCGGTGGGGCTCCCGGCGGTGGGGGCGGTGGCGGGGGTGCTGCCCGGGGTGGGCTTCCCAGACGGGAGCGGCGCGGCGGGTGCGGGCGCTGCCGGGGCGGGTGCGGGCTGCGCGGGGCGCGCCGGGGTGGTCGCGGCAGGCTGCGTGGGGTGGCCGGTCGCGCGGGGCGCGTGGGCGCCGCCGGGGCGGTCGACGCGGGCGCAGGGCGGGGCGGCTGCGTGGGTGCCGGAGCCGGGGCGGTCGCGGACGGGCGCGGGGCGGGCTCGGGATCCGGGGCGGACGCGGGCGCGGTGGCGGGTGCGGACGGTGCGGCGGGCCGCGGGGCGGACGCGGGGGCGGTGGATGCCGACGGCCGGGGGTCAGGGGACGTGGGCGGCGCGGCGGCGGGCTCCGGCGGCGCGGCGGGCTTCCGGGAGGTCGCCGCGCGGGCCGCGGAGGCGGGCTGGGCCGGTACGCGTGCCGCGGGCGCGGGCGTGGACTCCGGGGGCGCGGAAGCGGGCGGCCGGGGCGCTTCGGGCTGCTCGGACGCGGGCGGGGCGGGCGGCTCGACGGGGAGGAGCATGTCCGAGATCCGGGAGCGGGGCGGGGGCTGCTCGCCCGAAGGGCGCTGCGCCTCCGTGCTCATCCTGCCCCCCGTTACCGTGTCCGCTCACCGCGCACCGCCCGCCGCCGCACGGATCACCGTGCGCGGCAGGTGCGTTCGCCGGCTCGTGCGGGTCACTCTAACGGGCTGCGCCGGGCCGGTCCGTCACACGGCGGACGGTCCGTGGGGATCTGCCCAGAACATCCACTACCCCGGGGTAATCAGGTCTGGCAAGCTCGGGCCATGACTCCCCGTGCCGCGGACCGGGCCCGCTACGACAAGGCCACCGCACATCTGGACGCTCCCCTGGCCGTCGTCGATCTCGACGCCTTCGACGCCAACGCCGACGATCTCGTGCGCCGTGCCGGCGGCAAGCCGATCCGGGTGGCGAGCAAGTCCGTGCGCTGCCGGGCGCTGTTGGAACGGGTGCTCGCCAGGGACGGCTTCGCCGGGATCATGTCGTTCACCCTCGACGAGTCGGTGTGGCTGGCCCGGGCCGGCTTCGACGACGTGCTGCTCGCCTATCCCTCCGCCGACCGCGCGGGCTTCGCCGAGCTCGCCGGGGACCCCAAGCTGGCCGGCGCGGTGACGGTGATGGTCGACGACGTCGCGCAGCTCGACCTGATCGACCGCTCGCGGGCGGGCGGCAAGGAGGAGATCCGGGTCTGCCTGGAGATGGACACCGCGCTGCACCTGCTGGGCGGCCGGGTGCGGATCGGCGCCCGCAGGTCCCCGCTGCGCGGGCCCGCCCAACTGGCCGACGTAGCCCGCTCGATCGCCCGGCGGCCGGGCTTCCGGCTGGTGGGCGTCATGGCCTACGAGGGGCACATCGCCGGGGTCGGCGACTCGGTGGCCGGGTCGCCGCTGCGGTCCCGGGCGGTGCGGCTGATGCAGCGCGCGGCGCGGGCGGAGCTCGCCACCCGGCGGACGGAGGTCGTGCGCGCCGTGCGCGCGGTCGAGCCGGATCTGGAGTTCGTCAACGGCGGAGGCACCGGCAGTGTGCAGCACACGGCCGCCGAGGACTGCGTCACGGAGATCGCGGCCGGGTCCGGGCTGTACGTGCCGCGTCTCTTCGACAACTACACCTCCTTCAGCGGCCGTCCGGCCGCTCTGTTCGCCCAGCCCGTGGTGCGGCGCCCGGGCGTGGGCACGGTGACCGTGCTCGGCGGCGGATATCCCGCCTCGGGCGCGGCCGGCAAGGACCGGCTGCCCGTCCCCTACCTTCCGGAGGGGCTCGCCTACGACCCCCAGGAGGGCGCGGGCGAGGTGCAGACCCCGCTGATCGGGCCGCCCGCCGATGATCTGCTCATCGGGGACAAGGTCTGGTTCCGCCACGCCAAGGCCGGGGAGCTGTGCGAGCGCTTCGCCGCACTCCATCTGATCGAGGGCGACCGGGTGACCGGCACCGTGCCCACGTACCGGGGCGAGGGCCGCACCTACCTGTGAGCGCCCTGCCGCCGGCCCGCGGACGCCCCGGAAGCCGGTCTCAGTAGGCGACCGTGAAGCGGGCACGGCGGTGGCGGGGGCGTTCGGCCTCGTCGAGAAGGGCCACGGCGAAGTCCTCCATGGAGATGACCGATCGGCCCTCCGGGTCGGTGAGCAGGGTGTCGGAGCCGCTGCGGTAGAGGCCGGTGCGCTTGCCCGGCTCCAGCAGGGCGGGCGGGCTGAGGTAAGTCCAGTCCGCGGCGGGCGGTGCCGCACGGCAGACGCCGAGCTGGGCGGCGCACGCGGCCGCTATGGCCCTCCAGTCGTCGGGGAAGTCCGGGGCGTCGGCGACGGTGCCCCCGGTTCCGGGCACGGTGAGGGTGGACGCGCCGCCGACGAGCAGGAGGCGGGCACCGCCGCGCGCCGTGCCGTCGAGGAGCGCCTCCGCCGTGGCGACCAGTTCCTGTTCACGCCCGGCTCCCGGGCGGGTCGCGCTGATGACCACGTCCTGGCCCCGGGAGAGCCGGGCGACGGCCGCCGGGTCCGAGGCGTCGCCCGAGCGGCGGCGGGCGCCCGGTGGGAGCGCGGAGGCGTAGCGGGCCGGGTCACGGACGACCGCCGTGACCTCATGTCCGCGGGACAGCGCCTCGCTCACGGTCCTGCGTCCCACCTGGCCGGCTGCTCCGAAGACGGTCATGCGCATGGTCGGGCTCTCTGTTCTGTGCGGTGTCGGGTGGTGGGCCGGCGGCGCTGTCGTGCGCCGTGCCGGGTATCGGGCCGGCGGTGGGGCGGGGCCCCGGGCGCCGGCGCTGCGCCGCCACGAGGGCGGCGAGGACGACGGCTCCGCCGGTGAGCTGGAGGGCGTTGAGCCGCTCCCCCGCGACGATCACGCCGAGGAGGGTGGCGACGACGGGGCTCAGCAGCCCGAGGAAGGAGACCGCCGTCGGCGGCAGTTCCCGTATGCCGCGGAACCAGAGGGCGTAGGCCACGGCGGCGCCGATCAGCGAGAGGTAGGCGTAGCCGCCGAGGTTCACCGCCGTCAGACCGGCCGGCGGCGGGCCCTCGACCAGCAGCGCGACGGGGAGCAGCAGCAGGCCGCCGGCGACGAGCTGCCAGCCGGTGGTGGCCAGCAGCGGCGCGGGCGACGCCCAGCGCTTGGCGAGCACCACGCCGGTGGCCATCACCAGGGCGCCGCCGAGGGCGGCGGCCACGCCGACCGCGTCGAGCCGCGCCTCGGAGCGCAGGACGAGCAGACTGACCCCGGCCACCCCCGCCGTGCCCGCGACCACCGTGCGAGCGGAGAGCCGGTCGCCGAGGAGCGCGGCGGAGAGCCCGGCGGCGAGCAGCGGCTGCACCGCCCCCACCGTGGCGGCGACCCCGCCCGGCAGCCGGTAGGCGGCGACGAAGAGCAGCGCGAAGAACACGCCTATGTTCAGCGCGCCGAGCAGCAGGGCGCGCCACCACCAGATCCCCCGCGGCAGGCGCCGGGTGACCGCGACGAGCAGCAGCCCTGCGGGCAGCGCGCGGAGCACGGCGGCCAGCAGCGGGCGGTCGGGCGGCAGCAGCTCCGTCGTGACGAGATAGGTGCTGCCCCAGATGGCGGGCGCCAGCGCGGTGAGCACGACGATGCCCAGCCGGTGATCTCGGATGCTTCTCAGCAGGTTGCTTAGCACTAAGCCAAAGTACCTCAACACTAAGAGATTGGCTAGGCTGCCCCCATGGCAGACCACGTGGATCTCGTACTGGGGCAGTGGGGCGCGCAGCGTCCCGATCTGGACGTGACGCCGATGGCGGTGATCGGCCGGCTGTCGCGGGTGTCGCGCCTGGTCGGCAACGAGCTGGGGAAGACGTTCGCCGCGCACGGACTGGACTCCGCGTCGTTCGACGTGCTGGCCACGCTGCGGCGCAGCGGCCCGGAGCACCGCCTCACCCCGGCGGAGCTGATGCGGGCGGCGATGGTCACTTCCGGGGCCATCACCCAGCGCCTGGACCGGCTCCAGGCGCGCGGTCTGGTGACCCGCACCCCGAGCGAGTCGGACGGCCGGGTCGTCCACGTCTCGCTGACCGAGGAGGGGCTCGCCCTCGTCGACCGCACCCTGCCGGACCACCTCGCCACCGAGAACCGGGTGCTGGCAGGGCTCTCCGGGGCCGATCTCGGGGCGCTCGCCGGGCTGCTGCGCGATCTGCTGGAGTCCCTCGGCGACACCGTCCCCGAAGAACTCGTCCCCGGCCGCGGCGAGCCGGCCGGCCGGGGGTTCCCGGGCGGCGGGGCGGGGATCCCGGACGGCACCCCCGCCGAGGGTTCTGAGAATGAGTTCTGCGAAAGTCCGGCGGAGGACTACCGCGCGCCGTCGGTGGGCGCGGAGTACGCCGGGCACGGCCGCGCCGGGGGCCCGGCCGGCGGGCGGCCGAAGGTCGTCGACGAGGAGATGCTCGCCCGCGCCCGGGAGCTGCGCGCCCAGGGCGTGCCGGTCGCCGAGATCGCCACCCGGCTGACCATCCGCACCGGGAAGAACGCGGGCAGGCCGCCGTCGGTCGCCTCGCTCTACCGGGCGCTCGCAGAGTGACGGCGAAGGCGGCCCGCTTCCGCCGCCGCGCGGACGGGCCCGGTCAGTCCGGGCCGATGCTGCTGCCGACGCCGCCGCTCGTCGCGTCGCCCCCGATCGCCCGGATCCCCGCCGTGATCCGGTCCATCTCCGCGAGGTCCGGGCCGTCCGGCCCCGCGTCGAAGGCGAAGCGCACGACCACCAGCGCCCCGGTCCCGGCGGTCGAGGGGAACACCAGCGACTGCACGTACCCGCCGGGGCCGGCCCCGGTGACCACCTTCCAGCGCACCAGATAGCCGGCCCGGCCGGCGACCGCGACGTTCTGCGCCTTGACGACCCTGTGCGAGGTGATGCCGCCGTGGGTGCGGTTGCCGAGCGCGTCCTCGTCGTAGGCGGCGTCCGCCGCCTTCCCGATGTCCTTCTCCGCCACGGACCTGGCGGTCGCGGCGCCGCCCGTCGCCCCGGACAGATCGGCGGTGACCGAGGTGACCTGGCCGTGACGGCAGAGCGGTGACCCGCCGCCGGGGCAGTCGTAGGTGACGTCCGTGTACATGGTGGCGCCGGAGCCGAGCGCGCGGTCGGATTCGGTCCAGCCGTCCGGGATGGGCAGGCTGATGCCGTTGAGCTGGTCCGTCAGCCGCCCGGGATCGGCCTCCTCGCTCTTCCCGGGCGAGGGGCCGGGCTCCTCGGTGGCGGACGCGGCGACGGTCGGACTCCCGGGTGCGGCGTCCGGCGGCGCCGGGTCGTCGTCCTTGCCGAGCAGGACGGTGCCGGTGACCACGGCGGCGACCAGCACGACGGCCGCCGCGGACAGCGCCACGATCCGCCGGCCGCGACCGCCACCGCCGCCAGGCGCGGCGGGCCCCGCGGCCGACCGGTGCAACGGCACGGTGGGCGGCCCGAAGCCGGGCGTCGGAGCCGTCGGCGCGACCGGAGCCGTCGGAGCCACCGGAACCTGGACCGCCCGGGTGTGGGCCGTCCAGGCCGTGCCGTCCCACCATCGTTCCGCGCCCGGGGCGTGGGGGTCCGGATACCAGCCGGGCGGGGTCGTCATGCTCATGCGGCCCAGCCTATGCGCGGCACTGCCGCGCCACCGGCCCCGCCTCAGGGCTGTCCCGCAATGCCCGGTGGATCAGCGTGCGGCGTCAGACGCATGGGGCCTCCCCGGGCCCGCAGGGCGCAGGGGAGGCATCGCAAGGCGGAGAGTCGTCCTCGTACTGGGCGTATTCGGGCCATTCGACAACGCGGCGAGGTGCCGTAGCTGTCGTCGCGCGCCCCGCCGGGGATTGCGGGACAGCCCTTAGAGCGGCGTGACGTACGCCCCGGAGATCCCGCCGTCCACCAGGAAGTCCGTGGCGTTGACGAACGAGGAGTCGTCGCTGGCCAGGAACGCCACCGCGGCGGCGATCTCCGTCGCGTCGGCGAAGCGTCCGACGGGGATGTGCACCAGCCGGCGGGCGGCGCGTTCGGGGTCCGTGGCGAACAGCTCGCGCAGCAGCGGGGTGTCCACCGGCCCCGGGCAGAGGGCGTTGACCCGGATGCCCTCGCGGGCGAACTGCACGCCCAGTTCCCGGGACATCGCGAGGACGCCGCCCTTGGACGCGGTGTAGGAGATCTGCGACGTCGCCGCTCCCATCCGGGCGACGAACGAGGCCGTGTTGATGATCGAGCCCCGGCCCTGGCGCCGCATGTAGGGGATGGCGGCCTTGCAGCACAGGTAGACCGAGGTCAGGTTGACCTCCTGGACGCGCTTCCACGCCTCCAGGCCGGTGTCCAGGATCGAGTCGTCGTCCGGGGGCGAGATGCCCGCGTTGTTGAAGGCGATGTCGACGCTGCCGTAGGTCTCGTACGCCGTCCGGAACAGCGCCTCCACCTGGTCGGCGTCGGTGACGTCGACGCGGACGAAGGTCCCGCCGGCCTCGTCGGCGGCCGCCTTGCCCGCCGTCTCGTCGATGTCGCCGCAGACGACATGGGCTCCCTCCGAGGCGAGCCTGCGCACGGTGGCGAGGCCGATGCCGCTGCCGGCGCCGGTGACGACTGCGGTGCGGCCGACCAGGCGGCGGCAGATGGGGGTCTCATCGGTCATGGGTGCTCAGACCTCCGTGCTGAGGAAGACGTTCTTGGTCTCGGTGAAGGCGGTGAGGGCGTCGGGGCCCAGTTCCCGGCCGAGCCCTGACTGCTTGTAGCCGCCGAAGGGGGTCCAGTAGCGGACGCTGGAGTGCGAGTTGACGGAGAGGTTGCCGGCGGCGACGGCCCCGGAGACCCGCAGCGCGCGGCCCACGTCGCGGGTCCAGATGGAGCCCGCGAGGCCGTACTCGGTGGCGTTGGCCAGCCGTACGGCGTCCGCCTCGTCGTCGAAGGGCAGGACGACGGCGACCGGGCCGAAGATCTCCTCGCACGCGGCGGGCGCGTCGGCGGACAGGCCGGTCAGCACGGTCGGCGGGAACCAGAAGCCGGGGCCGGCGGGGGCGGTGCCGCGGATGCCCTCGGCGCCGTCGGGCACGTAGGAACGCACCCGTTCGAGCTGGACCTTGGAGATCAGCGGCCCCATGTCCGTCCGCTCGTCGGCCGGGTCGCCCACGGTCACCGAGGTGACGGCCGGCGCGAGCAGGTCGAGGAACCGGTCGTGGACGGAGCGCTGGACGAGGATCCTCGTCCGGGCGCAGCAGTCCTGGCCGCTGTTGTCCAGGAAGGACATGGGGGCCGCGGCGGCCGCCCGCTCCAGATCGGCGTCGGCGAAGACGATGTTGGGACTCTTGCCGCCGAGTTCGAGGGTGACCCGCTTCACCTGTCCGGCGGCGAGGGACATGATCCGCTTCCCGGTCCGGGTGGATCCGGTGAACACGATCTTGGCCACGCCGGGGTGCCGCACCAGGGCCTCGCCCGCGACGTCCCCGCGGCCGGGCAGCACCTGGAGGAGGTGTTCGGGGAGCCCGGCCTCCAGGGCCAGCTCGGCGAGCCGCAGCGCGGTCAGCGGGGTGGTCTCGGCCGGCTTCAGGATCACGGCGTTCCCCGCGGCGAGCGCGGGGGCCGCGCCCCAGGCGGCGATCGGCAGGGGGAAGTTCCACGGCGCGATGACGCCGACGACGCCGAGCGGCTCCAGCAGGGTGATGTCGATACCGCCGGGCACCGGGATCTGGCGGCCCGTCAGGCGCTCCACTCCCCCGGCGGAGTACTCCAGCAGGTCGCGGACGTTGCCCGCCTCCCAGCGGGCGTTGCCGATGGTGTGGCCGGCCTCCCTGACCTCCAGGGCGGCCAGTTCCGGGATGCGGGCGTCGACCACACCGGCGAAGCGGCGCAGCAGCCGGGCGCGGTCGGCGGGCGCGGCGGCCGCCCAGGTCCGCTGGGCGGCCGCGGCGCGGGCGACGGCCGCGTCCACGTCGGCGGCGGTGGCACCGGGGACGGTGGCGACGACCTCCTCGGTGGCCGGGTTCAGTACGTCGAGTGCGTACGGCTCTGACACGTGCGTCCTCACATGCGTTCGAAGGAGCGGCGCAGCTCCCAGTCGGTGACGGCGGCGTCGAAGGCGGCGAGTTCGACGCGCGCCATGTTGAGGTAGTGGGCGACGACCTCGTCCCCGAAGGCGGCCTTGGCGACGGGACTGTTCTCCCAGAGCTCGGCGGCCTCGCGGAGGGTGGTGGGGACGTGCGCGTAGTCGGCGGTGTAGGCGTTGCCGGTGCAGGCCTCGGGCGGTTCGAGTTCCTGCTCGACGCCGTGCAGGCCCGCGGCGACCAGGCCGGCGACGGCGAGGTACGGGTTGACGTCGCCGCCCGGCAGCCGGTTCTCGAAGCGCAGCGAGCGGCCGTGGCCGACGACGCGCAGGGAGCAGGTGCGGTTGTCGTGGCCCCAGGCGACGGCCGTCGGCGCGAACGAGCCGGGCTGGAAGCGCTTGTAGGAGTTGATGTGGGGGGCGTAGAGGAGCGAGAAGTCGCGCAGGGCGGCGAGCTGGCCGGCGAGGAAGTGGCGCATCACGGGGGACATGCCGCCGGGGCCGTCGCCCGCCATCACGTTCCGTCCGTCGGCGTCGACGAGGGACAGATGGATGTGGCAGGAGTTGCCCTCGCGCTCGTTGTACTTGGCCATGAAGGTGAGCGAGACGCCCTCCTGGGCGGCGATCTCCTTGGCGCCCGTCTTGTAGAGGGCGTGCTGGTCGCAGGTGACCAGGGCCTCGTCGTAGCGGAAGACGATCTCGTGCTGGCCGGGGTTGCACTCGCCCTTGGCGGACTCGACGGTGAGCCCCGCGCCCGCCATCTCGTTGCGGATGCGGCGCAGCAGGGGCTCGATGCGGCCGGTGCCGAGGACGGAGTAGTCGATGTTGTACTGGTTGGCCGGTGTCAGGCCCCGGTAGTCGCGGTCCCAGGCCTGCTCGTAGGTGTCCTTGAAGACGATGAACTCCAGCTCGGTGCCCACCTGCGCGGTCCAGCCGCGTTCCGCGAGGCGGTCGAGCTGGCGGCGCAGGATCTGGCGGGGCGCGGCGACGACGGGCGAGCCGTCGTGCCAGGCGAGGTCGGCCATCAGCAGCGCGGTGCCCTGGTGCCAGGGGATCCGGCGCAGCGTGGTGGGATCGGGGTGCATGGCGAAGTCGCCGTAGCCGCGGTCCCAGGACGACATGTCGTAGCCCTCGACGGTGTTCATCTCGGTGTCCACGGCGAGGAGGTAGTTGCAGCCCTCCGTGCCGTGCTCGGCGACCTCGTCGAGGAAGAACGGCGCGGCGAACCGCTTCCCCTGGAGGCGGCCCTGCATGTCGGGAAAGGCCAGGACGACGGTGTCGATCTCGCCCCGCTGGACCTCGGCCCGCAGGTCGTCGAGCGAGAGCGGGGGTGTGCGGTCTGCCACGGGATCACTCCTCCTAGGGCCAGCCGGGAGCCATAAGGTATTACTGGAGACCATTGCTTGGGAAGGGGAAACGCGAGGTGGCGAAGACGGCTGGGACGGCGAACGGGTCCGCGGACCGGCTGACTCCGGTGCTGCGGCCGGTCCGCGCGGGGAACGGCTTCGAGGAGGCGCTGGAGCAGATCCTCCAGTTGCTGCGGCTCGGGCTGGTCTCCGGCGGCGAACGGCTGCCCGCGGAGCGGGAGCTGGCCGAGCGGATGGGCATCAGCCGGGTCACCCTGCGGGAGGTCCTCAAGGTGCTCGCCGACCAGGGGCTGGTGGAGAGCCGGCGCGGCCGCTACGGCGGAACGTTTGTGCTGCCCCGCCCCGGCGGCCACGGCGAGGACGAGCTGCGCCGCCGGGTCGCCGGGGTCGACGTGGAGGACACCCTGCGCTTCCGCGAGGTGCTGGAGACGGGCGCGGCCGGGCTCTGCGCCGCCCACGGGCTCACCGGGCCCGGCGCGGACCGGCTGCGCTCGGCGCTCGCGGCGACGAAGGACGCGCCGCTCACGGACTACCGCAAGCAGGACACCCTGCTGCATCTGACCCTGGCCGAGCTGTCCGGCTCCCCCTCGCTGACCGCCCGCTACGCGGCGGTCCGGGCCACGCTCAACGACCTGCTCGACTGCATCCCGCTGCTGGTGCGCAACCTCGAACACTCCCAGCACCAGCACACGGCGCTGGTGGAGGCGGTGCTGGACGGGGACGCGGAGGCGGCGCGCGAGGTGATGCGCGAGCACTGCGAGGGGACGGCCGCGCTGCTGCGCGGGTTCCTGGCCTGAGATCCGGGGCAGGGTGACTCGCAGACCGCGGTCCGGTCACGGGGGCGGTCACCGCGGTCCGGTCACGGCGGGGCGGCGCGCGGAAGGCAGGGGCGACCGAGGCGGCGGAGCGCGCGGCGCACGAAGGCAGGGCGGCGCGCGGCGGGGCGGCGAAGGCGCGGCGAGGCGGCGGCACCCGTAACACCGGGTTTACGCACAGGGCTTGCGCAGCCGCCGCGCTGCCGCAAAGGTGTCCGCACAAACCTTTGACCTGAGCCAGGAGCGACCCCATGGCTGAAGGCACCACATCGCGCCCCTCCCCCTCCGGCCCCACCCCCTCGTCCGCCGCGGACTCCCCGCAGGGCGACGCCTATCTGGACCGCCGCACCCTGCGCAGGGGCAGCGCCGGCTGGCTGCTGCTGACGGGGCTCGGCGTCGCGTACGTCGTCTCCGGCGACTTCTCCGGCTGGAACATCGGGCTCTCCAAGGGCGGTTTCGGCGGCCTGGCCGTCGCCACCCTGCTGATGGGCGCGATGTACGCCTGCCTGGTCTTCGCGCTCGCGGAGCTGTCCGCGATCCTGCCGACGGCCGGCGGCGGCTACGGCTTCGCCCGCCGGGCCCTGGGCACCTGGGGCGGCTTCCTGACGGGCACGGCCATCCTGATCGAGTACATCCTGGCCCCCGCCGCCATCTCCATCTTCATCGGCGACTACGTCGAGTCCCTCGGCCTGTTCGGCCTGGAGTCGGGGTGGCCGGTCTACCTGGCCTGCTTCGCCGTCTTCATCGGCATCCACCTGTGGGGCGTGGGCGAGGCCCTGCGCTTCAGCCTGGTCGTCACCGCCATCGCCGTCGCCGCGCTGCTGATCTTCGCGGTGGGCGCCTTCACCGAGTTCGACGGAGGCTCGCTCGACGACATCCCGGTGGACGCGGAGGCGTTCGGCTCCTCCTCCTGGCTGCCGTTCGGGCTGCTGGGGATCTGGGCCGCCTTCCCGTTCGGGATGTGGTTCTTCCTCGGGGTCGAGGGGGTGCCGCTCGCCGCCGAGGAGGCCAAGGACCCGGTGCGGTCGATGCCCCGGGCGCTGGCGATCTCCATGGGCGTGCTGGTGCTGCTCGCGATCCTCACCTTCTTCGCCGCCAGCGGCGCGCGCGGCTCGGCCGCGATCCAGGAGGCGGGCAACCCGCTGGTGGTGGCGCTCCAGGGCGACGGGGACCCGACGGCGCTCAGCCGCTTCGTCAACTACGCGGGGCTCGCGGGCCTCGTGGCCTCCTTCTTCTCGCTGATCTACGCGGGCTCGCGCCAGCTCTTCGCGCTCTCGCGGGCCGGGTACCTGCCGCGCTTCCTCTCCCTCACCAGCCGTCGCAAGTCGCCGTACCTCGGCCTGCTGATACCCGGCGCCATCGGGTTCGCGCTGGCGGCGGGCACCGGGAACGGCGCCCGGATGCTGAACATCGCCGTCTTCGGCGCGACCATCAGCTACGCGCTGATGGCCCTCTCCCACATCGTGCTCCGCCGCCGCGAGCCGGAGCTCCCGCGTCCGTACCGGACACCGGGCGGGGTGGTCACCTCGTCGGTCGCCTTCGTCCTCGCGCTGTCGGCGCTGGTGGCCACGTTCCTGGTGGACAGGGAGGCCGCGTTCACCGCGCTCGCCGTGTACGCCGTGGCCCTCGCCTACTTCGCCTTCTACAGTCGGCACCGGCTGGTGGCACGCGCCCCGGAGGAGGAGTTCGCGGCGCTGGCGGCCGCCGAGGCCGAGCTGGAACGCAAGGGATGAGGACCGTCATGACCGCGCCGCTCGTCGGAGTCAGCACCTATCTGGAGGCGTCCGCCCGCTGGGGCGTGTGGGATCTGCCCGCCGCGCTGCTGCCGGCCGGCTATCCGCGTCTGGTGCAGGCGGCCGGGGGCCTGGCCGCGATGCTCCCGCCGGACGAGCCGGGCCGCGCCGCGGCCGTCGTCTCCCGGCTCGACGCGCTGGTCGTGGCCGGCGGGCCGGACGTCGACCCGTCGCTCTACGGCGCGGAACGCGACCCGCGCACCGGGCCGCCCGCCCCTGAACGGGACGCCTGGGAACTGGCGCTGATCCGGGCGGCGCTGGCGTCCGGGACGCCGCTGCTCGGCATCTGCCGCGGCATGGAGCTGCTCAACGTGGCGCTCGGGGGCTCGCTGCGGCAGCACCTCGACGGTCATCTCGGGCCGGACACCGGGGTGTTCGGCGAGCACCTGGTCAAGCCGGTGCCGGGCACCCGGTACGCGGCCCTCGTGCCGGAGGCCACGTCCGTGCCGACCTACCACCACCAGGCGGTGGACGTCCTCGGCGACGGCCTGACGGCGGGCGCGCACACGGAGGACGGGACGGTGGAGGCCCTGGAGACCGGCACCGGCGGAGCGTGGGTGGTCGGGGTGCAGTGGCACCCGGAGATGGGCGCCGACACCCGGGTGATGGAGGGCCTGGTGACGGCCGCCCGGGGGTGACGCCGGGGAGCCCCGGGGCCCGGCCGCCCGGGGGTGACGCCGAGGGACTCGGGTGACGCCCGGGAGCCCGGCGGGCCCCTGCGAGCCCCGGCAGGAGCCGTCAGCCCCGGGTCAGCCCCAGCAGGTCGCGGGCCGGGCCGGTGGGGCGCTGACCGTGGGGCCAGACGGCGCGGAGGTCGCGGTCGAGGCGGATGCCGGCCACCGGGATGCCGGCCAGCCGGCGGGAGGCGAGCTCCTCGGTGACGGCGAGTTCGCTGAGCACCGCGGGGCCCGCGCCGCTCACCGCCGCCGCCTTCACCGCCGTCGTGGAGGCCAGTTCGAGCAGCGGTTCCGCGAGACCTCCGTAGGCGGAGAGCGCGGAGTCCAGGACCTGGCGGGTGCCGGAACCGCGTTCGCGCAGCACCAGGGGGGCGGCGGCCAGTTCCTCGGCCGTCAGCGGCGACCGGCGGCGGCGCGCCCAGGGATGGCCGGGCGCGGCGACGACGACGAGGCGGTCGTGGCCGATGACGGTGCCGTCGAGGCCCTCCGGCACGGCGAGGCCCTCCACGAAGCCGAGGTCGGCCTCCCCCGAGAGCAGCCGGTCGGCGACGGCCGCCGAGTTGCCCGCGAGCAGGGAGACGGCGGTGCCCGGCCGGTCGGCGCGCAGCGCGATCAGCCAGCCGGGCAGCAGGTACTCGGCGATGGTCATGCTGGCGGCGACCCGCAGCCGGGAGTCGCGCCGGCCCCGCAGCGCCTGCGCGCCGGCGTCGAACGCCTCCGCCGCCTCGACGATCCGCCGGGCCCAGTCCGTGACCAGCGAACCGGCCTCGGTGAGCCGCGATCCGCGGGGCGAGCGCTCGACGAGGGCGACCCCGAGCTGGCGCTCCATGGAGCGCACCCGGCTGCTCGCCGCGGGCTGGGTGACGCCCATCTCCCGGGCCGCGCGCCCGAGGCTGCCGTGGCGGGCCACGGCGAGCAGCAGTTCGAGCGCCCCGAGGTCGGGTACGCGGTGGGCGAGCGGCACGCGCTCCTCGTCGGTCATAAGACCAGCTTATGGGGTGATAGGGGCATGATCCCTGGTGGGTGCCGTGCCCCGGCGGGACAGTGGGCCCATGGTCACCGCCGTCCAGCCCGTCGCACCTCCGCTCGCCCTGCCCGGGGAGACCCCCCGGACCGCGAGGTTCTCCGTCCGTCATCTCGGCCCCAACTGGTACGCCCCCGTCATGGGGACGGCGATCGTGGGCACCGCGGGCGGCGCCTTCGCCGGCGGGCCGGCCGTGCTGCGCCCGGCGGCCGCGGGCGTCTGGGCGCTGGCCGCGCTGCTGCTGGCGGTGGTCCTCGCGGCCCGCGCGGTCCACTGGACGCGCCACCGGGACCGGGCCCGGGCCCATCTCGACGATCCCGCCGTCGCCCCGTTCTACGGCTGTCTGTCGATGGCGCTGCTCGCCGTCGGCGCGGGCGCCCTGGGCCCCGGGCGGGATGTGCTCGGCGGGTCCGCCGCACCGGTGGTGGCGGCGGTGCTGTTCGCCGTCGGCACGGTGACCGGGCTGGTGGTGGCCGTGGCGGTGCCGTATCTGATGGTGGTCCGGCACCGGGTGGCGCCCGGGGGCGCCTCGCCGGTGTGGCTGCTGCCCGTCGTCGCGCCGATGGTGTCCGCGTCCTCCGGGCCGCTGCTGGTGCCGTATCTGCCCGCCGGCCAGTGGCGGGAGGCGCTGCTGCTGGCCAGCTACGCGCTGTTCGGCGTGAGCCTGCTGGCGACGCTGCTGATCCTGCCGGTGGTCTTCGCGCGGCTGCTGCACCACGGCCCGCTGCCGCTCGCGCTGACCCCGGCGCTGTTCCTGGTGCTCGGGCCGCTCGGGCAGTCGACGACCGCGGTGAACAAGCTGGCCGACGTGGCGCCCGGGGCGGTGCCGGCCCCGTACGCGCAGGGGCTCGGCGCGCTCGCGGTCGTCTACGGCGTGCCGGTGATGGGCTTCGCCCTGCTGTGGCTGGCGCTCGCCGGGGCGATGGTGGTGCGCGCGTTCCGCGGCGGGATGCCGTTCACGATGGGCTGGTGGGCGTTCACCTTCCCGGTGGGGACCTGCGTCACGGGCTCGCAGACGCTGGCCCACCACACGGGGCTGACGGCGTACGCCTGGCTGGCCGTGGCGCTGTACGCGCTGCTGGTGACGGCCTGGGCGGTCGCCTCGGTGCTCACCGTCCGGGGTCTGCTGCGGGGAGAACTGCTCGCAGCGCCGCGCCGATGACGGCGGGCGCCTCGGTCAGGGACGGGCCGTACCAGGTCAGGCAGCGCCCGTCGACGAAGGCGGCGGGCATCGGGGCGAACGCCTCGGGGCCGTCGCCCGGGCCGAAGGCGTAGGGCTCGTCGGGCAGGACGACCAGCCGGGCGCCGCTGCCGCGCAGTTCGCCGATGCCGATCCGGGGGTAGCGCTCGGCGTGGTCCGCGTAGACGTTGACGACGCCGAGGCGGGCGAGGAGGTCGCCGGCGAAGGTGTCGCGGCCGAGGACCATCCAGGGCCGGCGCCAGACGGGGATCACGGCCCGCACCGGGTCCGGCGTGCGGACGGCGGCCCAGGCCGCCTCGGCCTCGTCCAGCCAGGCCGGCCGCCCGAGGCCGCAGCCGTCGACCAGGACCCGCTCCAGCTCGCGAAAGGCCTGGTCGAGCGTGCGCACCTCGGTGACCAGCACCTCGATCCCGGCGGCGCGCAGGGCGTCCAGGTCCTGGGCGCGGTTCTCCTCCTCGTTGGCGATCACCAGATCGGGCCGCAGCCGGACGACGGCGGGCACGTCCGGGTTCTTGGTGCCGCCGATGCGGGCCGCGCCGAGCCCGGCGGGGTGGCTGCACCAGTCGGTGACGCCGACGAGCAGGCCGGGCGCGCCGGCGGCGACGGCCTCGGTCAGGGACGGGACGAGCGAGACGACGCGCAAGGCCTCAGCTCCGGGGCGCCGGGTCGGCGGCGATGTGGTCGGCGACCGCGACGACCAGCAGCCGGGTGTCGGACGTGGTGGCCCGCCAGCGGTGCCGTACGCCGCCGGAGAGGAAGAGGGAGTCCCCGGCTCCGAGCCGGTGGGCGCGGCCCTCGGCCTCGACCTCGACCGCGCCGTCGGCGACGTAGAGCAGTTCGTCGTTGCGGTGCCGGAACTCGCCCTCGCTCTCCTGCTCGCCGCACAGTTCCATGGCGTGGAGCTGGTGGCGGCCGCGCACCAGGGAGCGGGCCCCGGGCGGTCCGCCGGGGTGGGCGTCGTCGCAGGACCGGACGAGGTCGACGGTCCGGGTGGAGTCGGAGGCGGCGAGCAGGGCCTCGACGGTGGTGTCGAGGGCGTCGGCGACCCGCTGGAGGGAGCGGTCGCTGGGGCGGGCGCGTTCGTTCTCGATCTGGCTGAGGAACGGCACGGACAGTCCGCTGCGCGCGGCGACGGCGGCGAGGGTCAGCCGCAGGACCCGGCGGCGTTTGCGCACGGCCGCTCCCACCCGGAGGGGTTCCTCCCTCTCCTTGGCGTCCTTCGCGTCCTTCGCGTCCATCGGGCGGGCTCCCCTCCCCTGGGTCCTGTCTCACCATACGCAGCATCCGCCCGCCCGTACTCACCGAGCGCACGGGCAAGGGGATCCCACGGGGCCCGGCGGACGGGAAAAGGGGTGGTCCCCGCCGTCACGGCGGGGACCACCCCTGTCACAGCCGGTGGCGGGGACCACCGGGCGGCCTCCGCTACAGCGGAGCGAGCCGGTCGGTGATGCCCGGGTTCTTCTCCATCCAGGCCTCCACCGCCTCCTCCTCGTGCCCGGTGCCGCGCTTCTGGATCTCGTTCTCCAGGCCGGCGAGCTGCTTCTCGTCCAGCTTGAAGTCCTTGAACCACTTCGTGAGCTGCGGGTACTGCTCCGGGAACGCCTTGGAGGCGACGGTGTGGATCTCGTCGCCCTCGCCGAAGGCCTTCTTCGGGTCGGCGAGCTTGGTCAGCTCGTACTCGCTGTAGGCCCAGTGCGGGGTCCACAGCATGACCGCGATGGGTTCCTTCTTGGCGTACGCGCGCTTCAGCTCGGCGAGCATGCCGGGCGTGGAGCTGTCGACGACCTCGAACTCCCCGTCGATGCCGTACTCCGGCAGGACCTTGTTCTTGAGGATGTTCATCGTCTCGGTGCCGGGTTCGATGCCGACGACCCGGCCCTTGAACTCGTCACCGCGGCCCTTCAGGTCGTCGAGGGAGTCCACTCCTTCGACGTACGACGGAACGGCGAGTTCGAGTGACGTGGGCCCGTACCAGGAACCGAGATCGGTCAGGTCCTTCCCGTACTTGTCCCAGTACTTCTTCTGCGTGCTCGGCAGCCAGCCGTCGAACTGCACGTCGATCTGGCCGCGGGCGAGGGCGGTGTACATCGGGCCGACCTCGAACTGCTGGAGGTTCATCGTGTAGCCGCGCTCCTCCAGGACGGCCTTCCAGAGGTAGGTGGCGGCGATGTCCTCCTCCCACGGGAACCAGGCGACGTTCAGCGCGCGGTCGCGCTCGTCGCCGGCTCCTTTGGCGGCCTTGCCCGACTTCGCGACCGGGGCCCACTTGTCGACGAGCCCCGGGTTGTCCTTCAGCCAGGCTCGGACGGCCTCCTGCTCCTTGCCCTTGCCGGTCTCCTGGATCTTCGCCTCCAGACCGGTGAGCTGCTCCTCGGTCATCTCGAAGTCCTTGAGCCACTTGCCGACCTCGGGGTTCTCGGCGGAGAAGCCCTTGCGCGCCAGGGTGTGCACGCCGTCGCCCTTGCCCCAGGTGCCCTTGGGGTCCTTCAGCTTCTTCAGGTCGTAGGAGCTGTAGGCCCAGTGCGGCGACCACAGGGTGGTGACGATCGGTTCCTTCTTGTCGTACGCGCGCTTCAGCTCGGCGAGCATGCCGGGCGTCGAGCCGTCGACGACCTCGTACTCGCCCTCCAGGCCGTACTCCTTCAGGACCTTGTCCTTGAGGATGCCCATCATCCCGGCGCTCGGCTCGATGCCGATGATGCGGCCCTTGAACTGCGCCGACTTGCCCTTGAGGTCCTCCAGGGAGTCGATGCCCTTCATGTAGGCGGGGACGGACAGCTCCAGCGAGGTGGGGCCGTACCAGGAGCCCATGTCCTCCAGCTTGTCCTGGTACTTGTCCCAGTAGGAGGCGTGGGTGACGGGCAGCCAGGAGTCGGTCTGGAAGTCGATCTGGCCGCCGGCCAGCCCGGTGTAGAGCGCCCCGGCCTCCAGCTGCTTGGCGTCGACCTCGAAGCCGCGCTGCTCCAGCATCTCCTTCCAGAGGAAGGTGGAGGCGATGCCCTCGTCCCAGGGGATGTAGCCGACGGAGATCTTCTTGCCCTGGCCGATGTCCGAGGCGTCGCCGGCGGTAGCGGTCTTGGAGCCGCCGAAGACGCTCATGCCGCCCGCGACGAGCGCGAGGACCGTGATGCCGGCGACGGCGACGACGGGCTGGGGCCGGTGGTTCCAGATCTTCAGCCCGCCGGCCGCGGCACGCGCCTTGGCGAGCGCGCGGCGCCCGAGCGGCGACACCTGGCGGCCGAGGGCGCCGGTGATGCGGTCGAGGTACATGGCGAGGATGACGATGGAGATGCCCGCCTCGAAGCCGAGGCCGATGTCCACGTTGCCGATGGCGCGGTAGACGGCTCCGCCGAGTCCGCCGCCGCCGACCATGCCGGCGATGACGACCATCGACAGGCCCAGCATGATGACCTGGTTGATGCCGGCCATGATCGTGGGCAGGGCGAGCGGGAGCTGCACCCGCAGCAGGGTGTTGCGCTCGGTGGTGCCGAACGCCTCGGCCGCCTCGACCAGTTCGCCGTCGACCTGCCGGATGCCCAGCTCGGTCATCCGGACGCCCGGCGGCAGGGCGAAGACGATGGTGGCGATGATGCCGGGCACGACGCCGACGCCGAAGAAGATGATGCCGGGGATCAGGTAGACCATGGCCGGCATGGTCTGCATGAAGTCCAGCACCGGGCGGGTGACGGCGCTGACGGTCTTGGAGCGCGAGGCCCAGATGCCGAGCGGGACGGCGATCACCAGCGTGACGATGGTGGCGACGAGGACCAGCGAGAGGGTCGACATGGCGTCGTCCCACAGCTCGATCGAGTCGATGAGCGCGAATCCGGCGAAGGCGAGGACGCCCGCGGTGAGACCGCGCAGCCACCAGGCGCCGACGGCGAGGATGCCGGCGAAGAGCAGCGGCTCGGGCGCGGAGAGGACCGCGTCGATGCCGTCGTACATGCCCGTGACGAGCGAGCTGATCGCGTCGAACAGCCAGGAGAGATGACGCTGGAGCCAGTCGACACCGCTGTCGACCCAGTCCCCGAGGTGGAGCCTAGGCACTGGCCACCGCCTTGCCGCCGTCGGCGGCGGTCCGCGTGGCGGCCCCGGTGCCGGTCTGCGCGGGGATCTCCGCAGCGGGTGCGGCCGGTGCCGGCATCGGCTCGCCGAGCACGGCGAGCAGCCGGGTCCTCGGGACGACACCGACCAGTTCACCCTCGTCGTCGGTGACGGCGACGGGGGTGGTGCTGCCCGCGCAGGGCGTGAACAGCTCGATGATCGGGGTGTCCTCGGAGACGGTGGCGGGCGCGGCGGCGAGCACGTCGTCCGCGCCGCGTATCTCGTCGCCGCCGTCGGTCGTGGTGCCGTAGGCGGTCTCCTTGTCGGCCATGATCGCGCCGGCCGTGAGCACCCGGGAGCGGTCCACGTCCTGGGTGAAGGAGGCCACGTAGTCGTTGGCCGGGGTGACGAGGATGTCCTCGGCGGTGCCGAGCTGGACGATCCGGCCGTCGCGCATCACGGCGATCGCGTCGCCGAGGCGCATCGCCTCGTTGAGGTCGTGGGTGATGAAGACGATGGTCTTCTTCAGACGCTTCTGGAGCTCCAGCAACTGGTCCTGCATGTCACGGCGGATCAGCGGGTCGAGCGCGCTGAAGGACTCGTCCATCAGCAGCAGGTCGGCGTCGGTGGCGAGCGCGCGGGCCAGGCCGACGCGCTGCTGCATGCCGCCGGAGAGCTCGTCCGGCCAGGAGTCCTCCCAGCCGGCGAGTCCGACGAGTTCGAGGGCCTCGGCGGCGCGGCGGGTGCGCTCCTCGCGGGGCACGCCCTGCACCTCCAGGCCGTAGCCGGCGTTCTCCAGCACGCTGCGGTGCGGGAAGAGCGCGAAGTGCTGGAAGACCATGCTGATCCGGCTGGAGCGCACGGCCCTCAGGTCGCGGGGGCTGAGGGAGGTGACGTCCTCGCCGTCGAAGAGCACCCGTCCTGCGGTGGGCTCCAGCAGTCCGTTGAGCATCCGCAGGAGCGTGGACTTGCCCGATCCGGACAGGCCCATGACGACGAAGATCTGTCCCGGCTCGACGGTGAACGACGCGTCGATGACCGCGGCGGTCGTGCCGTCGGCACGCAGCTCGTCGCGGTCCGCACCGCTTTCGAGCCTGGTCACCGCTTCATCGGGTCGTCTGCCGAACACTTTGTACAAGTGCTCGGCCTGCAGCCTGGACACATACACCTCACGCGTAGAACGGGGAAACGGCCCGCCGCCCCCGCGGCCGGGCCGTGGAGCGGGACGGGGTCCGCCCGCCGGCCCGCCACGGTGGTTGAAAATGCGACGGGATTCGCTCCGGTTCCGCGCCTGCCCCGGGGCCAAAAGGGCAAACGCAAGAGTGATCCAGGTCACTGCGGGCGGTCGCGGAGCGGTCCGCGGCGGGCTGTCGGCGGGGTGCGGCATCATCGTGCGTGTGACGCGACGCCTGATGCTCCTCGACACCGCCTCCCTGTACTTCCGCGCCTACTTCGGCGTCCCCGACTCGGTCCGCGCCCCGGACGGCACCCCGGTGAACGCGGTGCGCGGGCTGATGGACTTCATCGCCCGCCTGGTGCAGGACCACCGGCCCGACGACCTGGTCGCCTGCTGGGACGACGACTGGCGGCCGCAGTGGCGGGTCGACCTCATCCCGTCCTACAAGGCGCACCGCGTGGCCGAGCCGCGCCCCCAGGGCCCCGACGTCGAGGAGACCCCCGACACCCTCGACCCGCAGGTGCCCGTCATCCGGGAGGTGCTCGCGGCGGTGGGCATCGCCCGCGTCGGCGCCGACGGCTACGAGGCGGACGACGTCATCGGCACGCTGACGGCCCGCGCCGAGGGCCCGGTCGACATCGTCACCGGGGACCGCGACCTGTTCCAGCTCGTGGACGACGCCCGCGCCCGACGGGTGCTCTACCCGCTCAAGGGCGTCGGGACGCTCCAGGTGACGGACGAGGCCTGGCTGCGCGAACGGTACGGGGTGGACGGCCCGGGATACGTCGACCTGGCCCTGCTGAGGGGCGACCCGAGCGACGGCCTGCCGGGCGTGCCGGGGATCGGCGAGAAGACGGCGGCCAAGCTGCTCGACGCCTACGGGGACCTCGACGGGATCATGGCGGCGGTGGACGACCGCACCTCGAAGCTCACCCCCTCGCAGCGCAAGCGGCTGGACGAGGCCCGGGCGTACGTCGCGGTCGCGCCGCGGGTGGTCCGGGTCGCGTCCGACGTGCCGCTGCCGGCGTTCGATCCCGCGCTGCCGCGCACCCCGCGCGATCCGGCGGCGCTGGAGGAGCTGGCGAAGCGCTGGGGGCTCGGTGGCGCGGTGGTCAGGCTGCTGTCAGCGCTCGAGTGATAGCTTGGGTGACTTAGGTATACCTAAGTGAGCGTCGCAGGGAGAAGACCGTGGCAGAGCGTCCGGCCCGCAAGGCACCGAAGGCCCACAGCGCGACCGTGGTGCGCACCGAGCGGCTCACCCCGCACATGGTGCGCGTCGTGCTCGCGGTGGACCCGGGGACGGGCTTCGAGATCGGCGAGTACACCGACCACTACGTGAAGCTGCTCTTCGCGCCGGAGGGCGTGAGCTATCCGGAGCCGTTCGACATGGACCGGATCCGCGAGGAGTTCCCGCGCGAGCAGTGGCCCACCAACCGGACGTACACCGTGCGCTCCTGGGACGCGGCGCACCGGGAGATGGCGGTCGACTTCGTCGTCCACGGCGACGAGGGCCTCGCGGGCCCCTGGGCCGCCCGCGCGACGGCCGGCCAGTCCATGCACTTCCTCGGCCCCGGCGGCGGCTACGCCCCCGAGCCGGACGCGGACTGGCACCTGCTGGCCGGTGACGAGAGCGCGCTGCCGGCGATCGCCGCGTCACTGGAGCGCATGCCGGCGGGCGCCCTGGTGCACGCCTTCGTCGAGGTCGCGGGCCCCGGGGACGAGCAGAAGATCGTCACCCCGGACGGCGTGGAGGTCACCTGGCTCCACCGGGGCGACCGCGCGCCGGGCGAAGCCCTGGTGGAGGCGGTGCTGGCGCTGGACTTCCCGGCGGGCGAGGTGTCGGCGTTCGTCCACGGCGAGGCCGGCAGCGTGAAGGAACTGCGCCGTCTGCTGCGCCTGGAGCACGGGGTCCCGCGGGAGCGGCTGTCGATCTCCGGCTACTGGCGCGTGGGCAAGACGGACGAGGACTGGCGCGCGATCAAGCGCGAGTGGAACGAGCAGGTGGAGCGGGAGCAGGAGCCGTCCGCCTGAGGCGCCCGGCGTGAGGCGCCCGGCGTGAGGCGTGAGGCGTGAGGCGTGAGGCGTGAGGCGTGAGGCGTGAGGCGTGAGGCGTGAGGCGTGAGGCGGGGCCCGCCCCCCGGGGGGCGGGCCCCGCCTCACATCACGGCGAGCCGGATCGCCGCGGTCGCGACCAGCAGCAGCGCGAACGCGGTCCACCACCGTCCGAGGACGCGGCGCCCGGTCGGCGTGAGCGTGATCAGCAGCGCCGGAGCCTCCGTCACGAACACCAGCAGGCAGGCCAGTTCGATCCCGGCGAGGGCCCCTTCGTCGCCGGGGTGGCCCGGCCGGATCGTCAGCGCCGTCCAGCAGCAGAACGCGGCGACCGCGTGGAGCAGCACCAGCGGCACGCCGAGCACCACCCGCAGACAGCCCCGCTCACCGCCGAGGGGCATCTCCCCCGCGGGCTCAGTCAGCCGCGTCGCCGTAGAGGCGCGAGGAGCGGTGGACCTGGGCCATCCGCCGCAGGGACGCGAAGATCGCGTCGCCCATCACCGTGCCCACCACGACGCTCTCCACCAGGTCGTCCAGTGCGACCCGCTTGCGCACATGGTCGAAGTCGGCCTCGGCCACGCCGTCGGCGGCGTCCGCGTAGTCGTCGAGGACCTCCGCGAACGCCCCGTGTCCGGCGCGCTCCAGTGCCGCGAGGGTCTCCGCCAGGGCCGTCACCGCCGGATGGTCGCCGTCGAGCCGCCATCCGCGGGCGGCCACGAGTTCGCCGACCCGGTCCCGGGCCGCCGCGAGCGCCTCGTCGTCGGGGCCCTGCGGAAAGCGGGGGACGATCGGATTCGTCGCCTCCCCCAGCACCTTGTGCACCGACCGGTCCGGTTCGTCGACGGCGGCGACCACGTCCCGGACGGCGGCCACCGACAGGCCCCCCACGTCGAGCAGGGCCCTGATCAGGCGCAGCCGCCGTTCATGGCGCTCCCCGTAGTGGGCCTGGTTGGGGCTCGTGAGCTCGCCGGCGGGCAGCAGGCCCTCCCGGACGTAGTACTTGACCGTCGGGACCGGCACTCCGGTCCGGCGGCTCAACTCACCGATGCGCACTGTGCGTTCACCCTTTCACGCTTGCGATCACGCTCCCCATCATAGATAGTCTCGCTATCGGATAGCGGTAAGCGCCACTATCCATAACGAACCGGGGGTTCCTCATGTCCTCTTGGCACCGGCCGCTCGTGGCCTTCGCCGCTTCGATGGCCTTACTCGCGGCCCTCACCGCCGTCGGCCTGGTGGTCGACGACCGCACCGTCGGCGGCTCGCCGGTCTGGTTCAAGCCGTTCAAGTTCTCCGTCTCGTTCGTCGCCTACTCCCTCTCGCTCGCCTGGATGCTGTCGCTGCTCCCCCGCTTCCGGCGGACCGGCCGCTGGGCGGGGAACGCCGTCGTGGCGGCGAGCGTCGTGGAGATGGTGCTGATCACCGGGCAGGCCCTGCGCGGCCGGCGCAGCCACTTCAACAACGAGACGCCGTTCGACGCGGCCCTGTACACCACCATGGGCGTGTCCGTGGTGGTCCTGTGGGCGGGCGCCCTGGCCGTCGCCGTGCTGCTGTTCCGCGCCCGTCTCGCGGACCGCGCCTCCGCGTGGGCGGTCCGCTGCGGCTCCGTCGTGGCGCTGGCGGGCGCGGCGATCGGCTTCCTGATGGCCCGTCCCACCGAGGAACAACTGGCGGCGGGAGTCACCGACGTCGTCGGCGCGCACGCGGTCGGCGTCCCGGACGGCGGCCCCTCCATGGCGCTCACCGGCTGGGCGACGACCGGCGGCGACCTCCGCGTCCCGCACTTCTTCGGCATGCACGCCCTCCAGGCGCTTCCGCTGGTGCTGCTCGTCCTCGCCGCCCTCGCGTCGCGCTTCGCCCGGCTCGCGGACGAGCAGGTCCGGCTGCGGCTCGTGCTGATCGCCTCGGCGGCCTACGCCGGCGCGTTCGTCCTGGTCACCTGGCAGGCCCTGCGCGGCCAGGCACTGCTGAGCCCGGACGCGCCCACGCTCACGGCCGCCGCCGTGCTCGCGCTGGGCACCGCCGCGGCCGTCGTGGCGGTGCTGCGCACCGCGCCGGCCGGCCCGCCCGCCCCGCCGTCCGCCGAGGACGCCCGGCGCACGGAGGTGACGGCATGACCGGCTTCCTCTTCGCGTTCTCCTTCTGGCTGGCCGCCCCGGTGTGGCTGCTGATGATCCTGGCCCCGCGCCACCCGGTCACCGCACGGGTGGCGGCCTCCCCGCTGACCGTCGTCCCGGTGCTCCTCGTGTACACCGCCCTGGCGCTGCCCGTCCTCCCCGAGCTCTGGACGGCGGTGAGCAACCCCGACATCGACGCCTTCCGCGATCTGACCGCGCTCCCCGGGGGCGCGGGGGCGGTCTGGGCGCAGGTCATCGCCTGGGACCTGCTGATCGGCCAGTGGATCTACCGCGAAGCGGTCCGACTGGGGGTCCACCCGCTGGTCACGGGCCCGCTGCTGGTGTTCACGATCCTGCTGTCGCCGTTCGGCCTGCTGCTCTTCCTCGCGCTGCGGGCCGTGTACACCCGGCGGGACGGGCGCGCTCCGGTGCCCACGGGCGACGGGCCGGGGGCGCGTGCGTGACCTCCGCCGCGAGGCCCGGGTGACCTCCGCCGACGGGCCGGGGGCGCGTCCGTGACACGATGCGGCGCACCGACCCATCCGCGCGCCGTCCGGCTCCGAATAACGGTCGAGAATCGTCCGGAGCGTGCGCACCGTGGAGGAACACCGAGTGAAAGAAGCCGTCCGCATCGGCGGACCCGCGGCCGCGGGGCCCGATCTGGAGCAGTTGCTCGTCCTGGTGGCCAGAGGCGACCAGGACGCCTTCTCCGCGGTGTACGACTCGGTGAGCGGGGCCGTGCTCGGCCTCGTGCGCACCGTGCTGCGTGATCCGGCCCAGTCGGAGGAGGTGACGCAGGAGGTGCTGATCGAGGTCTGGCGGTCCGCCGCCCGCTACCAGCCGGCCCGCGGCTCGGCGATGACGTGGATCATGACCCTGGCCCACCGCCGCGCCGTCGACCGGGTGCGGTCCGCCCAGGCGGCGACCGACCGTGAGCGCCGCGCGGCGCTGCTCGAACGGACCCCGGCCTACGACGAGGTCACCGAGCAGGTCGAGGCACGTCTCGAACACGAGCAGGTGCGGCGCTGCCTGCGGGGGCTGACCGAGCTCCAGCGGCAGTCGGTGACCCTCGCCTACTACCGCGGGCTGGCCTACCGCGAGGTGGCCGAACTGCTCGCCGTACCGCTCGGCACGGTCAAGACACGACTGCGCGACGGCCTCATCCGGCTGCGCGACTGCCTGGGGGTGAGCGCGTGAGCACCGACGAGCTGCACCTGCTGACCGGCGCCTACGTGCTGCACGCGCTCTCCCCGGAGGAGCGCGACCGGTTCGAGCGCCATCTGCACTCCTGCGCCTCGTGTGCCCAGGAGGTGCGCGAACTCGCCGCCACCACGGCGCGGCTGGGGTCGGCGGTCTCCGTCACCGCGCCCGCCGCGATGAAGCGCGAGGTCATGGCCCGGATCTCCACCGAGCGCCAGGAGCCGCCGCTCGTCGCCCGCCGGGCACAGCGCGCGGCGGGCGGCCGGCGTCTCGCCGCCTCCCGGTTCGCGCTGGCCGCCTGCGTGGCGGCGGCCGCCGCCCTCGGCGGGGTCGCGGTCTGGCAGCACCAGGAGGCCGAGGACGCCCGGGCCGCCGCGCGGGCCGCCGAACGCGCGGCGGACGACATCTCCGCCGTGCTCTCCGCCCCCGACGCCAAGGTCTCGGCGGGGAAGCTGCCGGACGGCGCCGGGGCGACGGTGATCGTCTCGCGCACCCGCGACCGGGCCGTGTTCGTCGCGTCCCGGATGCCCCGGCCGCCCGCCGGGAAGGTGTACCAGCTCTGGTTCTCCGACGGCGACGCGATGCGCCCCGCCGGTCTGATGGACGCGTCCCAGGACTCGGGCACGGTGCTGATGGACGGTCCGGTGGACGGCGCGTCCGGGATGGGCATCACCCTCGAACCGGCGGGGGGATCGCCCCAGCCGACCTCGGCACCGCTGGCGGTCATGGAGTTCCCGGCCTGATCCCGGCCCGCGCCGGGCGCCCCGCGACGGCGGGGCGCCCGGCACCGGGCCCTTCGTCCGGACCGAACGGCTCCGGCGCCGCCCGCGCCGCGGGGCCGGATCAGGCGCCCGTGCCGCGGGCGCGCGGCGGGCGGGGGAAGAAGCCGCTGGTGCGGGCCGCGTACTCGGCGAAGCCGGGGCGCTCGGCCATGTGCCGTTCGAGCAGGCGCTTGCCGCTTCCCGCGGTCAGCAGGAAGCTCATGACGACCGGGCCGACGGCGCACACCGCGGCGACGGCCGGCTCGTCGCAGACGAAGAGGAACAGCCCCCACCACACCAGGAAGTCGCCGAAGTAGTTGGGGTGCCGGGTCCACGCCCACAGCCCGCGGTCCATGATGCGCCCCTTGTTCGCCGGGTCCGCCTTGAACCGGGCGAGCTGGTGGTCGCCGACGGCCTCGAAGAGGAAGCCGGCCAGCCACACCGCGCACCCGGCCCAGACCAGCGGCCCCGCCGGGCCGGGCACGTACTGGGCCGCCTGCACCGGCAGCGAGACCAGCCACACCAGGGCGCCCTGGAGGAGGTAGACCATGCGCAGCGCGTACAGCGCCCGGCTGCCGGGGGCGCGGGAGAGCATCCGCTCGTAGCGCGGGTCCTCGCCGTGCCCCCGGCCGCGCCGCCCGATGTGGACGGCGAGCCGCAGCCCCCAGACGCAGGTCAGCACCGTGACCAGCAGCCGCCGGGTGCCGTCGCCCTCGCCCGCGGACGCGGCGTACGAGGCCACGGCGACGGCGGCGAAGCCGACGCCCCAGGCCACGTCCACGATCCGGTGGACGCCCAGCCGCAGCGCGACGGCGAAGGTCACCAGCATGACCGCGAGCGCGGCACCCGCGGCGAGGGCCAGCCCCTGCGCGAAGTCCGCCCATGGGAAGCCGTTCATCCGCCGTACCATCCCTTCGGTGTCGCGGGCATCCCGGAGGCGCCGTCGTCGCCGGGCCGGACGGCCAGGATCTGGTCGACCCCCATCCGCCGTTCCTCGAACGCCAGGGCCCCGCCGACCAGATAGAGCCGCCACACCCGGGCCGTCTGGTGGCCCGCGAGGGCGGTGAAGTCGTCCCAGCGCTCCTCCAGGGTGCGGTGCCAGGCGGCCACCGTGCGGGTGTAGTGCTCGCGCAGCGACTCGGCCGACCGCACCTCCAGACCGGCGCCCTCCAGCAGGGAGACGGTGTCGCCGAGCGGGCGCATGTGCATGTCGGGCGCGATGTACGACTCGATGAACGCGCCGCCGCCGGGCGCGTCGGCGCCCCGGGACATCTGCTGCACGAGCACCCGGCCGCCGGGCCGGACCATCCGGTGCAGGACACCGGCGAACGCCGGGTACTCGGCGTCGCCGACGTGTTCGCCCATCTCGACGGTGGACACCGCGTCGTAGCCGCCGCCGTCGATGTCGCGGTAGTCGCGGAGCAGGACCTCGACCCGGTCCGACAGCCCCCGCTCGCGCACCTGTTCCCGGACGTACCGGGCCTGGGCGGCCGCCAGGGTGACCGCGGTGACGCGCGCCCCGTGGTGCTCGGCCGCGTGGAGGGTGAGGGAGCCCCAGCCGCAGCCGATGTCCAGCAGCCGGGCGCCCTCGCGCAGGCCGAGCTTGCGGCAGATCAGCTCCAGCTTGTCCCGCTGGGCGTCGGCGAGCCCGTACTCCGGGTCGTCACGGGTCCAGTAGGCGCAGGAGTAGGCCATGGACGGGTCGAGCAGGGCCGCGTAGAAGTCGTTCGACAGGTCGTAGTGGTGGCTGATGGCGGCCCGGTCGCGGGCCTTGCTGTGGAGGTCCCCGGTGAGCCGGGCCTCGGCGGCGGGCGCGGGCGGCCGGGGGCCGAGCGCGCCGAGGCGCAGCGCCGTGCCGGCCGCCCTGGCCCGGTCGGCGAGGGTGAGCCGGGGCGGGGCGAGCGCCCGGGTGCGCACGGCCGTCCACATGGTGCGCAGCGCCTCCCCGAGATCGCCCTCGACATCGATCTCGCCCGTGATGTACGCCTGCGCCAGGCCGAGTTCGCCCGGCTGCCAGAGCAGCCGGCGCAGCGCCCTGCGGGAGCGGATCACGACGACCGGGCCGTGGGCGGGGCCGGCGGTGGAGCCGTCCCAGGCGCGCAGCCGGAGCGGGAGGGCGCCGCCGAGCACCTCCTCGACCAGCGGCAGCAGCCGTCGCGCCGCGGTGCCCCGGCCGGCGGGGCGGGTGCCGGCGTCGGGCGCGCGGGTGCCGGTGTCCGGTGCGGTCGGGTGGTTCACGCGGTCGTTCCCTTCGTCAGCCGGAGCTGCTGCACATCGAGGTAGCCCGAGCGGAATCCGGCTTCCGAGTAGGCCAGGTAGAAGGTCCACATCCGGCGGAAGGTCTCGTCGAAGCCGAGGGCGCCGACCTCCTCGGCGCGCGCGGTGAACCGCTCCCGCCACAGCCGCAGCGTCTCGGCGTAGTGCGGCCCGAAGGTGTCGCGCGCCGTGACGGCGAGGCCGCCCGACCGGCCGGCGGTCTCCTCGATCGCCTCGGTCGAGGGCAGCAGGCCGCCGGGGAAGATGTACTTCTGGATCCAGGTGTGGGTGGAGCGGGAGGCCAGCATCCGGTCGTGCGGCATGGTGATGGCCTGGAGGGCGGCGTGTCCGCCGGGGACGAGCAGCCGGCCGAGGGCCGTGAAGTACTCGGGCCAGAACTCCGCGCCGACGGCCTCGATCATCTCCACGCTGACGACGGCGTCGTAGGTGCCCGTGATCGCGCGGTAGTCCCGCAGCAGGATCGTCACCCGGTCGTCCAGTCCGGCGTCGCGCACCCGCCGGGCGGCCAGCTCCTGCTGCTCGGAGGAGAGCGTGACGGTGACGACGTCGGCGCCGCGGGCCGCGGCCCGGATCGCCAGCTCCCCCCAGCCGGTGCCGATCTCCAGCAGCCTGGTGCCCGGGCCCGTCTCCGCCAGGTCGAGCAGCCGGTCGATCTTGCGGTGCTGGGCGGCTTCGAGGAGGTGCTGCTCGGCGGGGAAGCCCCGGAAGAGGGCCGAGGAGTAGGTGAGCGTGTCGTCCAGGAAGAGGGCGAAGAGGTCGTTGGACAGGTCGTAGTGGTGGCTGATGTTGGCCCGGGTGGCGTCGGCGGTGTTGCGGTGCCCGGCGGGCTGCGCCGGGGCCCAGACCTTGCGCAGCCGTTGCAGGGGCCGCGGCACCAGGGTGGCGGCGTGCTCGGCGAAGGCGCTCAGCACGCCGACCAGGTCGGGGGCGTCCCACTCGCCCGCCATGTAGGACTCGCCGAAGCCGATGGTGCCGCCGGCGGCTATGCGGGCGAAGAAGGCCCGCGGGTCGCGCACCTCCATCAGGGGCCCGCCCGCTCCGGCCGGTTCCCGCTCGCCCGCGAGCCGCACCCGCAGCGGGAGGGGGCGGATCGCGCGGCGCACGATCCGTTCGGCCACCGCGGCGCGCGCCCGGGAGACGTGCGGTGGCCGGGCCACGTCCGGCCACCGGCGCGCGTCCACGGGGCCGGCCGGCCGGGGGACGGGAAGGACGGGGACGCTCACTTGACACCCTCCTGGGGCTGATGACGGGGGCGGGGGCGGACGGGCAGTCCGCGCAGGTACAGGCGGATGCCGTGGAAGCGGATGGCCGCCGACACGGCGAGGGTGGACAGCGGATGGCGCAGCAGGCAGCGCAGCACCCCGGCGGTGGTGACCGGCCGGCGGGTGCCGGTGACGGTCGCGGTGAACGGCCGGGAGCCCTCGCGTTCCAGATGGATCGTCAGGCGCAGCGCGTCACCGGGCTCGGGCAGGCGCATCAGATAGCGGCCGTCGACGGGGAAGAACGGCGAGACGTACAGCTCCTTCCCGGTCGTGGCCCGGTGGTCCTCCTCGTCGGGACGGAGCAGGTAGCAGTGCCGCTCGCCGTAGGTGTTGTGGACCTCGGCGACCACGCAGAGCGGGCTGCCGTCCTCGCGGTGGCACCAGTACAGGGTCAGCGGGTTGAACACATGGCCGAGCACCCGGGCGTGGGCGAGCATCAGGACGGGGCCGTCGCCGAGCGCGACGCCCCGGGCCGCGAGGAAGGCGGCGAGCCCGGCGCGGACGGTGGCGCTCCGGCCGCCGAAGTGGTCGCGGGCGTCGAAGCGGGCGAACGGGCGCAGCGGCGCGGGCAGCCGGGGCGGCCGGTCGGGGTCGATCAGCCACAGGTAGGTGCGGTGGCGCAGTACGTAGTCCGACGGCGTCTTGCGCACATGGGTGACCGTGCAGGGGTAGAGGGCCGGGGCGGTGCTCACCAGGTCACGCCCAGGGCCCGGGCGGCCTCCACGCCGGAGCGGCAGCCGTCCTCGTGGAACCCCCACCCGTGGTAGGCGCCGGCGTAGGCGGTGACCGGGCCGCTCAGTGCGGGCAGCAGCCGCTGCGCGGCGACCGACTCCGGTGTGAAGACGGGGTGTTCGTACTCCATCCGTGCGATGACCCGGCCGGGGTCCACCCGGTCGCCGCCGCCCAGGGTGACGACGTGCTCCCGGGGGGCGTCGAGGCGCTGGAGGCGGTTCATGTCGTAGCTGACGCGGACTTGATCGGCGCCGGCGTCGCAGGCGGGCATGGTGAAGTTCCAGCTCGCCCGGGCGCCCGCGGTCCGCGGGAGGACGGAGCCGTCGGTGTGCAGCACGGTGGTGTTGCGGGAGTAGGTGAACGCCCCCAGCGCCCGCTTCTCCTGCTCGGTCGGGTCGGCGAGCAGGCGCAGTGCCTGGTCGGGGTGGGTGGCGACGACCACGCCGTCGAAGCGCGCGGTCCCGCCGTCGCCGGTGGTGACGACGACGCCGTCGGGGCCGCGGTGCAGCGCGCGCACGGGGGTGGCGGTGTGGACGGCGGTGAGCTGCTTGCCGATCCGTTCGACGTACTCCCGGGAGCCGCCGGTGACCGTCCGCCACACCGGCGACCCGGTGACGGTGAGCATGCCGTGGTGGTCGAGGAAGCGGAACAGGTGCAGGGCGGGGTAGCGCAGCGCGGTGACGGCGTCGCAGGACCAGACGCAGGAGACGACCGGGGCCATGAAGTGGGCGGTGAAGTACGGGGAGAAGCGGGCCCGGGCGATGAACTCGCCGACGGTGGTGGTGTCGTCGTGCGGGCCGTCGAGCAGTCGCCGGGCGAGCCGGTGGAAGCGGGGCACCTCGGCGAGCATCCGCAGGTAGCGGCCGCGCAGCGCGTTGCCGGGGCGGGGGAACAGGCCCCTCGCGCCCCGGGCGCCCGCGTAGAGCAGGCCGCAGCCCTCGCACCGCACCGACATGCTCATCTCCGACTCCTGCGTCGCGACGCCGAGTTCCCGGAACAGCCGCAGCAGCAGCGGGTACGTGCGCTCGTTGTGGACGATGAAGCCGGAGTCCACGCGGTACGCCCGTCCGTCGGCCGCGGGCACCTCGTGGGTGTGCGCGTGCCCGCCGAGCCGGGAGTCCGCCTCGTAGAGGGTCACCTCGTGCTCGCGCTGAAGGATGTACGCCGCGGTCAGTCCCGCCACCCCGCCGCCGATCACGGCCGTACGCCGCCGTTGCGCTGTCATACCGCTCCCTCCGGGCAGCTCGGCGCCGCCCCTCAGCCAGCTATTCGTCGCCGGGGGCGGGCCGGATTGGCCGGGGGCCGGAATTCGTCGGATCTTCCGCCCGTCGCGCGCTCCCGCCGGTCCGTGGACAGCCCTCGCGGCCCGTCGGATGATGGAGGAAAGGGATCGACGCGGACGAAAGGTGTGTCCTGCGATGTCTGAGCATCCTGACTGCGCCCTGGTGCGCCGGGGCTACGTAGCGTTCAGCGAGGGCGACATGGAGACCCTCAGCTCCCTGATGACGGCGGACGCCGTCTACCACCTCCCGGGCAGCAGCCCGGTGTCCGGCCACCACAAGGGGCGCGAGGCGATCCTCGGTCTGTTCCAGCGCTTCGGGCAGGAGACCGGCGGCACCATGCAGGTGCAGGTGGAAGCGGTCCTCGCGGACGGCCGCGGCCATGTCATGGCCTTCCACACCACCCGGGCCGACCGGGGCGACCGGGGCATCGAGATGCGCGAGGGCCTGTTCTTCACGATCACCGGCGGAAAGGTGACGGACATCGACGCGTGCGTGGAGGACATCGACGAGATGGACGCGTTCTGGAGCTGACGGCGCCGGTGGGGGCACGGCACGACGGCGCGGCACGGCCGTGGGGCCGTGCCGCGCCGTCGGATGCGCCGTCCCGTACGGGTGCCGTCGCGGGTGTGCTCAGCCCACCGAGCTGTAGGCCACCACGCCGCGCAGCAGTCCGTCGACCGCCTTGCGGGCGTTCTTGGCGACGGTGCTGTTCTCCCGGGGGGCGGCGGCAGCCACCTGGCCGAGGACGTCGATGACCTGCTTGCACCAGCGCACGAAGTCGCCCGCGGGCATCTCCGCCTCGCGCAGCACCTCGTCGAGCGCCTTGCCCGACGCCCACTGGTGGGCGGCCCAGGCGAAGCCGAGGTCGGGCTCGCGCTGGCCGACCCCCTCGGCCTGGTTGATCTTGAACTCCTCCTCCAGGGCGTCCAGCCGGCCCCAGATGCGGATCATCTCGCCCAGCGCCTCCTTGGCCCTGCCGCCCGGGACCTTGGGCGCGACGGCGTCGTCCGCCTGCCTCGCCTCGTAGACCAGCGCCGAGACGCAGGCGGCCAGTTCGGCGGGGCCGAGACCCTCCCAGACCCCGTCGCGCAGGCATTCGCTGGCGAGCAGGTCCAGTTCGCCGTAGAGCCGGGCGAGCCGCCTGCCGTGCTCGGTGACCTCCTCGCCGCGGAAGTAGTCCATCTCCGTCAGCAGGGCCACGATCCGGTCGAAGGTCCGCGCGATGGTGTTGGTGCGGCCCTCGATCCGCCGCTCCAGCTGGCGGGTGTCCCGCTGGAGCCGCTGGTGGCGCTCGGCCCAGCGGGCATGGTCCTCGCGCTCGTCGCAGCCGTGGCAGGGGTGGGCCCGCAACTCCGTGCGCAGACGGGCGATCTCCCGGTCGTCGGCCGCCGCGGCACGCTCCTTGCGGTGCCGTTCGGGCACGATGTGACCGGCCTTCGTGCGCAGCGCCGACGCCAGATCGCGGCGCGACTGCGGCGAGCGGGCGTTGAACGACTTGGGGATGCGCATCCGCTCCAGCGCCTCCACGGGCACCGGGAAGTCGATCGACGCGAGCCGCTTGACCTGGCGTTCGGCCGTGAGCACCAGGGGGCGCGGCCCGTCGTGGTGCTCGAAGCCGCGGTGGCCGTTGGTCCGCCCGGCGGGCAGCCCGGGGTCGAGCACCAGGGCGAGCCCGGCGAACTTGCCCGTCGGCACGTGGATCACGTCGCCCGGCTTCAGCCGCTCCAGCGACGCGGCGGCCGCTGCCCGGCGCTGCGAGGCACCCTGCTTGGCGAGTTCGGTCTCCCGGTCCTTGAGCTCACGGCGCAGCCGCGCGTACTCCTCGAAGTCGCCGAGATGGCAGGTCATGCCCTCGCGGTAGCCCTCCAGCCCCTCCTCGTTGCGCTGGACCTGGCGGGAGATACCGACCACCGAGCGGTCCGCCTGGAACTGGGCGAACGACGTCTCCAGCAGCTCCCGCGAGCGGTGCCGCCCGAACTGGTGCACGAGGTTGACCGCCATGTTGTACGACGGCTTGAAGCTGGAGCGCAGCGGATAGGTACGGGTGCCCGCCAGGCCGGCGAGGGCGCCCGGGTCCATGGCGCGCTGCCACAGCACCACCGCGTGGCCCTCGACGTCGATGCCGCGGCGCCCGGCCCGGCCGGTGAGCTGGGTGTACTCGCCGGGGGTGATGTCCGCGTGCTGCTCGCCGTTCCACTTGACCAGCTTCTCCAGCACCACCGAGCGCGCGGGCATGTTGATGCCGAGCGCGAGGGTCTCGGTGGCGAACACGGCCTTCACCAGGCCGCGGACGAACAGCTCCTCCACGACCTCCTTGAACGTCGGCAGCATGCCGGCGTGGTGGGCGGCGATGCCGCGCTCCAGCCCTTCGAGCCACTCGTAGTACCCGAGGACATGGAGGTCCTCGGTCGGGATCGAGGCGGTGCGCTCCTCGACGATCCCGCGCACCGTGGCGCGCGCGGCCTCGTCGTTGAGCCGCAGGCCGGCGGTGAGGCACTGCTGGACGGCCGCCTCGCAGGCGGCGCGGCTGAAGATGAAGGTGATGGCCGGCAGCAGGCCCTCGGCGTCGAGCCGGTCGATGACCTCGGCCCGGCCCGGGGTCCAGATCCGGCTGCGCTGGCGGCGCTCGCGCTCGCGGTCGGCCTCGCGCACCATCTTCCCGCGGCGGCGCTCGCGCGGGTTGTAGCCGCGCTGGTTCTCCATCCGGGCCAGGCGCACCAGGTCCGGGTTGACCTCGCGCTTGGTCCGGCCGCGGCCGCCGTGGTCGGTGCTCTCCTCGAAGAGGTCGTACATCCGGCGGCCGGCCATGACGTGCTGCCACAGCGGTACGGGCCGCTCCTCGGAGACGATCACCTCGGTGTCGCCGCGGACGGTGTCCAGCCAGTCGCCGAACTCCTCCGCGTTCGACACGGTCGCGGAGAGCGACACCAGCGTCACGGATTCGGGGAGGTGGATGATCACTTCCTCCCACACCGCGCCGCGGAAGCGGTCGGAGAGGTAGTGCACCTCGTCCATCACGACGTAGCCGAGGCCGCGCAGCGCCTGCGAGCCCGCGTAGAGCATGTTCCGGAGCACCTCGGTGGTCATCACGACCACCGGGGCGTCGGCGTTGACGCTGTTGTCGCCGGTGAGCAGGCCGACGCTGCCGGCCCCGTAGCGCTTCACCAGGTCCGTGTACTTCTGGTTGGACAGGGCCTTGATGGGCGTGGTGTAGAAGCATTTGCGGCCCTGTTCGAGGGCCAGGTGGACGGCGAACTCGCCGACGATGGTCTTGCCGGAGCCGGTGGGCGCGGCGACGAGCACGCCCTTGCCGGCCTCCAGCGCCTGACACGCCTCGATCTGGAACGGGTCGAGGTCGAAGTCGTACATCGCGCGGAAGGGCGCCAGTGCGGTGGCCGCCTCCGCCGCGCGGACGCGGGCGGCGGCATAGCGCTCGGCGGGAGAGAGATCCTCGGTCATCTTGTTCATGAGCCTACCCGCCACCTCCGACAGTCAGCGGATCTTTATCCGCCGGGACCCGGGCCCCCGGGACGACGGCGAAACCACCCTCTGTGTACCCGCGGGCGGGGCGGCGGCACACGTGCGAAGGGCCGGGAATCGGCTTCCCGGCCCTTCACCCTCCGCGTGCGCGCGGCGACTTCGCGTCAGGTGATGTCGTCGTACCCGTGGGTGCGCCGGGTGTCGGGCTCGCCGGTCGCCTGCTCGGGCAGCGCCTTGGCGGTGGAGACCGGCTCCACGCCGCCGACCGGGGCGGGCGTGAGGTCGAGGTCGGACGCCTCGTCGTCGTCGAGTTCCGCGTCGGGGTCGTTGCGCCTGCGGCGGCGGTCGTTGAGCAGCGAGAAGCCGACGGCCACGAAGTAGAGGAAGATGATCGGCCCGGAGAGGGCGATCATGCCCAGCGGGTCCGTCGAGGGGGTGGCGACGGCGCCGAAGACGAAGATGCCCATGACCGCGCCGCGCCACCAGCCGAGCATCCGGCGGCCGGTGACGATGCCGGTGAGGTTCAGCATGATCAGCAGCAGCGGCAGTTCGAAGGAGAAGCCGAAGATCAGCACCATCCGGACGGTGAAGTCCAGGATCTTGTCGACGCTCAGCAGGTTCTCGGCGGGGGCCGGGGTGATGGACAGCAGCACCTTCATGCTCACCGGCATGATCAGGTACGCGAAGTAGACACCGGCGGCGAACAGCGGGGCGGCCGCGGCGGCGAAGTAGTACGTGTACTTCTTCTCGTTGCGGTGCAGGCCGGGCGCGACGAAGGCCCAGAGCTGGTACAGCCAGATCGGGCAGGACACCACGATGCCCGCCATCAGGACGACCTTGACCGTGGTGGTGAACGGCGAGAGCAGGTCGGTGTAGACGACCGTCGCGCACACCCCGCCCTTCTTGGGGCCGTCGACGGCGCACTCCGGCACCGGCGAGGTGAGGAATTCCATCAGCTCCTGGCTGAACGCCACGGCGACGACGGAGGCGATGACGATCGCCAGCGTCGCCTTGGCGAGCCGGTTGCGGAGCTCACGGAGATGGTCCGCGAGCGGCATGCGGCCCTCGGGGTCCTTCTCCTGCTGGTTGGGGCGGGCAGGCTTGAGCAACCCACGTCCTCATCTCGTGCGGCAGGCCGCGGTCACCACGGCCTTGGGGTCGTCAGCGCTGGGGGGTGTCGGTCGGCTCGTTCACGGGGCGGGCGCTGCTGACGTCGCCGGGCGAGGCCTGGATCGTCCGGGGCACGGCCTGGCCCTGCGCCGGGTCCTTCGGCTCCGCCGGGGCGGTCTGCTGCTGCTGGCCGTCCGACTTCATCGCCTTGGCCTCGCTCTTGAGGATGCGCGCGGACTTGCCGAGCGAACGGGCCATGTCGGGAAGCTTCTTGGCGCCGAAGAGCAGGAGGATCAGAAGGGCGATGATGATGATCTCGGTGGGGCCGATCTGTCGGAACATAACTGTGTCTACCTTCTCACCGAGGCGGCTTGGGGCTGGTTTCTGCATGTCCCTGCGGACAGATGTCCGAGACGACGCAGCGATCGTAACCCGCAGGGGTAAACGCTGGGCAATCCTCTTGCATACTCCGGTCAGCGGCCCGGCGCCTCATCTCCGGTGCCGCCATCAGCAGCGTACCGCCCGGATCTGCGCTTCTTAAGGGCGCGTCCGCGATCGTCCGCCGGCCGTGGCGGGCGGCTCAGCGCAGCGTCTCCCCGGACCGGGCGAGACCGGTGGCCGCCTGTTCGAGGTCCTGGGCGGCGCGCTCGACGCGCCGGGTGGTGCGGGCGACCTGGTCGCCGAGGCGGCGGGCCTCGATGCCGACCCGGACGGCGAGCACCCCCAGGACGGCGATCGAGAGGAAGCCGACGGCGACGGCGAGCATGGGCCAGAACATGGGCCGAGCCTAGTGCGTCGGCGGCCGGCGCCGTGCGGGCGCCCTCACGCCGTGGTGTGCAGCCGCAGCGTCCGCACCCCGCCGCCGGTGAGCAGCTCCACTATCCGCTCACCGGCCGGCTTGCGGACGGCCGAGCCGCACTCGGGGCAGGTGAACGAGTAGAAGGTGGTGCGCCGGCTGCCCCCGATGGCGAGGCGCAGCGCGCCCGCCGACAGCTCGAACCGGGCACGGCAGTCGGGGCAGGCGGCCTTGAACAGCACGGGACCGACCTGGGTGGGAGCTCCCGGGACGAATGACATGCGGTGCGCAGCTCCTCAGTCCCGGCCGTCGTACGCGGCGAGGGCGTCGACTGCCGCCTGCCGGGCGCTGGCGGCGAGCTCCGGCGGCGACACGATGCGTCCGTCGCGCCCGAGCCGCAGCGCAAGACGGCGCAGCGAGGCGGGGGCGGGGGTGCGGATGGTGATGCGCAGGCCCCCGTCGGGGAGTTCCTCGGCCTGGTCGTGGGGGTAGTACTCGGCGACCCAGCGCCCGCCGGGACCGACCTCGACGACGACCTCCGGGTCGTCGGCGGAGGGCTGCACCAGCCCCTCGGAGAGATCGCGCAGTTCGATCTCGGGCGGGGCGGCCGGGGCGTCGAGCAGCCGGATCTCGGCGACACGGTCCAGCCGGAAGGTGCGGCGCGCCTCCGACAGCCGGCACCACGCCTCCATGTAGGTGTGGCCGACGGCGAACAGCCGGATCGGGTCGACCTCGCGCTCGGTCAGCTCGTCCCGGGCGGGCGAGTAGTACCGCAGCCACAGGCGGCGGCGCTCGGAGATCGCGCGGTCGACGTCGGCGAAGACGCCGCCCTCGGACTCGAAGGTCACCGAGAGCCGGGAGCTGGCGCCCGCGGCCTCGCCCGCCGCGCCCTCGATCTTGGCGGTGGCGCGCAGCAGCGCGTCCCGGTCGCCCTCGCGCAGGCCCGGCAGGGTCGCCACGGCCCGCGCCGCGACCAGCAGCGCGGTCGCCTCGTCGGCGGCCAGGCGCAGCGGTTCGGCGGTGGACTCGCCCGAGGCGTCGGGGTTGCGCCACCAGATGCGCTCGCCGTCGGTGTCGATGTCGAGCAGGTCGCCGCCGCGGAAGCTGGTGCCGCACATGGGCAGCACGTCGAGGTCGGAGATCAGCTCGTCCTCGGTGATCCCGAAGGCGCGGGCGACGTCGGCGACATGGGCGCCGGGGCGCTCGCGGAGATAGGTCACCAGCGAGAGCATCCGCCGGGTCTGGTCGATGGCGTTGGCGGCCATGGTCGTACGACTCCCCTTCAGCCCTTGGCCACGGCGCGCAGCCGGTCGACCACGTCCGCCCGCAGGTCCGCGGGCTCCAGCACGACGGCGTCCGGGCCGAACTCGACCAGCCAGGCGTCCAGTCCGTGCCCGTACGGAATCTCCAACTCGTCCCACCCGTCGCCGAGTTCCCGCAGGCCCACCGCGCGGGCCCGCAGCGGGTAGCCGCAGCCGGCCCGCAGCCGGATCAGCGCGGTCCTGGTCGCGGTCTCGCCCGCCCAGCTCTCGACCGTCTCGCGGACGGTGACGACGTCGGGCACCGGGGCGGTGAACGCGCCCGTCCGGGCGCGCACCCGGCCGGAGATGCGCGACAGCCGGAAGACCCGCTCGGCGCCGCGGTCCCGGTCGTGCCCGGCGAGGTACCAGTGCCCGCGCCAGCACTCCAGCGCCCAGGGCTCGACATGGCGCTGCTCGGGGCGGGCGGCGTTGGCCTTGCGGTAGTCGAAGACGACCGGCCGGCGGTCGCGGCAGGCGAGCATCAGCGGTTCGAAGGCCGCCTCGTGGACGGGGATGCGCGGTTCGAGCGCACTGTGCCGGTCCTCGTAGGCGTCCTCGGTCTCGGGCATGCCGGCCGCGCGCAGCTTCTGCAGGGCCCCGCTCGCGGCGCCGGCGAGGCGGGCCTGCTGCCACACCTTGGCGGCGAGGCCGAGCGCGGCGGCCTCCTCGGCGTCGAGGGTGATGGGCGGCAGCCGGTTGCTGTCCCGGCGGGCGACATAGCCGATGTCGCCGTCGAGGGATTCCACCGTCTCGATGACCAGACCGAGTTCGCGCAGGTCGTCCTTGTCCCGCTCGAACATGCGGTTGAAGGAGTCGTCGGTCGAGGCCTCCATGTACGCCTCGATGGAGCCGCGCAGCTCACGCTTGCTCAGCGGGCGTCCGGTCCCGAGCAGACACAGCGCCAGGTTCATCAGCCGCTCGGCCTTGGCAATGGCCATCGACGCCCTTCACCTCTTCTTATGGAGTGCCCTGTGCCCGTCGACCGTACCGCCCCGGGGTGTCCGGACAAAAGCGAGGGCCCACGCCTTCCCGGCGCGGGCCCTCGTCACACGGCGCCGGGCGCCGCGGCACTCCCTCAGACCGCGACCAGGTCGCAGACGAAGATCAGCGTCTCGCCCGGGGCGATGGAGCGGCCGGCGCCGCGGTCGCCGTACGCGAGGTGCGCCGGGATGGTCAGCTGGCGGCGGCCGCCGACCTTCATGCCCTGGATGCCGCGGTCCCATCCGGAGATGACCTGACCGGCGCCCAGCTTGAAGCCGAGCGGGGTGCCGCGGTTCCAGGAGGAGTCGAACTCCTCGCCGGTGGAGAAGGCCACGCCCACGTAGTGGACCTGGACCGTGTCGCCGGCCTTGGCCTCCTGGCCGTCGCCCTCCCAGATCTCCTTGATCTCCAGGTCGGCCGGCGGCTCGCCGCCCGGGAAGTCGATCTCGGGCTTCTCGATGCTCACGGAAGGTGCTCCTTGCGGTTCTGCTTGTCGACTGGGCCGGGACAGTCTCTCAGAACGTCCCGGCCGCTCAGGGCCGTGTCGGCTCTCAGGAACCGGAGGCGGAAAGGATGTCGACGGAGAAGACCAGCGTGGACTTGGCGGGGATGCCCTGCTGCTCCTGGTCGCCGTAGGCCAGGTCCGGCGGGATCACCAGCATCACCCGGCTGCCGACCTTCTTGCCCTCCAGGCCCTGCTGCCAGCCCGGGATGACCTGCGCGAGCGGGAAGCTGACCGGAGCGCCGCCGCGGGCGTAGCTGCTGTCGAACTCCTTGCCGCCCTTCCACAGCACACCCTTGTAGGCGACGGCGAGCGTGTCCGTCTTCTTGACGGCCGGGCCGTCCCCCTCGATGACGTAGTTCGAGACGAGCTTGGTGGGCGCGTCCTTGTCGGGCACGGTGAGCGAGGGCGCCTTGCCGTCGGTGTTGGTGCCGACCTTGGGCAGGTCGATGTTGTCCTGGGCCACCTCGGTGCCCTTGGCGGACGTCGGCACGGTGGTCGACTTCAGGATGTCCACCACGAAGACCAGCGTGGAGTTCGCCTTGATCGGGCCCTGGCCCTGGTCGCCGTAGCCGAGCTCCGGCGGGATCGACATCTCGACCCGGCTGCCGACCTTCTTGCCCTCCAGGCCCTGGTCCCAGCCCTTGATGACCTGACCGGCCCCGAGCGTGAGATCGAAGGGCTGCTTCTTGTCGAAGCTGTTGTCGAACGGCTCGTCGGAGTCCCAGGTCTGACCCAGATAGTTGACCTGGATCTGGTCGCCCTTCTTCAGGGTGGCGCCGTCGCCCTCGCTGATGACCTCGGTCTTCAGCTCCTTCGGCGGGTCCCCCTCGCCCTTCGCCAGCGTCGGCTTCTCGCCGAAGGCGGCTCCGGCGGTGATGGCGGGCAGCCCGCCCTGGGAGGAGGCGGAGTCGGAGGCCTTGTCCTCGCTGCCGCACGCGACTACCGACAACAGCAGAAGCGGGGCGACGATCAGGCCGGCAAGTCGGCGCACGTGTTCCTCAGATCTCTAACGTCACATTCGGGTCCGGGACACTCTAGGGCGTGCCCCGGGCCCCGCACGAGAAACGTACGGGGCCCGAGTGACGTTCCGGGATTCGTGCTACATACCGGCGATCAGCTTTTCCACCCGGTCGTCCACCGACCGGAACGGGTCCTTGCAGAGCACGGTCCGCTGTGCCTGGTCGTTGAGCTTGAGGTGCACCCAGTCGACGGTGAAGTCCCGGCGCTGCTCCTGCGCCCGCCGGATGAAGTCGCCGCGCAGCCGCGCCCTGGTGGTCTGCGGGGGCACGGACTTGCCCTCGAAGATCTTCAGGTCGTTGCAGATGCGGGCGGCCTGGCCCTTGCGCTCCAGCAGGTAGTACAGCCCCCGCCGGCGGTGGATGTCGTGGTAGGCGAGGTCTATCTGCGCGACCCTCGGGTGGGACATGGTCATGTTGTTCTTGGCGCGGTACCGCTCGATGAGCTTGTACTTCATGACCCAGTCGATCTCGGTGCCGATGCGGTCGAGGTCCTCGGCCTCGATCGCGTCGAGCGTGCGGCCCCACAGCTCCAGCACCTGGGCGACCGTGCCCGTGCGGATGCCGCGGCGGTCGACGAAGTCGACGGCCTTCTCGTAGTACTCGCGCTGCACCTCGAGCGCCGAGGCCTCCCGGCCGCTGGCCAGACGGACCTTGCGCTGGCCCGTTATGTCGTGGCTGACCTCGCGGATGGCCCGGATCGGGTTCTCCAGGGTGAGGTCGCGCATCACCGTGCCCGCCTCGATCATGCGGAGCACCAGGTCGGTGGCGCCGACCTTGAGCAGCATGGTCGTCTCGGACATGTTCGAGTCGCCGACGATGACATGGAGGCGGCGGTACCGCTCCGCGTCGGCGTGCGGCTCGTCACGGGTGTTGATGATCGGGCGCGAACGGGTGGTCGCCGAGCTGACGCCTTCCCAGATGTGCTCGGCACGCTGGCTGACGCAGAACACCGCGCCGCGGGGGGTCTGCAGCACCTTGCCGGCGCCGCAGATGAGCTGCCGCGTCACCAGGAACGGAATCAGGATGTCGGCCAGCCGGGAGAACTCTCCGTGCCGGGCCACGAGATAGTTCTCGTGGCAGCCGTAGGAGTTTCCCGCCGAGTCGGTGTTGTTCTTGAAGAGGTAGACGTCGCCCGCGATTCCCTCCTCGTGCAGGCGGCGTTCGGCGTCGACGAGCAGGCCCTCGAGAATGCGCTCGCCCGCCTTGTCGTGCGTGACCAGTTCGGTCACGTTGTCGCATTCCGGCGTTGCGTATTCCGGATGCGATCCCACGTCGAGGTACAGACGGGCGCCGTTCCGCAGAAAGACATTGCTGCTGCGGCCCCATGACACGACACGGCGGAAGAGGTAGCGCGCCACTTCGTCAGGTGACAGTCGGCGCTGTCCCCTGAACGTGCACGTGACGCCGTACTCGTTCTCCAGCCCGAAAATGCGGCGGTCCATGTCTGAACATTACGCCTCACGGCCTGAGCTGAAACCGGGTTGGGCGGCACCGTTTCGATCATTTTCCTCCGAGCCGTCCACCGGCGGCGCGGCGCCCTCGGCGGCGGGCGGGGCGGACAGCACACGCTGAGTGGCCATCAGGACCAGCAGCGCGGCGAAACCCCCTGCCCCCGCGACCGCGAACCCCCACGCCGTGCCGCCGCCCTCGACGGCCGGCCCCGCCACCCCGGTGCCCACCGCGGCACCGACGCCGAAGGTGGTCACCAGCCACGAGAACGCCTCGGTGACGGTGCCCCGCGGCGCGTGCCGGTCCACCACGATGAACGCGCAGGCGAGGGCCGGTGCCAGGAACACACCGGCGAGGACGGACAGCGCCGTCATCGCGGCCACACCGGGGGTCAGCACCAGCGGCAGGTACCCGAGCGCGAGCAGGGCGACGATCACCCGCAGCCTGCGCTCCGGCTCCCCCGTCCACTGCCGCGCCCCGTACACCAGGCCGCCCAGCAGCGCGCCGAGGCCCAGCGCGGCCATCAGCCAGCCGTACACCGAGTCGCTGCCGTGGTCGTCCGCGTACGCCACCCCGGCCACCGTGATCGACCCGAGGGCGAGACCGACGAAGAAGAACGCGCCGAGCAGCGACAGCAGCCCGCCGGAGCGCAGCGCGCCCAGCCAGTGGGCCTCGCGCGGCGCCGAACGCCAGGCGCGGGAGGGCTCGGACAGCACCACGGACAGCGCGCCGAGCACCCCGACGGCGTTGATCACCAGCAGCGCCGCCCCCGGCGAGGCGATGGCCACGATCAGCGTCACCAGCAGCGGACCGAGGGTGAAGAGGATCTCCTGGGCGACCGCGTCCATGGCGTAGGCCCGGTGCACCCGGTCCTGGTGACCGAGCACATTCGGCCACAGCGCCCGCAGCCCGCCTTCCAGGGGCGGGGTGAAGAGACCGGCCACCGTCACCGCCGCGTACGCGACGGGCAGCGAACCCGTGCCCGCGAGCGCGAGCCACAGCATGCCGAGGCCCGACAGGACGGCCGCGGGCAGCTGGACCCGGGGCTGGCCGTAGAGGTCGACGGCACGGCCGAGGAGCGGCTGGCCCACGGCGGTGGCGAGCCCGTACACGGCGGCCAGCACGCCGGCCAGCGTGTAGCTGCCGCCCTCGGCGCGGGTGAAGAGCACGATCGCGATGTGCGCGGTGGCGTTGGGCAGCCTGCCGACGAGTGTGCCCGCCAGCAGGCGCGCGGCATGCGGCGCCTTGAGGATGTCCGCGTACCCGGCCGCCATGCGGCTCCCCCTCTCCCCCGGCCCTGCCAAGGTTTTACGTATAACCTGATGCTCCATACGTACCATGACCACAGTCCGGGGGTCCACCGAGCCGCCCCTCCGGACGCGTCACACCCCGAGCGGCCGAGAACGGGCATCCATGGCACCTCCCACCCCCCGCCCGCTCCCCGCGCCCGCCCGGCCCACCAGCAAGGACGTCGCCCGCGCCGCGGGCGTCTCCCAGGCCACCGTCTCCCTGGTACTCGGCGAGAAGTGGCGCGGCCGGGTCTCCGAGCGCACCGCGGCACTCGTCCGCGACGCCGCCCGCGACCTCGGCTACCGGCCCAACCTGGCCGCCCGCAACCTGCGCCTCGGACGCACCAGGACGGCCCTGCTCGTGGTCCCGGCGCTCACCAACGAGTTCTTCGCCCGCGTCCACACCGGCGCATCCGCCGTCGCCGAACAGCACGGCTTCGGCGTCGTCCTGTACCCCTCCCCCGACGGCACCGGCCCCGCCCGCGACCCCTTCGCCTCCGCCCGCGCCGCCCTGGACGGCGTCATCGCCTCCTCCATGGCCGCCGAAGCGCTCGGCGCCATCCGCGGAGCCGACCTCCCCCTGGTGATGCTCGACAGCGACCCCGCGGAACCCGGCGTCGCCGCCCACGTCAACCTCGACATCGCCGACGGCATGCGCCAGATCGCCGGCCACCTGATCGCCCTCGGCCACCGGCGCATCGTCCACCTCGCCTCCGCCGTCGAGTCCTGGACCTTCGACGCCCGCGCCCGGGCCCTGCACACCGCCGTCGCCGGGACCCCCGGTACCGAGCTGCGCACCGTCACCGCCGCCCTCGACGTGAACGCGGGCCGGGAGGCCGCCGAGAGAGCCCTCACCGCCCCCGGCCCTCGCCCCACCGCCCTGCTCTGCGACGACGACATCCTGGCCGCCGGCGCCTGCAAGGCCGCCCGCCGGCTCGGCCTGCGCGTGCCCGCCGACCTCTCCGTCACCGGCTTCGACGACCTGGCCCTCGCCACCGCCCTCGAACCGGAGCTCACCACCGTCCGCCTCCCGGCCGAGGAGATCGGCCGGCGCGGCATGGCCGCCCTGCTCGCCGTCCTCGGCGACCGCCCGCCCCAGCAGGACAGCCTCCCCGTCGAACTCGTCGTCCGCGGCTCCAGCGCCCCGCCCCCGGCCTGAGCGGACAGCGAAGTGCCCCCGGACCGCCAGGGCGGCACGGGGGCACTCGACCGTCGCGCGGGCCTACTCCTCGCCCTCCGGCGAGTCCTCCGCCTCGTCGGACGGCGCGTCCGTCGGCGCCGTGGCGGCCTCCTCGGCCTCCAGCAGCCGCGACAGCTGCCGGCCCACGATCCGCTTGAACTTCCGCTGCTGCGGCCGCGTCCGGTCCAGGACCGCGACCTCCAGCCGCTCCGCGGGAATCTCCCGGTCGCTGCCGTTGGCCTGGCTGGACAGCGCCTGCACCGCCAGCTTCAGGGCCTCCGCCAGCGACATCCCGTCACGGTGACGCTGGTCGAGGTACCCGCTGATCTGCTCCGCGTTGCCGCCCACCGCGACCGAGCCGTGCTCGTCCACGATGGAACCGTCGTGCGGCAGCCGGTAGATCTGGTCGCCCTCCGGCGCGTCACCGACCTCGGCGACCACCAGCTCCACCTCGTACGGCTTCTCGCCCGCGCTGGAGAAGATCGTGCCCAGCGTCTGGGCGTACACGTTCGCCAGACCACGGGCCGTCACGTCGTCGCGGTCGTAGGTGTAGCCGCGCAGATCCGCGTAGCGCACACCGCCGATCCGCAGGTTCTCGTACTCGTTGTACTTGCCCGCCGCCGCGAAACCGATCCGGTCGTAGATCTCGCTGAACTTGTGCAGGGCACGGGACGGATTCTCGCCGACGAAGACGATGCCGTCGGTGTACTGGAGGACAACAAGGCTGCGACCACGGGCGATACCCTTGCGGGCGTATTCCGCCCGGTCGGCCATCGCCTGCTGGGGTGAGACATAGAACGGCGTCGACACCGGCTATCCGTCCCTTTCTGTCGAAGGCGAAAACATCATCAGAGCAACGCGGCACGCGGTCCGTCGGGCTGCGAGAGCCGGCGCTCCAGGATCGAGCTCGCGATCCCGGACGACTCCTCCTCCGTCAGCCTGCGGTACCCCTCGTCCGTGATGACCGTGACGATCGGATAGATACGCCGCGCGACATCCGGCCCGCCCGTCGCGGAGTCGTCGTCGGCGGCGTCGTACAGCGCCTGGACGACCAGCGTCGTCGCCTCCTGTTCGGTGAGGTCGTCGCGGTAGAGCTTCTTCATCGCGCTCCGCGCGAAGATCGACCCGGACCCGGTCGCCGCGTACCCCGTCTCCTCGGAGCGGCCGCCCGTGACGTCGTAGGAGAAGATCCGGCCCTTCTCCCGGTCCACGTCGAACCCGGCGAACAGCGGGACCACGGCCAGGCCCTGCATGGCCAGGCCGAGGTTGCTCCGGATCATCGTCGACAGGCGGTTCGCCTTGCCCTCCAGCGAGAGCTGGACGCCCTCGACCTTCTCGAAGTGCTCCAGCTCCAGCTGGAAGAGCTTCACCATCTCCACCGCGAGCCCCGCGGTGCCGGCGATGCCCACCGCCGAGTACTCGTCGGCCGGGAAGACCTTCTCGATGTCCCGCTGGGCGATCATGTTGCCCATCGTGGCGCGCCGGTCACCGGCGAGCACCACACCCCCCGGGAAGGTCGTCGCCACGATCGTCGTGCCGTGCGGCGCCTCGATCGCACCCTGCACGGGCGGCAGGGCGCGGTTGCCGGGGAGCAGGTCGGGCGAGTGCGCGCCCAGGAAGTCCATGAAGGACGACGATCCCGGCGTCAGGAAGGCAGCTGGTAGACGCCCGGTGCTACGAGTGTTGGCTTCCACGCGTTTCCCTCCAGGTATGCGACGGCCCGACGCAGGGTGTCTGGATCGTCCCCCAACTTGCCGATGGCCGAATTGCAGTTGAAGCACAGTACGCCACGGACCCTACCCGTCTCGTGGCGGTGATCCACATGCCCGGGACAAGCCGTCCGGGCGGATCGTGGGGGTTCCCGCGGCGGGCGCGTGCCGGCCGCCTCCGGAGCGGTGCGCGGCACCTGCTCCCGGCGGGCCGAGGCCGCCGGGAGCAGGTGCCGTGAGCCGTCACGCCAGCTGCCGGTCCCGTGCGCGGCGCGGCCGGGCCGCACCGCGCACGCCACCTCGGCCGGACACCCCGCCCGTCTTCGATCCGAAGGGCGACGGCCCCTACTGGCCGCCCTTTTGCACGAAGGACCGGACGAAGTCCTCGGCGTTCTCCTCGAGGACGTCGTCGATCTCGTCCAGGACGGAGTCGACGTCGTCCGACAACTTCTCCTGGCGCTCCTTGAGGTCCTCGGCAGCCTGCGCGTCCTGCGCCTGCTCCTCGACCTCCTCCGTGGAACGCGTGGCCTTCTGCTGTCCGCCGCCGGTGTCCTTGGTCGCCATCCACCTCACCCCGCTTCGGTTCGACGTATCTGATCAGACCCTACAAGCCGGTTCCGACATCGGCCCGGCTGCTGCTCGGCGTCCGGGACCTGCCTTCATGATTCCCGGACGGGAGCCGTTTCAGCCCCCGGACAGGACCCTTACCAGGTCCTCCGCGGTGCGGCAGCGGTCCAGGAGGTCCTTGACGTGTTCACGGGTGCCCCGGAGCGGCTCCAGGGTGGGGACCCGTTGCAGAGAGTCACGGCCCGGCAGGTCGAAGATCACCGAGTCCCAGGAGGCGGCGGCCACGTCGTCGGCGAACTGCTCCAGGCAGCGGCCGCGGAAGTAGGCGCGGGTGTCCTCCGGGGGCTTGGCCTCGGCCCGCTCGACGTCCCGCTCGTCCAGCAGGCGCTTCATCCTGCCGCGGGCCGCCAGCCGGTTGTACAGGCCCTTCTCGGGGCGCACGTCGGCGTACTGGAGGTCCACCAGGTGGAGCCTGGCGGCGTCCCAGTCCAGGCCGTCGCGCCGGCGGTAGCCCTCCATGAGCTCCTTCTTGGCGACCCAGTCGAGCTCGCCGGCGAGGCTCATCGGATCGGTCTCCAGGCGATTGAGGGTGTCCTCCCAGCGCGCCAGGACGTCCTTGGTCTGGTCGTCGGCGTCCGCCCCGAAGCGCTCCTCGACGTACTTGCGGGCGAGCTCGAAGTACTCCATCTGGAGCTGCACGGCGGTGAGGGTGCGGCCGCTGCGGAGGCTGACGAGGTGCTGGAGGTCCGGGTCGTGGGAGACCTGGTGGAGGGTGCGCACTGGCTGCTCGACGGCGAGGTCGACGGTGATGAAGCCGTCCTCGATCATCGACAGGACCAGCGCCGTGGTGCCCAGCTTGAGGTAGGTGGAGATCTCCGAGAGGTTGGCGTCGCCGATGATCACATGGAGGCGGCGGTACTTCTCGGCGTCGGAGTGGGGCTCGTCGCGGGTGTTGATGATGGGGCGCTTGAGCGTGGTCTCCAGGCCGACCTCGACCTCGAAGTAGTCCGCCCGCTGGCTGATCTGGAAGCCGTGGTCGTGCCCGTCCTGGCCGATTCCCACGCGGCCGGCGCCGGTGACGACCTGGCGGGAGACGAAGAAGGGCGTCAGGTGCCGCACGATGTCCGAGAAGGGGGTCTCCCGCTTCATCAGGTAGTTCTCGTGGGTGCCGTAGGACGCGCCCTTGTTGTCGGTGTTGTTCTTGTACAGATGGATGGGCTGGGCGCCGGGGAGCTGGGCGGCCCGCTCGGCGGCCTCGGCCATGATCCGCTCGCCGGCCTTGTCCCAGAGGACGGCGTCCCGCGGGTTGGTGACCTCGGGCGAGCTGTACTCGGGGTGGGCGTGGTCGACGTAGAGCCGGGCGCCGTTGGTGAGGATGACGTTGGCGAGGCCGATGTCCTCGTCGGTGAGCTGGCTGGCGTCGGCGGTCTCGCGCGCGAGGTCGAAGCCGCGGGCGTCCCGCAGCGGGTTCTCCTCCTCGAAGTCCCAGCGGGCGCGGCGCGCCCGGTGCATCGCCGCCGCGTAGGCGTTGACGATCTGGGACGAGGTGAGCATGGCATTGGCGTTCGGGTGGCCGGGGACGGAGATCCCGTACTCCGTCTCGATGCCCATTACTCGCCGTACGGTCATGCGGCCCTCCTTGCCCGGCGGCGCTCCCTGTGGGGTGGCGCTGAATACCGCTGCTTTTCCGGTGCGCGTGCGGTGCTCTTCCCCGTATTGCGCGACTCGGCGATACCGGAGAGCCTATTGCGCCGCTGCTCGGGTGGGGAGATCGATTGCGTCATTGCTGTGCTGTGGCCGTACCTGTCCGGAAAGCAACCGGCTGCGGATGCAGTATGTCCTTCTGCCGTGGCAGTGGACGGGGCATCCGCAGCCGGTGTGCCTGATTACAGGTACTGACCGGTGTTGGCCACCGTGTCGATGGACCGGCCGGTGTCCGCGCCCTGCTTTCCGGTGACGAGGGTGCGGATGAACACGATCCGCTCGCCCTTCTTTCCGGAGATCCGGGCCCAGTCGTCCGGGTTGGTGGTGTTGGGCAGGTCCTCGTTCTCCTTGAACTCGTCCACGCAGGCCTGGAGGAGGTGGGAGACCCTCAGGCCCTTCTGGTTGTGGTCGAGGAATGCCTTGATGGCCATCTTCTTGGCCCGGTCGACGATGTTCTGGATCATCGCGCCGGAGTTGAAGTCCTTGAAGTAGAGGACTTCCTTGTCGCCGTTGGCGTAGGTGACCTCGAGGAAGCGGTTCTCCTCGGATTCGGCGTACATCTGCTCCACGACCGACTGGATCATGGCGTGGGCCGCCGCCTCCTTGGAGCCGCTGTGCTCGCCGAGGTCGTCGGAGTGGAGCGGCAGGGAGGGGGTCAGGTACTTGGCGAAGATGTCCTTCGCGGCCTCCGCGTCCGGACGCTCGATCTTGATCTTGACGTCGAGCCGGCCGGGCCGCAGGATCGCGGGGTCGATCATGTCCTCGCGGTTGGAGGCGCCGATGACGATCACGTTCTCCAGGCCCTCGACGCCGTCGATCTCGGCGAGGAGCTGGGGGACGATGGTGTTCTCCACGTCGGAGCTGACACCGGAGCCACGGGTGCGGAAGAGGGACTCCATCTCGTCGAAGAAGACGATGACGGGGGTGCCCTCGCTGGCCTTCTCACGGGCCCGCTGGAAGACGAGGCGGATGTGCCGCTCCGTCTCGCCGACGTACTTGTTGAGGAGCTCGGGGCCCTTGATGTTGAGGAAGTAGCTCTTCCCCTGGGGGCGCCCGGTGACTTCGGCGACCTTCTTGGCAAGGGAGTTGGCGACGGCCTTGGCGATGAGCGTCTTGCCGCAGCCGGGCGGGCCGTAGAGCAGGATGCCCTTGGGCGGCCGCAGTTCGTGCTCCTTGAAGAGGTCGGGGTGGAGGTACGGGAGCTCGACCGCGTCGCGGATCATCTCGATCTGGCCGCCGAGGCCGCCGATCTTGTCGTAGTCGACGTCGGGGACCTCTTCGAGGACGAGTTCCTCGACCTCGCTCTTCGGGATGACCTCGTAGACGTACCCGGAGCGCGGTTCGAGCAGCAGGGCGTCGCCGGGGCGGATGGTGGTGTCCAGCAGCGGCTCGGCGAGCCGTACCACCCGCTCCTCGTCGGTGTGCCCGATGACCAGGGCGCGCTCGCCGTCCTCGAGGATCTCCTTGAGGGTGACGATGTCCCCGGCGCGCTCGTACTCCATGGCCTCGACCACGTTGAGCGCTTCGTTGAGCATGACTTCCTGGCCGCGCCGGAGCTCTTCGGGCTCGACGCTGGGACTGACGTTCACCCGGAGCTTGCGGCCCCCGGTGAAGATGTCGCAGGTGCCGTCCTCGTTGGCCTGGAGGAAGACGCCGAAGCCAGCGGGGGGCTGTGCGAGGCGGTCGACCTCCTCCTTGAGTGCCACGATCTGGTCGCGGGCCTCACGGAGTGTGTTCGCGAGCCGCTCGTTCTGTGCGGACACGCCGGCCAGGTTGGTCTGAAGCTCGACGATCCGCTCCTCGAGAATCCTCGTGTGACGCGGAGAGTCGGCGAGCTTGCGGCGCAGGACGGCGATTTCCTGCTCGAGATAGGCAACCTGGCCGGCGGGGTCCTCAGACCCTCGCCCCGGCCGGATGCCGCGGTTGATGTCGTCGTCGTGGGCTGCCACGGTCCTCACCTCCTCCAAGGGGAGCTGGACGCTTCCTGACCCTACCTGTGTGGGTGGTGATTGAAACCCCTAGATCACAAAGACGGAAGGGGTGTGTCCGATCTTCACCCTTGCGCTCTCCCTCGTGTCCAGGGAATACCCACGAGATACCCACCCGGCAACATCGGAAAGCGGTCGGTTGTATCGTCGAAGTGTTCAACACCCGTCAGGGCTGGCACGACTTGCTTCGTTCAGCTGCGCCGACGAAGGAAACGGCAGGAGATATGACCGTGCAGCACGAGGTTCCCACCGAGGGTGCCGGCGAGGCGCTCGAGGTCTGGATCGACCAGGACCTGTGCACCGGCGACGGGATCTGCGCGCAGTACGCGCCGGAGGTCTTCGAGCTCGACATCGACGGTCTCGCCTATGTGAAGTCGGCGGACGACGAGCTGCTGCAGGAGCCGGGCGCCACCACGCCGGTGCCGCTTCCCCTGCTGACGGACGTCGTGGACTCGGCCAAGGAGTGCCCCGGCGACTGCATCCATGTGCGCCGGGTCTCCGACCGCGTCGAGGTGTACGGCCCCGACGCGGGGTGAGGTTTCAGACACCCAGGGCGGCGGTGTCGTCGGAGCGGACGAACGCGCCGCCCTTCCACTGCCACTTGACCTGCTCCCGGATGTCGGGGCAGCAGCCCGGCACGTCGAGGGACGAGTAGCCGAGCAGGGTGGCGGTGACCGCCCCGTCACGGACGGCGAGCGCGCCGACGCTGGACTTCTCGGCGGGCTCCACCAGTGTCGCGACCAGCCGGGGCGTGCCGTCCCTGCCGTTGGCGAGGACGTAGACGCCGTGCGGCGGGGTGCCGGAGCCGGCGTCGCAGCGGGCCGCCACGACCGTCTCGGGGCCGCCGTCCCCGTCGAGGTCCCCGGTGGCCTTCGCGGTGACGACGTCGGCCAGCGGGCCGCACTGGAGCGGCAGGTCGACGGACGCCGGGTCGGGTGCCGTCCTCGCGGGAGCGGGTGCGGGCGCCGGTGCCGGTGCGGCGGGCCGGGCCGACGCGGTGCCGCTCTGGGTGGCGGTGGCGGCGTCGGGCTGCAGGAATCCGGCGGCCGCGACGACCGCGGCCATCGCCGTCGCCGTCAGGAGCCAGTGCACGGGGCGGGCCTGGGTGTGCGCGAGGTCCGGGACGACGGGATGCACGCCGGGGGTCTCCTGAGGGGTCGTGCGGGGTGGGGGTGGCCAGCATCGTGCCATACGTCACACCCGCGGGGAACAGGGGGGTGGGTGACATCCCGGTGACGATCCCGCCCGTGCGGGGCAAGACGGCGGCGCCGTGGTGTTGTGCGGGGCGGTCAGCCCTTGTTGGGGCCCTCGTAGTCCTCGCCGTAGGCGCCCTTGGCGGGGCGGCGGCGGCGCATGGGGGGCTCCACGCCGTCGGCGAGACGGCGGGCGGTGACCAGGAAGCCGGTGTGGCCGATCATCCGGTGGTCGGGACGCACGGCGAGTCCTTCGACGTGCCAGTTGCGGATCATCGACTCCCAGGGCTGCGGCTCGGCGAAGCAGCCGATCTCGCGGATGGACTCGACGGTCCGGGCGAGCTGGGTGGTGGTCGCCACGTAGCAGCAGAGGATGCCGCCGGGGACGAGGGCCTTGGAGACGGCCTCCAGGCACTCCCAGGGGGCGAGCATGTCGAGGATGACGCGGTCGACGTCGGTGTCGCTCAGGTTGTCCTGGAGGTCGCCGACGGTGAGCTGCCAGGCCGGGTGGGGGCCGCCGAAGTAGCGCTCCACGTTGGCCTGGGCGATCTCGGCGAAGTCCTCGCGGCGCTCGTAGGAGTGGAGCATGCCGTGGTCGCCGATGGCGCGCAGCAGGAAGCTGCTCAGCGAACCGGAGCCGACACCGGCCTCCACGACGCGCGCGCCGGGGAAGATGTCGGCGAAGGCGAGGATCTGCCCCGCGTCCTTGGGGTAGACCACGGCGGCGCCGCGGGGCATGGACAGGACGTAGTCGGGGAGCAGGGGGCGCAGCGCGAGGTAGGCGACGTTTCCCGTGGTTCGGACAACACTGCCCTCGGGAGCGCCGATCAGCTCGTCGTGCGGGAAGGAACCCTTGTGGGTGTGGAAGTTCTTCCCGGCTTCGAGCGTGAACGTGTAGTGGCGTCCCTTGGGGTCGGTGAGCTGGACCTGGTCCCCGACCTTGAAGGGCCCGCGACGGCGGGCGGCACCGGTCGGTTCGGACATGTGACCAGCCTACCGGCCTGGCGGTGGCCCCCCGACCACGGGCGGGCGGGGACGGGGGTGCGCCACCGGGGTGCGGGGGGCCGGTCAGGCCGGGGGTGTGCTGCCGGGGCGGGCCATGGCGGCGACGAAGGCGCGTTCGACGTCGGCGGTGGACAGGACGCCGTAGATCTCGCCGGTCTCCTCGACGACGAGGTACTCGGTCGCCGGGGCGGCCCGCAGGCGGTCGAGGAGGGCCTCCCCGGCCAGTTCGGCGGGGACCTTCATGCCGTCGGTGAGGTCCTGGGCGAGGCCGCTGACGGCGACCCAGGGGCGGCGGTGCTCGGGGACGCCGACGATGGCGGCCTCCCGGACGATGCCGGTGGGCTCGCCCTGGCCGTCGACGACGACGAGGGCGCGGGCGCCGGCCTCGTTGGCCCGGCGGAGGGCCTCGGAGAGGGGGGTCTCGGCCTCGACGGGGACGGCGCGGCGGGTGAGGGCGCGGGCGGCGAGCTCGGGCAGGTGCTCGCGCAGCCGGGCCATCCGCAGGCTGTTGCCGGCGCCGGTCCAGATGATGGCGGCGAGGATCGCGGCGAGCAGGGCGTCGGTGACGGTCTCCATGCCGCCGATGTCCTCGGTGGCGTTGCCGAGGGCGCCGGTGTGGGTGAGCAGCGGCAGGCCGATGAGGACGGCGACGGCGAGGGCGCGGCCGACCCAGGCGGCGGCGATGGTGCCCGTCATGGGCTTGCCGCTGATCTTCCAGACGACGGCGCGGAGCATCCGGCCGCCGTCGAGCGGCAGGCCGGGCAGCAGGTTGAAGGCGGCGACGATGAGGTTGGAGATCATCAGTCCGGCGAGCAGCACCCCGGGCACGGTGCCGGGGTCGACGGCGCTGAGGCCGAGGTAGAAGACGCCGGCGAGGACGAGCGAGAGCAGCGGGCCGACGAAGGCCAGGACGAATTCGCGGCCGGGTGTCTCGGTCTCCTTCTCGATCTCGGAGACCCCGCCGAAGAACTGGAGCTGGATGCGCCGGACCGGCAGCTTGAAGCGCAGGGCGGCGACGGTGTGGGCCAGTTCGTGGACGAGGACGGAGGCGTAGAAGGCGACCGCGAAGAAGAGGGAGACCAGGTAGCGGGCGCCGCCGAGCTCGGGCAGGACGCGGTCGAGCTGGCCGCCGAAGACCCAGGTGATCAGGGCCGCGACGACGAACCAGCTCGGGGCGACGTAGACGGGCACGCCGAAGGGGCGGCCCATGAGGATGCCGCCTCCCGGCCCGGAACGGCGCTGTGCGGCGGGGGCGCCGGGGCCGGTCGCTCCCGCGTCTGCGCGCGGCCGGTCGCGCTCGCCGCTGGTGTCGTCCTCTTTCACGGGGTCCTCTCGTCGCCGGGCGGCCGGCCGGTGCCGCCCGCCGGCCCGTCCGTGTGCGGGGGTCTGCCGTCGATGGTATGCCGATCGCTGTCGGTGGCGGGCCGTAGGGTCTTTGTCATGAGTACGAGTCAGCCGCCCGCGGAGGGGTCCTCCGCCGTGGCCGCGGAGCCCACGTCGCTGTCGCCCTCGCGGGCCGGCGACTTCATGCAGTGTCCCCTGCTGTACCGCTTCCGTGTGATCGACAGACTGCCCGAGAAGCCGAGCGAGGCGGCGACGCGGGGCACGCTGGTGCACGCGGTCCTGGAGCGGCTGTTCGACGATCCGGCCGCCGAGCGGACGGTGCCGCGGGCGAAGGCGATGATCCCGGGCCAGTGGGACAGGCTGCTGGAGGCGCGCCCGGAGCTGGGCGGGCTGTTCGGCGAGGGCGACGACGGCGGTGAGCGGCTGGCGCGCTGGATGGGCGAGGCCGAGCGGCTGGTGGAGCGGTGGTTCTCGCTGGAGGACCCGACGCGGCTGGAGCCGGCCGAGCGGGAGATGTTCGTCGAGACGGAGCTGCCGTCCGGGCTGCGGCTGCGCGGGGTGATCGACCGGGTGGACATCGCGCCGACGGGCGAGGTCCGCATCGTGGACTACAAGACGGGCAAGGCGCCGCGGCCGGAGTACAGCGAGGGCGCGCTCTTCCAGATGAAGTTCTACGCGCTGGTGATCTGGCGGCTGAAGAAGGTGCTGCCGCGCCGGCTCCAGCTCGTGTACCTGGGCAGCGGCGACGTGCTGACGTACGACCCGCAGCCGGCGGATCTGGAGCGCACGGAGCGCAAGCTGCTGGCGCTGTGGGAGGCGATCCGGGAGGCGACGCGGACGGGCGACTGGCGGCCGCGTCCGACGAAGCTGTGCGGCTGGTGCGATCACCAGGCGGTCTGTCCTGAATTCGGCGGCACTCCCCCGGTTTATCCGCTGGTCGTTTCCCCGGCGGCGTCCAGCGAGGATGAGCAGGGCAGAATGGGCCCGGTCTAGCGAAGGAGTGCCCGTGGCGATCCGCGTCCTACTGGTCGACGACCAGCCACTGCTGCGTACCGGTTTCCGCATGATCCTCGAGGCGGAGCAGGACATCGCGGTGGTCGGCGAGGCCGGGGACGGCCTCCAGGCCCTTGATCAGGTGCGGGCCCTGCAGCCCGATGTGGTGCTGATGGACATCCGGATGCCCCGGATGGACGGGGTCGAGGCGACCCGGCAGATCACCGGTCCGGGCCGTGACGGCCCGGCGAAGGTGCTGGTGCTGACCACGTTCGATCTCGACGAGTACGTGGTGGAGGCGCTGCGGGCGGGTGCCAGCGGCTTCCTGCTGAAGGACGCGCCCGCCAACGAGCTGGTGCAGGCGATCCGGGTGGTCGCCGCGGGCGAGGCGATGCTCGCGCCGAGCGTCACACGCCGGCTGCTCGACAAGTACGCGGACCATCTCCCGTCGGGCGACGAGCCCGTCCCGGACGCGCTGAACACACTGACCGACCGCGAGGTCGAGGTGCTGAAGCTGGTGGCCCGGGGCCTGTCCAACGCGGAGATCGCGGCGGATCTGTTCGTGAGCGAGACCACGGTGAAGACCCATGTCGGGCATGTGCTGACCAAGCTCGGCCTGCGGGACCGGGTGCAGGCGGCGGTGTACGCCTACGAGAGCGGTCTGGTGCGCCCCGGGGCGCAGTGACCGGTGGTACGGCGAAGGGCCGGGGGCCCGGCGGGGCGTGAGCCGCCGCCGGGCCCCCGGCCCTTGCGCTTCGCCGCCGGCCGCCCCGGTCGGGGGCGGCCGGCGGCACCGGTCAGGAGCCGCCGCCGCGGGAGAGCTCCCAGAGCTGGAGGTCGGAGCTGGCGTTGAGGGTCCACTCGATGCCGGTGATGTCGTCGCGGGAGGCGACGTACTGCTTGCCCTGCCACAGGGGCAGGAAGGGCACGTCCTCGGCGACGATGTCCTGGATCTTCTTGAAGGCCGGGGACGCGGCGGTGCGGTCGGCCTCGCGGCGGGACTGCGGGATGAGGTTGCGCGCCTCGGTGCTGACGTAGGGCGAGTTGAGGAAGTTGCCGTCGTCGAGGAAGGGCGCGGTGTAGTTGTCCGGGTCCGGGAAGTCGGGGAACCAGCCGAGGCCGTAGACCGCGTAGTCGCCGCGCTTCTGGGCGGGGCGGAACTCGGACCACTCGGTGCCCTTGACGGTCACCTCGAAGAGCTTGGTGGCGTTGAGCTGGTCGCGGAGCGTCTCGAACTCCTTGGCGGTGCCCTCGCCGTAGTGGTCGGTGGTGTAGTTCAGCTCCAGCCGGACCGGGGTGTCGATGCCCGCGTCCTCCAGGATGGCCGCGGCCTTCTCGGTGCTGGGCTCGCCGTACTTGTTGTAGAACGAGTTGGTGTGCGCGGCGATGCTCGTCGGGATGAGCGAGTACAGCGGCTCGGCCGTGGAGCCGTAGACCTGGCCGGCGATCTGGCCGCGGTCGACGACGGCGGCCATGGCCTGGCGGACGGCCTTGTTCTTCACCGACGGGTCGGTGGTGTCGAAGGCGAGGTAGCGGATCTCCAGGCCGGGGACCTCGGTGAGGGTGATGCCCTCCTTGGGGTTCTCGGAGAGGTCCCTGATCTGCTCGGGCGACATGGCCCGGGTCATCACGTCGATGTCGCCGGCCTCCAGGGCCTTGCCCATGGCGGCGGCGTCCTCGAAGGAGCGGAGCTCGACCTTGTCGTTGTGGAGCTTGATGTCGCCCTTGTACTTGTCGTTCCGGCTGAAGACGACCTTGGTGATCTTCTCGCCCTCGGTCTCGGTCTTCATCGTGTAGGGACCGCTGCCGTCGACGGCGAAGCCCTCGCGGAGCTTCTTGGCGTCGTAGTCCTTCGGGCTGACGATGCCGGCGACGGGCGTCGAGAGCTTGTAGGGGAACGTGGCGTCGGGCGTGGAGAGGTGGAAGATGACCTCGTCGTCGCCCTTGGTCTCGATGGTGTCGATGTTCGCCAGCAGGGCCGCGGTGCCGTTGTCGGCGTCGATGTCGAGCACGCGCTGGAGGGAGAACTTGACGTCGTTCGCCGTCACGGGGGTGCCGTCGGCGAAGGAGAGTCCGCTGCGGAGCTTGCAGCGGTAGCTCTCGCTGGCGTTGTCCGTGAAGGAGCACGACTCGGCCGCGTCCGGGACGGGCTCGCCGCCGCCGCGGGGGGCGTGCATCAGCGTCTGGACGGTCTGGCGCAGCACGTTCCACGCGCCGGTGTCGTAGGCGTAGGCCGGGTCCAGCGGGGCGGGGGATTCGGCGCTCGCGGCGAACTGGTCCGTGGTGCCCACGACGATGGCGTCCCCGCCGCCCGACCCGCCGTCCGTGCTGCCGCAGGCGACGAGCACGGGCGCGAGCAGGCCGATCGTGGCCAGCGGCACCAAGGTCTTACGGTTCATCCTGGACGTTCTCCCTCATCCAACCGGCTCTGGGATTCAGCGGTGTGTGTACACGTCACTACGCCGCTTCCACCCGGTCGGGGTGGCGCGATCGTGCTGGTTGTACAGAGCGATCGGTCCTCGGTTTCCGAGGGTGTGATGACCTTCGGTGCATCTCGGTGAGGCGGCGGAGTTCTCGTCGACGACATTAGTCCCAGGCGCCAGGAAAGCGTGAACGGGCCCGAGTTGGGGCGTATTCGCTGAGTGATCACGAATGCCTGCGTGCGCCCCCCGCGCCGGTGGATGATTCATATGCGTCCGCCGCAAAACGGGCATGTGACGACCCCCTTTCCGCCTCCAGGGGCAGGTCGGGGGCCTTCGGCCGGTCGGTCGGGGTGCACGCGCAGTGACGAAGGTCACGCGGCGGAACACATTGCCGATTACCGATCGGTAATGCAGTTGGTCACGGAAACTACATGGTCCGCTGCCCTGAGTTTCCCGGTGCATTCGAGATGCACGGACCGTACATGTATCAGTGCGGGGCGGTGATCAGGGTGCGCAGGAAAAGCAGGTCGACTTCTTCGAGCGACGCCACGACCATGCGCCCCGCCGCGGGCTGGATCGGCGCCACGGACGGCACCGCCACGACCCGGCAGCCGGCCGCCTCGGCGGCCGCCACCCCGGTGGCGGTGTCCTCGACGACCGCGCAGCGCGCCGGGTCGGCGCCCAGGCGCCGGGCGGCCACCAGGTACGGGTCGGGGTGCGGCTTGGTGCGCTCCACCTCGTCGCCGGCCACCGAGAGGTGGAAGTGGTGGCTCCCGAGGGACTCCAGGATCCGGTCGATGATGCGCCGGTGGGAGGCGGAGACCAGGGCGGTGGGCACGTTGTGCCGGGCCAGCTCGGCGAGCAGCCGCCGGGCGCCGGGCATCAGCGGGACGCCGCGGCCGATGCGCTCCTCGAACCGGTCGTTCAGCAGCACGCTCAGCTCGGGGAGGGTGATGTCGGCGCCGGTGGCCTCGATCAGGTATCCGGCGCTGCGGGTCATCGGTCCGCCGACGACGACGTCACGCCAGGACTCGTCCAGCCGGTGCCCCAGGTCGGCGAAGACCTCCACCTCGGCGTCCCACCAGAAGCCCTCGGTGTCGACGAGGGTCCCGTCCATGTCGAGGAAGACGGCCTGGAGGGCCGCCCCGTCGGCCGTACGGGTAAGGGACGCGGGGACCGTGCTGGTCATAGGCACACCTCCGGAAGGGACGAGAAGGCCGGCCACCCCTCCCGCGGCGCTCCGCGGTGACAGGTGACCGGCCTGCACTGGACCGACCAGTCTACGCCCGATGGATCAGCGTGCGTTGAAATACTTGGCTTCGGGGTGGTGGATGACGATCGCGTCGGTCGACTGCTCGGGGTGGAGCTGGAACTCCTCGGAGAGCTGCACCCCGATCCGCTCGGGCTCCAGCAGGGCGGCGATCTTCGCGCGGTCCTCCAGGTCGGGGCACGCCCCGTAGCCGAGCGAGAACCGTGCGCCGCGGTACTTCAGGGCGAACATGTCCTCCACGTCCGCCGGGTCCTCGCCGCCGAATCCGAGCTCGGAGCGCACCCGGGCGTGCCAGTACTCGGCGAGGGCCTCGGCGAGCTGGACGGACAGTCCGTGCAGCTCCAGGTAGTCGCGGTAGGAGTCGGCCTCGAAGAGCTTGGCGGTCGCCTCGCCGATCCGGGAGCCCACGGTGACGACCTGGAGGCCGACGACGTCCGTCTCGCCGGACTCCTCGGGCCGGAAGAAGTCCGCGAGGCACAGCCGGCGCCCGCGCCGCTGGCGCGGGAAGGAGAAGCGGGTGCGCTCGGCGCCGTCCTCGCCCAGCAGGATGAGGTCGTCGCCCTTGGACACGCAGGGGAAGTAGCCGTAGACGACGGCCGCCTCCAGCATGTTCTGCGTGTGGAGCTGGTCGAGCCAGCCGCGCAGCCGGGGCCGTCCCTCGGTCTCCACCAGCTCCTCGTAGCCGGGGCCGTCGCCGGCGCGGGACTGCTTGAGCCCCCACTGGCCCTTGAAGAGGGCGCCCTCGTCGAGCCAGGAGGCGTACTCCTTGAGCTGGATGCCCTTGACCACGCGGGTGCCCCAGAAGGGCGGGGCGGGCACCGGGTTGTCGGTGGCCACGTCGGAGCGGGCGGCGCCCTCCTCGGGGCGCTCCTCGACGACGGCGGTGGCCGCGGGGCGCACCCGGCGCTGCTTGAGCTCGGGCAGGGTGGCGCCGGGGACGCCGCGCTTGACGGCGATCAGGGCGTCCATCAGCCGCAGGCCCTCGAAGGCGTCCCGGGCGTAGCGGACCTCGCCCTCGTAGATCTCGTGGAGGTCCTGTTCGACGTAGGCCCGGGTGAGGGCCGCGCCGCCGAGGATGACCGGGTAGTCGGCCGCCAGCTTGCGCTGGTTCAGCTCCTCCAGGTTCTCCTTCATGATCACGGTCGACTTGACCAGCAGGCCCGACATGCCGATCACGTCGGCCCGGTGCTCGTCGGCGGCCTCCAGGATCGCGGAGACGGGCTGCTTGATGCCCAGGTTGACGACGTTGTAGCCGTTGTTGGACAGGATGATGTCGACGAGGTTCTTGCCGATGTCGTGGACGTCGCCGCGGACGGTGGCCAGCACGATGGTGCCCTTGCCCTCGGCGTCGGACTTCTCCATGTGCGGTTCCAGGTAGGCGACCGCGTTCTTCATGACCTCGGCCGACTGGAGCACGAACGGGAGCTGCATCTGGCCGGAGCCGAAGAGCTCGCCGACCACCTTCATGCCGTCGAGCAGGGTGTCGTTGACGATCTCCAGGGCGGGACGGTCGCGCAGCGCCTCGTCGAGGTCGCCCTCCAGGCCGTTCTTCTCGCCGTCGATGATCCGGCGCTTGAGGCGCTCCTCCAGCGGCAGCGCCAGCAGTTCCTCCGCCTTGCCGGCCTTCATCGACTTGGCGGTCGCGCCCTCGAAGAGCGCCATCAGCTTCTGGAGCGGGTCGTAGCCCTCGGCGCGGCGGTCGTAGATCAGGTCCAGCGCGGTGGTGACCTGCTCCTCGTCGAAGCGGGCGATCGGCAGGATCTTGGAGGCGTGCACGATGGCCGAGTCCAGACCGGCCTTGACGCACTCGTCGAGGAAGACGGAGTTCAGCAGGATGCGGGCGGCCGGGTTGAGGCCGAAGGAGATGTTCGACAGGCCGAGCGTGGTCTGCACGTCCGGGTGGCGGCGCTTCAGCTCGCGGATGGCCTCGATGGTGTTGACGCCGTCCTTGCGGGACTCCTCCTGACCGGTGCAGATGGTGAAGGTGAGGGTGTCGACGAGGATGTCCGACTCGTGGATGCCCCAGTTGCCGGTCAGGTCGTCGATGATCCGCTCGGCGACGGCGACCTTGTTCTCGACGGTGCGGGCCTGGCCCTCCTCGTCGATGGTGAGGGCGATCAGCGCGGCGCCGTGCTCCCGCGCGAGGCCGGTGACCTTGGCGAACCGGGACTCGGGGCCGTCGCCGTCCTCGTAGTTGACGGAGTTGATGACCGCGCGGCCGCCGAGCTTCTCCAGACCGGCCTCGATGACGTCGACCTCGGTGGAGTCGAGCACGATCGGCAGGGTGGAGGCGGTCGCGAAGCGGCCGGCCAGCTCGGCCATGTCGGCGACGCCGTCGCGGCCGACGTAGTCCACGCAGAGGTCGAGCATGTGCGCGCCCTCGCGGATCTGGTCGCGGGCCATCTCGACGCAGTCGTCCCAGCGGCCTTCGAGCATGGCCTCGCGGAACTTCTTGGAGCCGTTGGCGTTGGTCCGCTCGCCGATCGCCAGGTACGCGGTGTCCTGGCGGAAGGGCACCGTCTGGTAGAGCGAGGCGGCGCCCGGCTCGGGGCGCGGCTCACGGGCGGTGGGGGCGAGGCCGCGGACCCGCTCGACGACCTGGCGCAGGTGCTCGGGGGTGGTGCCGCAGCAGCCGCCGACGAGCGACAGGCCGTACTCGCGGACGAAGGTCTCCTGGGCGTCCGCCAGCTCCGGGGCGGTCAGCGGGTAGTGGGCGCCGTCCTTGCCGAGCACCGGGAGGCCCGCGTTCGGCATGCAGGAGAGGGGGACGCGGGAGTGGCGGGCGAGGTAGCGCAGGTGCTCGCTCATCTCGGCCGGGCCGGTGGCGCAGTTCAGGCCGATCATGTCGATGCCGAGCGGCTCCAGCGCGGTGAGTGCCGCGCCGATCTCCGAGCCGAGCAGCATGGTGCCGGTGGTCTCCACGGTGACCGAGCAGATGAGCGGGAGGGTGGTGCCGGTCGACTCCAGCGCGCGGCGGGCGCCGAGGATGGCGGCCTTCGTCTGGAGCAGGTCCTGGGTGGTCTCGACGATCAGCGCGTCGGCGCCGCCGGCGATCATGCCCTCGGCGTTGCGCTGGTAGGCGTCGCGCAGGGTGGCGTAGTCGGCGTGGCCGAGGGTCGGCAGCTTGGTGCCCGGGCCCATCGAACCCAGCACCCAGCGCTGCTGCCCGGTCGACGCGGTGAACTCGTCGGCGACCTCGCGGGCGATCCGGGCGCCGGCCTCGGACAGCTCGTGGACGCGCTCGGGGATGTCGTACTCCCCCAGGGCCGCGAAGTTGGCGCCGAAGGTGTTGGTCTCGACCATGTCGACGCCGACGTCGAAGTAGGCGGCGTGGACGGAGCGCACGATGTCGGGGCGGGTGATGTTGAGGATCTCGTTGCAGCCTTCGAGGTTCTCGAAGTCCTCGAGGGTGGGGTCCTGGGCCTGCAGCATCGTGCCCATCGCCCCGTCCGCCACCACCACCCGGGTGGCGAGTGCCTCGCGCAGTGCGTCGATTCGGGTCCGGCTGTCAGCGGAAGGGGTCGGCAACGAGGCCATGGATGTGCTCCCTGGGATGCGACGGCTGTCGGCTTTGCGCCTCCGGCTCGGGGAAGGCGCACGCAGTCAGAGTAGCCGTGTGCCCGCCCACGCCGTCGATGTGTCCCACGAGGCGGACGGAACCACTCCATCCGGGTTTCCGTGGGTAGCTCGGCCGGGGGATACTCCTTCTGCGATGACCAGGTCGGCATGGACCGATAGTGTTCAGCATTGTCGAACACCCATCCAAGCCGTCACCCTCTACCCGGGGTACCGCAGACCGCTCGTCGCACACCGCTCGTCGAACCGCAGTGGAGAAGGGCCAGATCCGATGGCGAAGAACATCCAGTCACTGGAGCGGGCCGCCGCCATGCTGCGCCTGCTCGCCGGCGGCGAGCGCCGGCTGGGGCTGTCGGACATCGCCTCCTCGCTGGACCTCGCCAAGGGGACGGCCCACGGCATCCTGCGCACCCTCCAGGCCGAGGGCTTCGTCGAGCAGGACCCGGCCTCCGGGCGCTACCAGCTCGGCGCGGAGCTGCTGCGGCTCGGCAACAGCTACCTGGACGTGCACGAGCTGCGGGCCCGCGCCCTGGTGTGGACGGACGACCTGGCCCGCTCCAGCGGCGAGAGCGTGCACCTGGGCGTGCTGCACCAGCACGGGGTGCTCGTCGTGCACCACGTCTTCCGCCCGGACGACAGCCGCCAGGTGCTGGAGGTGGGGGCCATGCAGCCGCTGCACTCCACGGCCCTCGGCAAGGTGCTGGCCGCCTACGACCCGGTCGCGCACACCGAGGCCGTCGAAGTGGAGCGCAAGGCGTTCACCCCGGCCACGGTGACGGAGCTGGACGCCTTCGAGGCGCTGCTCGACCTCACCCGGGCCAAGGGCTGGGCGGCCGACGTGGAGGAGACCTGGGAGGGCGTGGCCTCGGTGGCCGCCCCCATCCACGACCGCCGGCGCATGCCCGTGGGCGCGATCGCCATCACGGGCGCGGTGGAGCGCGTCTGCGACGGCGGCGAGCTGCGCTCCGAGCTGGTCGCGGCGGTCCGCGACTGCGCCCGCGCGGTCTCCCGGGACCTGGGCGCCAGCCGCTTCTAGACCCGGCGCCCCCTGCGCCCGGGCCATCGCCCGCCCCACCCGGCGGCCACCGGCCGCGCCCGCACCCGCCCCGCCCCGGGCCGCACCCCGCCGCCCGGGGCCGCCACATGCCCGCGTGCGGCCGCCGCGGCGTGCCCGCGCGCGGTTGCGCGGGCCGTCCCGCGGGCAGGTGCCTACGGGCGAGCGCATCATCGGATAACGATCCGGCTTTCGATCCCTCAACCCTTGACGCCGTCTTCACCCGGGACAAAACTGCCGTGCATCGGTCGGCATTGTCGAACAGCTAACGGCAATACGCGCTAGAGTGTGACAACGCCAAGGGCCGGCATTCGCCCCCATCTGAGGGCGCGGACCTCCGGAGGGACCCGGGGTCCGCCTTCCCCTGGACGTAGGACAAAGGAGTCGCGGGTGGACAGCGACAAGATCTTCATCGGTGAGACCATCGGCACCGCCGTGCTCATCCTGCTCGGTGGCGGCGTCTGTGCCGCCGTCACCCTCAAGAGCTCCAAGGCCCGCAACGCGGGCTGGCTCGCCATCACCTTCGGGTGGGGCTTCGCGGTGCTCACCGCGGTCTACATGACCGGCGCGCTCTCCGGTGCCCACCTCAACCCGGCGGTCACCCTCGGCATCGCGATCAAGGACAACAGCTGGGGCGACGTCCCCGTCTACCTCGCCGGACAGATGCTCGGCGCGATGATCGGCGCCGCGCTCGTGTGGATCGCCTACTACGGGCAGTTCCACGCGCATCTCACCGACCGGGAGATCGTCGGCGACCCCGCCGACAAGCCGATCGAGGGCCCCCACGCGGAGGGCAGCGGCCACGCGGGCCCGGTGCTCGGCATCTTCTCCACCGGCCCCGAGATCCGCAACGTCTGGCAGAACCTCGCCACCGAGATCATCGGCACCCTGGTGCTGGTCCTCGCCGTGCTCACCCAGGGGCTCAACGACAGCGGCAAGGGCCTCGGCCCGGTCGGCGGCCTGATGACCGCCCTCGTGGTGGTCGCCATCGGTCTGTCGCTCGGCGGCCCGACCGGATACGCCATCAACCCGGCCCGCGACCTCGGCCCCCGCATCGTGCACGCCCTGCTCCCGCTGCCGAACAAGGGCGGCTCCGACTGGAGCTACGCCTGGATCCCCGTCGCCGGTCCCCTGATCGGTGCGGCCGCCGCCGCGGGTATCTACAACATCGCGTTCGCCTGAGACACGACCGCCGCACGAGCCGTACATCCTCAGACCTGAGCAGGAGCACCCCGTGACCGACGCACCCACCACCACGTCCTCCCACGGCACCGGGCCGTTCATCGCGGCCATCGACCAGGGCACCACGTCCAGCCGCTGCATCGTCTTCGACAAGGACGGCCGGATCGTCGCGGTCGACCAGAAGGAGCACGAGCAGATCTTCCCCAAGCCGGGCTGGGTCGAGCACGACGCCGCCGAGATCTGGACCAACGTCCAGGAGGTCGTCGCCGGCGCGATCCACAAGGCCGGGATCACCGCCGCCGACGTCAAGGCGATCGGCATCACCAACCAGCGCGAGACCACGCTGCTGTGGGACAAGAACACCGGCGAGCCCGTCCACAACGCCATCGTCTGGCAGGACACCCGCACCGACGCCCTCTGCAAGGAACTCGGCCGCAACGTCGGCCAGGACCGCTTCCGCCGCGAGACCGGGCTGCCCCTGGCCTCCTACTTCGCCGGCCCCAAGGCCCGCTGGCTGCTGGACAACGTCGAGAGCCTGCGCGAGCGCGCCGAGCGCGGCGACATCCTCTTCGGCACCATGGACTCCTGGGTCATCTGGAACCTGACCGGCGGCACCGACGGCGGTGTGCACGTCACCGACGTCACCAACGCCTCGCGCACCATGCTGATGAACCTGCACACCATGGAGTGGGACGACAAGATCCTCCAGTCCATGGAGGTGCCGGCCGCGATCCTCCCCGAGATCCGCTCCTCCGCCGAGGTCTACGGCACCGCCAAGGGCGGGGCGCTCGACGGCGTCCCGGTCGCCTCCGCGCTGGGCGACCAGCAGGCGGCCCTCTTCGGCCAGACCTGTTTCGCCAAGGGCGAGGCCAAGTCCACGTACGGCACCGGCACCTTCATGCTGATGAACACCGGCGACCAGCCGGTCAATTCGTACAACGGCCTGCTCACCACCGTCGGATACCGCATCGGCGACCAGAAGGCGGTCTACGCCCTGGAGGGCTCGATCGCGGTCACCGGTTCGCTGGTGCAGTGGATGCGCGACCAGATGGGCCTGATCAACTCCGCCGCCGAGATCGAGACCCTCGCCCTCTCCGTCGAGGACAACGGCGGCGCCTACTTCGTGCCGGCCTTCTCCGGTCTGTTCGCCCCGTACTGGCGCTCCGACGCCCGCGGTGTGATCGCCGGACTGACCCGGTACGTCACCAAGGCGCACATCGCCCGTGCCGTGCTCGAGGCCACCGCCTGGCAGACCCGCGAGATCACCGACGCCATGACCAAGGACTCCGGCGTCGAGCTGACCGCGCTCAAGGTCGACGGCGGCATGACCTCCAACAACCTGCTGATGCAGACGCTCTCGGACTTCCTGGACGCCCCCGTGGTGCGCCCGATGGTCGCCGAGACCACCTGCCTCGGCGCCGCCTACGCCGCCGGCCTGGCCGTCGGCTTCTGGCCCGACACCGACGCGCTGCGCGCCAACTGGCGCAGGGCAGCCGAGTGGACCCCCCGCATGGAGGCCGACCGGCGCGAGCGCGAGTACAAGAGCTGGCTCAAGGCCGTGGAGCGGACCATGGGCTGGCTCGACGAGGAAAACTGACGAGGAGCAGCAACAATGACCACCCTGCAGAGCGTCCCCTCCGGGACGCACCCGGCCTCCGGCTCGGTGTCCTCCTTCAAGGCCGCGAGCCGCGCCGAGACCCGGGAGCAGCTCTCCACGGCGACGTACGACCTCCTGGTGATCGGCGGCGGCATCCTGGGCATCTCCACCGCCTGGCATGCGGCGCAGTCCGGGCTGCGGGTGGCCCTGGTGGACGCCGGCGACTTCGCCGGCGCCACGTCCTCCGCCTCCTCCAAGCTCCTCCACGGCGGTCTGCGCTACCTGCAGACCGGCGCGGTGAAGCTGGTCGCGGAGAACCACTTCGAGCGACGGGCGGTCTCCCGCCAGGTGGCCCCCCACCTGGCGAACCCGCTCACCTTCTACCTGCCCGTCTACAAGGGCGGGCCGCACGGCGCGGCGAAGCTCGGCGCGGGCGTGTTCGCCTACTCCGCGCTCTCCGCCTTCGGCGACGGCGTCGGCCATCTGCTCAGCCCGGCGAAGGCCGCGGCCGACGTGCCGGAGCTGCGCACCGACAACCTCAAGGCCGTCGCGGTGTACGGCGACGACCAGATGAACGACGCGCGGATGGCGCTGATGACCGTCCGCGCGGCCGTCGAGTCGGGCGCCACCGTGCTCAACCACGCCGAGGTCACCGGGCTGCGCTTCACCCGGGGCCGGGTCACCGGCGCGGAGCTGAAGGACCGCACGGACGGCACCGAGTTCGGTGTCGACGCCCGGCTGGTGCTCAACGCGACCGGGCCCTGGGTCGACCACCTGCGGCGGATGGAGGACGCGGGCGCCGCGCCCTCGATCCGGCTGTCCAAGGGCGCGCACCTGGTCCTCAAGCGCACCTCGCCGTGGAAGGCAGCGCTGGCGACCCCGATCGACAAGTACCGGATCACCTTCGCCCTCCCCTGGGAGGACATGCTGCTCCTCGGCACCACGGACGAGGAGTTCGAGGGCGACCCGGCGGATGTGGCGGTGACCGAGAAGGACACCGCCCAGATCCTGGACGAGGCCGCCTTCTCCATCCGCGACCAGCAGCTCTCGCGCGATCTGATCACCTACTCCTTCGCGGGTCTGCGGGTGCTGCCGGGCGGGCCCGGCGACACCTCCAAGGCCAAGCGGGAGACGGTGGTCACGGAGGGCCGGGGCGGCATGCTGTCGGTCGCCGGCGGCAAGTGGACGACCTTCCGGCACATCGGCCGCACCGTGATGAACAAGCTGGCGGCGCTGCCGGGCCGGCCGCTCTCGGAGGACATGGAGCCCATCGCGCGGCTGCCGAGGAAGCTCCCGCTGCCCGGGATCGCCAACCCGAACGCGGTCGCCCACCGGCTGCTCGTCGACGGCGGCACCCCCGGCCCCCGGATGGCCGCGGACACCGCCCGCCACCTCGCCACCCACTACGGCTCGCTGGCGTTCGACATAGCCCGGCGGGCTTCCGAGGACCCGGCGCTCGCCGAGCGGGTGCACCCGGACGCCCCCGAGATCTGGGCGCAGGTCGCGTACGCGCGGGACCACGAGTGGGCCGAGACGGCGGACGACGTGCTGCGCCGCCGGACGACGCTGACGATCCGCGGTCTCGCCACGGACACCGTCCGCGCCCGGGTCGAGGACGTGCTCGGCGACCGCTGACGCGCACCCGCGGATCCGCCCCCCGGGGCGGGTCCGCCGGGGGGCTGGGAAGGGCCCAGGGCCGGCGCCGTTCCGCCGGTGCGGGGCGGGCGCCGCTCCGCCGGTGCTGCCACACGGCCGCCACAGTGCCGCAACACACGGTGGCGAGAGTTGAGGGCATGAAGTTCCAGGTGCTCTCCCTCATCGGTCATGCCCCGCACCCCCTCACCGGAGAACTCCCCTCCGCCGCCGACCGGTTCGAGGACGTCCTCGCCGTCGGCGAGGAGGCGGAGCGCCTCGGCTACGACGCCCTCGCCGTCGGCGAGCGGCACGCCGGGGCGTTCCTGTCGTCCAGCCCGACCGCGGTCCTCGGCGCGCTGGCCGCCCGCACCCGCCGGATCCGGCTGCTGACCGGCGTCACGGTGGTGGCGATCCTCGACCCGGTACGGGTCGCCGAGGACTACGCCACCCTCGACCAGCTCTCCCGCGGCCGGGTCGAACTCGTCGTCGGCAAGGGGGCCGAGGCGGGCCACTTCGACCTCTTCGGGCTCGACGAGTCCCGGCAGTGGGATCTCCAGCGGGAGAAGTACGAGCTGCTGCGGCGGCTGTGGCGCGAGGAGGAGGTGGACTGGGAGGGCGAGTTCCGGCCGCCGCTGCGGAAGGTGACCACGGTGCCGCGCCCGTACGCGGGCCCGCCGCGCGTCTGGCACGGCTCCGCCACGAGCCCGAACTCCACCGAGCTGGCCGCGCGGCACGGCGATCCGCTCTTCACCGCGAACGCCATCCAGCCCCGCGAGGCGTACGCCCGGCTGATCGGCCACTACCGGGAACGCTTCGCGGCGTACGGGCACGACCCGGCGCGCGCCCATGTCGCCGCGGGCTCGGGCGGGCTGCTGATCGCCGGCTCGGCGCGCGAGGCGGTGTCCCGCTGGAAGGAGCTGTACGAGGCGAAGGTGGCGCAGAGCTTCCGGCCCGATCTGGAGGGGAAGGCCGGCTACAACACCCCGTTCCGCACCATCGAGGACGCCGTCGCCGGCGGACCGCAGCTCATCGGCGGCCCCCAGGAGATCATCGACAAGATCCTCGGCTGGCACGAGGTGTACGGGCACGATCTGCAGTCGGTCACCGTGGACGGCTTCGGACTGGAGCGGGCCGAGCAGACCGACATGCTGGCGCGCTTCGCCGAGGAGGTCGCCCCGGTCGTGCGGAAGGAGGCCCCGACCACGCTCTGGACCTCATAATGGGGCGATACATCGGATGTCTGGAGGTCGCCCCGTGGCTGTCACCGACGAGGCCATCGAGAAGATCAAGGGAATGATCGTCTCGGGCACCCTGCGCCCCGGCGACCGGCTCCCCAGGGAAGCCGAACTCGCCGCGGAGCTCGGCCTCTCCCGGAACTCGCTGCGGGAGGCCGTGCGGGCGCTGGCGCTGATCCGCATCCTCGACGTGCGCCAGGGCGACGGCACCTATGTGACCAGCCTGGACCCGCAGTTGCTGCTGGAGGCGCTGAGCTTCGTGGTGGACTTCCACCGCGACGACACGGTGCTGGAGTTCCTCGTGGTGCGCCGCATCCTGGAGCCCGCCGCGACGGCGATGGCCGCGACGCTGATCACCGAGGAGGAACTGGACGCGCTGGGGGCCCGGTTGGACGCGCTGGGCACGGCGCCCTCGGTCGAGGAGCTCGTCGCGGCGGATCTGGAGTTCCACCGGGGCATCGTGCGCTCCGCGGGGAACTCGGTGCTGTGCTCGCTCCTCGACGGCCTGTCGGGGCCGACGACCCGGGCCCGCGTCTGGCGCGGGCTGACCCAGGAGGACGCGGTGAGCCGCACCCTCCGGGAGCACCGGGCGATCCTCGCCGCCCTGCGCGACCGGGACGCCGAGGCGGCGCGGTCCTGGGCGACGGTGCACGTGGCGAGCGTGGAGCAGTGGCTGCGTTCCACCCTGTAGGGAGCCCGCGACCCGCCCGCCGCGGCGGGGCGGAGGGCATTCGCGCCCCGGGGGTTGACACATGCCGGGAAGTTCACCCGGCTGTGCAAGGGGGCTGCGGCGGGGCACCCGTGACGCCGTAAGGTTGTGGCCGTAACGGAGAGAACTTCGGAAGGAGGCCTGGGTGATCGAGCTCGAGGGGGTACCCGAGCTGATCGACCCGGTCATGGTGGCCGCGTTCGAGGGCTGGAACGACGCCGGCGACGCCGCCTCCACCGCGGTCGCACACCTCGACCGGGAATGGAAGGGGGAGGTGTTCGCGGCTCTCGACGCCGAGGACTACTACGACTTCCAGGTCAACCGGCCGACGGTGTGGCTGGACGGCGGCGCACGGAAGATCACCTGGCCCACGACCCGGCTGTCCGTCGTGCGCATCGGCGGTGACAAGCCGCGCGATCTGGTCCTGGTGCGGGGCATCGAGCCCTCCATGCGCTGGCGCTCGTTCTGCAACGAGATCCTGGGCTTCGCCCATGAGCTGGGTGTGGAGATGGTGGTGATCCTGGGCGCCCTGCTCGGCGACACCCCGCACACCAGACCGGTCCCGGTCAGCGGCATCACCTCGGACCCGGAGCTGGCCCGCACGATGGACCTGGAGGAGACCCGCTACGAGGGCCCGACGGGCATCGTGGGCATCCTGCAGGAGGCGTGCACCCACGCCGGGGTCCCGGCGGTGAGCCTGTGGGCCGCCGTCCCGCACTACGTCTCCCAGCCGCCCAACCCGAAGGCGACGCTGGCGCTGCTCAACCGGCTCGAGGACCTGATCGACCTGCGCATCCCGCTCGGCGAGCTGCCCGAGGACGCCCGCGCCTGGCAGCTCGGCGTGGATCAACTGGCCGCCGAGGACAGCGAGGTGGCCGAGTACGTGCAGACGCTGGAGGAGGCGCGGGACACCGCGGAGCTCCCCGAGGCGTCGGGCGAGGCGATCGCCCGCGAGTTCGAGCGCTATCTGCGCCGGCGCGACGGATCCGGTCCCGGCGGCCACGCGACCGACGGCGGCGAGGGCAGCTCGTACCTGCGGGACACGGCGAGCGGCCGTACCCGTCCGCCGCTGCCGCCCCGGCCCGAGCGCGATACGGACACCGACACCGACGCCGGGCACGAGGCGGACGCCGGCACCGGCACCGGCACCGCCGACGAGCCGGACACGGGCACGGACGCGGGCACGGACGCGGGCACGGGTTCGGGTACGGACGCGGGCAGAGCCACCGGCGAGGAGCCGGGCACGGACGGACCCGCCGGGGCCGAGCCGGGCACCGGCGGCGACGCCGGGGCCGGCGGCCGGACGGACACCGGGCCGGACAGCGGCGGCGAGGGCGGCGCGGACCGCCCGGGCGGGGACTGACCGCCGCCCGGACACCGGGCCGCACACACGAAGCGGGGGCGGCGCCGTACCGGCGCCGCCCCCGCGGTGCGTCCCCCTCGGGGACGCCGGGTCAGAGTGCCACGCCGAGCAGCGCGTCCACGGCCCGGGACACCAGCCCGGGCGCGCCCTCGTCGGTGCCGCCCCCCGCGTTCTGCGACTCGGCCCAGCGGTCGACGGCGGCGAGCGCCGCGGGGGCGTCGAGGTCGTCGGCGAGCGCCGTGCGGATCTCGTCGACCAGCGCGTCGGCGGACGGGCCGTCGGGACGGGACACGGCGGCCCGCCAGCGCCCGAGGCGCTCCACGGCCTCGCGCAGCACGTCGTCGGTCCACTCCCAGTCGGCCCGGTAGTGGTGCGCGAGCAGCGCGAGCCGGATCGCGGCCGGGTCGACGCCCTCCCTGCGCAGCGTGGAGACGAAGACCAGGTTGCCCTTGGACTTGGACATCTTCTCGCCGTCGAGGGCGACCATCCCCGCGTGCACGTACGCCTTGGCGAAGGGGTGCTCGCCGGTCAGCGCGTGGGCGTGGGAGGCCCCCATCTCGTGGTGGGGGAAGACCAGGTCGGAGCCGCCGCCCTGGACGTCGAAGCCCATGCCGAGGTGGTCGAGCGCGATGGCGACGCACTCGATGTGCCAGCCCGGGCGGCCCCCTCCGAGGCTCGCCCCGTCCCAGCTCGGCTCGCCCTCGCGGGCGGCCATCCACAGCATCGGGTCCAGCGGGTTCTTCTTGCCGGGCCGCTCGGGGTCGCCGCCGCGCTCGGCGGAGAGCAGCCGCATCGCCTCGGCGTCCAGGTGGGAGACCTCACCGAAGTGCGGGTCGGACTCCACCGAGAAGTAGACGTCGCCCTCGAGTTCGTAGGCGGCGCCGGCGTCCCGCAGCCGCTCGACGAGCGGCACGATGCCGGGTATCGCCTCGACGGCTCCGATGTAGTGCTGCGGCGGGAGCATCCGCAGGGCGGTCATGTCCTCGCGGAAGAGGGCGGTCTCCCGCTCGGCGAGCGCGGTCCAGTCGTGGCCGTCGCGGATCGCGCGTTCCAGCAGCGGATCGTCGACGTCCGTCACGTTCTGGACGTAGTGGACCTGCCGCTTGGTGTCGAGCCACACGCGCTGCACGAGGTCGAACGCGTTGTAGGTCGCCGCGTGACCCATGTGGGTCGCGTCGTACGGCGTGATGCCGCAGACGTAGATACGGGCGACGGGACCGGGGTCGAGCGTCAGCGGACCACCGGTCGCGGTGTCGTGGATCCTGAGGTCGCGGCCCTTGCCGGGCAGGGCGGGGACCTCGGAAGCGGGCCAGGCATGCATGCATTGAGCCTAACCGGACGCATGTTCCGGATACGAACCGGATCACTGCTCTTGGCCGGTTGGGCGTTCTTGCGCCCCCGGACCGCGTGTGCAGGCCGCGGGGGCGCCCGGCGGGTGAGGGCTACACCGGTGGCCAGGGGATCGCGGGCCACTCCCCCGACGGTTCGGGGTGGGTGCCGGAGCGCAGCAGCGCGCCGACCCTGCCCCGCAGGGCGGTGATCTCCGCGGCCGTGAGCAGTTGGGCCAGACGGGTGGCGAGCGGCGCGCCCTCGGCGAGAGCGCCGGTCACCGCCGTCAGCGCCTCGGTCGCCTCGCCCGTCAGCGGCTCCCCCGCCCACCCCCACAGCAGGGTGCGCAGCTTGTCGTCGGTGTTGAAGGTCACCCCGTGGTCGATCGCGTAGAGGGTGCCGTCGGCCGTGGGCAGCAGATGGCCGCCCTTGCGGTCGCCGTTGTTGATCACCGCGTCCAGCACGGCGAGCCGCCGCAGGCGCGGGTCGTCGGCGTGGACCAGGAGCGCGGTGCGCCCCTCCCCCACCTCGGCGAGGCCGACCGCCTTCCAGCCGTCGCCCGGCTCGGGCCCGTCGACGAGGGCGAGCAGCTCGGCCGCGGGGTCGGCCTCGACCCAGAGCTGCGCCATGCCCTGCCCGTAGGGCCCCTCGCGGAGCACCGTGGGGGGCACCAGGCCCCAGCCCGTGGCCTCGGACAGCTCGTACGCGGCGACCTCGCGCTGGGCGAGGGTGCCGTCGGGGAAGTCCCACAACGGGCGTTCGCCGGCGACGGGTTTCCAGACGCACTGCGCCTCGGTCCCGTCGAGGGAGACGGTGCAGTACAGCACCGCGTTGGACGCCTCACGGACCTGGCCCCGGACGGTCAGCTCGCCCTCGGTGAGCAGGGTCAGCGCATCGGCCGCGCTCACGCTCCCCGTCGGTATCCGTTCTGGCGCGGGCATACGTGTCCTTCCGGATCGAGCGGCAGGCTGCACAGCGGGCACGGCGGGCGGCCGGCGTTCACCACGTCGAGGGCCCGCTTGGCGAAGGCGCGGGCCTGGACGCCGGTGAGCCGCACCCGCAGCATCGGCGGGCCGTTCTCCTCGTCCTGGAGCAGCCGCTCCTCGGCCTCAGCGAGGTCCTCCTCGGAGTCCGCGTCGAGTTCGACGAGAGCCTGCGCCTCGACGATCATGCGCTGTTCGTCGCCGTCCCAGGCGAGCGCCATGGTGCCGACCCGGAACTCCTCCTCGACCGGGTTGTCGAGGGGGGCGGTGTCCCCGACCTCGGTCGGGGCGACGGCCGGGACGGGTGCGTTGCCGCCGGTGCGGCGCACGACCTCGTCGAGCAGCTCGTCGATCCGTTCGGCGAGCGCGGCGACCTGGGTCTTCTCCAGAGCGACGCTGGTGACGCGGCCTGCGGCGGAAGCCTGCAGGAAGAACGTACGGCGTCCAGGCAACCCGACCGTGCCGGCCACGAAACGTTCCGGCGGGTCGTAGAGGAACACCTGACGGGACACGTCCTGTCTCCCTTGGGATCGGTCTTCGGATCGGTCTTCGGTCGGTCTTCGACGGAGCGTCCAGACCGTGCGCCCGCGGAGCCGGAGCTGGTGCTCGCGCGCGCTTCGGCCGTGGGCGTCCGGTCGTCGTCACGGGCCTTCGGCCCGCGGCCCGTCCACCCTACTGCGCCGAGCGATCACGGTGCGCCCGCGCCACCTCCGACCACTCCCTGCCCGCGGTCCTCCGTGCGGCTCTCCTCGTCCGGCTCGGCCGGCGCGAGGGATCCGAGGTCGCCGGTGTCGCCCAGCCGCAGCAGGAAGGGGCGGGTGCGGGTGAAGCGGATCGCGGTGACCGAGCACGGTTCGACGTGGACGCGCTGGAACAGGTCGAGATGCATGCCGAGGGCGTCCGCCACCAGGGACTTGATGATGTCCCCGTGCGAGCACATCAGGAAGACCGCGTGCTCGCCGTGCTCGCGGTCCACGCGGTCGTTCCACTCCCGGACGGCCTCGACGGCCCTGGCCTGCATGGCGCGCATCGACTCGCCGCCCGGGAAGGCGGCCGCCGACGGATGCTGCTGGACGACCTCCATCAGCGGTTCCCGGGCGAGCTCGGCGAGTTTGCGCCCGGACCAGTCGCCGTAGTGGCACTCGCCGATGCGGTCGTCGGTGTGGAGCGCGAGCCCGGGGCGGGCCGCCAGCAACGGCGCCACCGTCTCCCGGCAGCGCTCCAGCGGGCTGCTCACCACCGCCGCGAGCGGCACCCGGGCAAGCCGGCCGGGCAGGGACGCGGCCTGGGCGCTCCCCCGCTCGTCGAGGTGGACACCGGGGGTCCACCCGGCGAGCACCCCCTCGGTGTTGGCGGTGGAACGTCCGTGCCGTACGAGGATCAGCGTGGCCATGGCGGCAAGCCTACGACCCCGCCGCCGCGGGCGGGCCCGGTCCGGGTCGCGG